>NZ_JBEOWM010000060.1:0-34388 GCF_040296045.1 Streptomyces sp. NPDC002490 | reverse complement strand
CGGGAGATCGACGCGAACTCCGGCACCGACGGCTACCAGCCCTACGCCGCCCACCGGGCAGCCGCCGCACGCAGACCCCGGCCCAAGGACCGCAAGCTGCTGCGCGAGGGACCGTTGCGCCGCTTCGTCCAGGACCACCTGCGCCGGCGGTGGTCGCCGGAACAGATCTGCCACGCTCTGCACAATGAGTATCCCGACGACGAGAGCATGCGGGTGAGCGTGGAGACGGTCTACCAAGCGCTGTACTTCCAGGCCCGCGGCGGCCTGAAGCGGGAGGTGCAGGCCGCGATCCGTTCCGGCCGGACCCGCCGCAAACCACGCCGGGACCCCGAGCGGCGCACCCCACGCTTCATCGACCCGATGGTGATGATCAGCGACCGTCCCGCCGATATCGAGGACCGGGCCGTGCCCGGACACTGGGAAGGCGACCTGATCATCGGCGCAGGCGGGCGCTCCGCGATCGCCACCCTGGTCGAACGCAGCACCCGCTACACCATGCTCGTTCACCTGCCGGGCGGAGCCCACGACGCCGAGACCGTCCGCGACGGCCTCGTCGCCACGATCCAGACCCTGCCCGCCCACCTCCGCGGCTCCCTCACCTGGGACCAGGGAAGCGAGATGGCACGCCACAAACAGTTCAGCATGGCCACCGGCATGCCCGTCTACTTCTGCGACCCCGCCTCGCCCTGGCAACGAGGCTCGAACGAGAACACGAACGGGCTGCTGCGCCAGTACTTCCCCAAGGGCACCGACCTGAGCGTCCACAGTCCCGAAGACCTCGAACACGTCGCACAAGAACTCAACGGCCGCCCACGCAAGACGCTCGGCTGGGATACCCCAGCCGAGCGTCTACATGATCTACTCACCACCTGAAACCAAGTGGTGTTGCGACGACCCCTTGAACCCAAGCCCCCGCTGCGCGGGGCCCGGTACTCAGTGACCTGGTTCTCGGCGGAGGCGGCCGGAGTCTGTCTCCGTGGGGCGTCCACGCGCAGTCCGTCCCGCTTAACTGAGATCAAAACTGCAACCACTAACGTTGAAGGGCCCCGCAGCAAGCTGCGGGGCCCTTCAACGTTAGTGCCCGGTGAGGCACTGGCGGAGGATACGAGATTCGAACTCGTGAGGGGTTGCCCCCAACACGCTTTCCAAATGTTCGTATGGGGGTC
Source organism: Streptomyces sp. NPDC002490 (assembly GCF_040296045.1). NCBI lineage: Bacteria > Bacillati > Actinomycetota > Actinomycetes > Kitasatosporales > Streptomycetaceae > Streptomyces > Streptomyces sp. NPDC002490. Next base: position 33,222 of record NZ_JBEOWM010000060.1, on the reverse strand, counting down.
CGGCGGGGGCCGTAGGTGTCCTGACCTGCGGCGGATCGTTCGGGGTGGCCTCGCCCGGACAGGGCCGGACGGGGCCGAATGAGACCAGAACTGAGACCGAGGCGGGCGGCTCTAGCTACAGAGCAAGCCGCTTACCGGCGTTTGGCTCTATACCGCGCCGCGATCTTCCTAGCGCCTGATGAGTTCATGCGCATTCGCGCGAACTCGACACTGACATCGAAGCGTTGAGCGACTTGGGGATCGTCAAGGTTGTCGAACGCGGCCTTGATCGCAGCGGACTTGGGGATCAGGAGCTCCGCGGAGAGGTCGTGTGCTTCCTGCTCCTTCACCTTCATCGCCGGGTCCAAGCTGCGACACCCGCCATCGCTGACCAGAAGGCCACTGAACTCGTGCTCAAGAAGGAGGTGTCCCATCTCGTGCGCGATGTTTGATCGGCGCCGCTGTGGTGTATGCGAGGAGTTCACGAGGATGAAGCATCCTGTTCCTGCCGGGACCAAGGCGGCAGACCACTGTCCTGCGCCGGCAGAGCTGAAGTAGTCCAGCGCCGCCGGTGAGCAGCCATGAGCGGCGAGGTCGCTCAGCTCGTACACGCGGACACCCCACTCATCGGTCAGACGTGTGAGGTCTAGGGGGTCGTGGAGGTCGGCCCCGATCCGTTGACGCTCTTCGAGCGCCAGCCCTTCGAGCGCCCTCTTGGTCCACCGAGATCCCATAGCTCACCCCACAGAGGAGTCGCGGTCGGAGGCGAACCGACGCATTGCCGCTCCGATCACCTCTTCCAGGTACCGCACGTCTTCTTCACCTAGGTCGCTGCGGGCGCGCAGGAGCGGGGCGAGTTGAACCAGCAGCTCCGGCTCGGCGGTGGGCTTGGCCTCGGCTTCGGCAGCCGGATCGATCATGAAGTTCTCGGCTGGCAGCGAGAGCCACTGCACGAGGGCAGCGAAGGCGTCCACGTCCGGTCGGTGGCCGTTGGCTAGCCGGGTCATGGTCGAAGGGCTGACGCCCACCTCTCCCGCCAACTGTCGCCATGAGAGTCCTCTCGTGGTCCGCGCGGCGTCGAGGGCCGCGTACAGAGTGGCCACGTTCACGCGGGTCCTGGCCATCGCCCTCCTCCTCTTGGTGTGGGGGTGTTGCCTCCTTTCTATCAGTGTTCGACATCTCTAACACCCCCGTGCTAGCGTGATCACACGTGTTCGACATGTCAAACGATGTGAAGATCTCGAAACGCAGCCGTGTCCGCCTTTGAGCGGACGGCACTACTAGAAATGAGGAATGCGATGGACACCGCCATCGAGCCGACGCCCGGCCAGGACGAGCGCCGCCCCGTCAAGATCACGGTCACCGTGGAACAACCAGCCTGTGATCCTGCCCGGCCGTGAGCTCACCGGCCTGGAGATCAAGCAGGCAGCGATCACCCAGGGCGTACCGATCGACGCCGGCTTCCAGCTGTCGGTCAAGCGGGGGAACGGGCGCTATGAGGTTGTTGACGACGACGAGCAGATCCGGGTCCGCCGGAACCAGGAGTTCCTGGCCGTGCCCCCGGACGACAACTCGTGAGAACCCGCACTTCGGTGGTCGCCGAAGCTGTCGAGGCTGTCCGGGCCCAGTTCGCCGGTCACACGGTCGAGGTGGTCCCGGACGGCACGGGCGGTGTGTTCGTCACCATCGAGGACGTGTCGGTCGGCCCCTCCTACACTCCCGTCGTCACCTGGCTCGGCTTCCAGATCAGCGCCGCCTATCCGGACGCTGACGTCTATCCCCACTACGTCGGGCCGCTTTCCCGTACCGACGGGCAGCCTCATGGACCGGCAGTCCAGTCGACTGGCTGGCGCGGCCAGCCCGCGCTGCAGATTTCCCGCCGTTCTAACCGTCGCGACGCGACCATCGACAGCGCGGCGCTCAAGGCCGAAAGGATCCGCCGGTGGCTCGCCGACCAGTGAACTCGCCCGCCGAGGGATGGAGCCTGACCATCCCCCACCGCCTCTGGACGGAACTGTCCGCGCATCTGTTCCCGTCCGGCGGAGGAGCCGTGCTGCTAGCCGGCCATGCCCAAGGGGCACGAGGCCCGCGTCTGCTGGCCTATGACCTGATCACGGCCGTCAATGACACCGACTACATCCCCGGCGAGTATGGCCACCACGCTCTCGCCCCATCGTTCGTCCGGGATGCGGCAGTCCGTGCCCGCGACGAATCCGCGGCCTACCTTGCGGTCCATGCCCATGCGGGGCTGGATCGGGTTCGCTTCTCCTCCATCGACACCGCGAGCCATGAGCGCGGGTACCCGGCCCTGCGGCAGATCACCGGACAGACGGTCGGCGGGCTCGTCTTTACCCCACATGCTGCTGCGGGGGACCTCTGGCTTGCCGACGGCAGCCGCGTACCCCTGACCGAGACCGTGATCCCGGGAGGAAATCTGCTGCGCCTTCGCCCTTGTCCAGCCACTGCTACGTCCGCCCGGCTGGAGCACGACCGACAGGCCCGGCTCCTGGGCGACGCCGGACAGGAGACACTGAACCGGCTCCGCGTCGCGGTCGTCGGCCTGGGTGGTGTCGGCAGCGTCCTCGTCGAAGAACTAGCCCGCCTGGGGGTTGGCACGCTCGTCCTCATCGATGACGACACTGTCGAAGCTACCAACCTGCCTCGCCTAGTAGCTGCCGGAAAGGAAGACATCGGTCGGCTCAAGACCGACCTTGCGGCCCGGAACGCGCAGCGCGCGAATCCCAGCATTCGTCTGATCTCCAAGGCCACGCGTGTGGAGCACCCCGAGACCCTCAAAGAACTGGCGCTCTGCGACTGGATCTTCCTTGCCGCTGACAGCGCATCCGCCCGTCACTGGGTCAACGCCACCGTTCAGCAGTTCCTTATCCCAGGCGTGCAAGTAGGCGTCAAGATCCCTGTCGATTCCGCTGGCTGCGTCGGCCAGATCCATACCGCCACCCGGATCATGCTCCCCGGGGACGGTTGCTTGTGGTGCAACCGGCTCATCGATGCCACTCAGCTCGCGATTGACATGCACCCCAAGGCCGAGCGGGCCGCTGCCCGCTACGTTCCCGGTGTCCCATCGCCCAGCGTCATCACACTCAACACCGTCGCAGCTGCCGAGGCCCTCAACCACTTCGTCCTAGCCGCCACTGGCCTGCATGATGACGACCACGATCACGCAGCCGTTATTCATCGCCCTCGTACCCGCCAGCGCGACCTGCAAGACCCCCGCCAGGACGCGAACTGTCGGTGGTGCACTCCCGCTGGCCGCCTCGGCCGAGGCGGCCAGCGGGGGAGCCTCATAAGGCCATGCTCTAACCAAAAGCCCGTGTGGAGGTGAGCGAGACGTACGAGTAGGAGACGAATCGGAAACGACAGTGGAAGGTAGGCGGAGTGGCCAGGGCGGGTGTCCGGCGTCGGTACCCTGGAGCGCATGTCTGCTGCCCCGGTTCGCGTTCGTTTCGCCCCGTCCCCGACCGGCATGTTCCATGTCGGTGGTGCGCGGTCCGCTCTCTACAACTGGGCGGTGGCGCGACAGTCCGGCGGCACGTTCGTCCTGCGGATCGAGGACACCGACGCGGCCCGGAACAAGCCGGAGTGGATCGACGGGATCGTCAACGCGCTCGCGGCGATCGGCATCCACGGCGAGGACGCGTCCTTCGAGGGTCCGTACTTCCAGTCGCGCAACGCCGACCGGCAGCGGGAAGCGGCCCAGCAGCTCTTCGCGGCCGGTCGAGCGTACTACTGCGACTGCACCCGGGAGCAGCTGAAGGAGCGCACGGGGTCGGAGCACCTCGGGTACGACGGGTTCTGCCGGGAGCGTGGGCTGGCCTTCGAGGAGGGCCGGGCGCTGCGGTTCCGGACCCCGGACGAGGGTGAGACGGTGGTGGTCGACCTGGTCCGTGGGGAGCCGGCGTTCCCCAACAGCGCGATCGAGGACTTCGTGATCGCCCGCGGTGACGGGTCCCCGGTCTTCCTGATCGCCAACGTCGTCGACGACCTGGACGAGGGCATCACTCAGGTCATCCGCGGCGAGGAGCACCTGTCGAACACGCCGAAGCAGCAGCTGCTGTGGGAGGCGCTCGGTGCCGAGCCGCCCGTGTGGGCGCACCTGCCGGTGATCGTGAACGAGAAGCGGCAGAAGCTGTCCAAGCGCCGTGACAAGGTCGCGCTGGAGGACTACCTCGCCGAGGGCTTCCTGCCCGCGGCGATGGTGAACTACCTCATGCTCCTCGGCTGGGGCCCCGGCGACGACCGCGAGATCATGCCGTACGAGGAGCTGGAGCAGCTCTTCCGGATCGAGGACGTGAACACCGCGCCGGCCTTCTTCGACGTGAAGAAGCTGACGGCGTTCAACGGCGACTACATCCGGGCGCTGTCCCCGGAGCAGTTCGCCAACGCCTGCGCGCCGTGGCTCGTCGCCCCGTACGCGCCGTGGGCCCCGGAGGCGTTCGACAAGGACCTCTTCGAGGTGGTGGCCCCGCTGGCCCAGACCCGACTGGCGCTGCTGTCGGAGATCACCAGTTACGTGGACTTCCTGTTCCTCGACGAGCCGGTCCGGGACGATGCGTCGTGGAACAAGGCGATGAAGGCCGGCGCCGGAGACATCCTGTTCGACGCCCGAGCCGAGCTGGCCACCGTCGCGGACTGGCAGGCGGACGACCTGAAGGCCGTCCTGCTCGCCGTCGGCGAGAAGCACGGCCTCAAGCTGGGCAAGGCCCAGGCGCCCATCCGGGTCGCGGTCACCGGCCGGACGATCGGACTCCCGCTGTTCGAGTCCATGGAGCTGCTCGGCCGGGATCGTGTGCTGGCCCGTCTGGACGCGGCGGCCGAGAAGCTGGCCGCCGCGCAGGCGTAGCCACCGGTCAGGCGACCTTCGCCAGAAGGTCGCCCCAGGCGTTGCCGAAGTAGTTCAGATCGAACCGGGCCAGAGCTTCGTACGTGGCCTTGGCCTCGGTCTGGTGCGCCGTCGCGCGTGTTCGGACCTGCTCCGAAAGACGTTCGAGGTCCGGTGCCGGCTGGCCGGTCAGTGCGGCTAGGTCACCCAGGCCGGCCACCGGGCGGATCAGGCAGGGCAGGCCGAGCAGCAGGGCCTCGGCTGCGCAGCGGCTCCAGCCCTCCCGCATCCGGGGGAGGAAGACGCCGACATCGCAGGCGCGCAGCAGCCGCAGGTACCGCTCGCGCTCCACGTCGTAGTGCGTGCCGTCGAAGCCGATGGTGTTGCTGCCGCTGGTGATCACCCGCAGGTCGGGAGCACCGGCCAAGGCTGCCGAGACCTCCTCCGTTCCCTTCCAGTGCACGGCCTTGCCCGTGTACACGCCGATCACGTCCGGCGACAGCCCGAACTCTGCGCGGCACACGGTCCGGTCGAAGCCGCGGGCCCGCTCGACCTCGGTCATGTCGAAGGCGTTGTAGATCACTCGTACGTTGCGGACGCCTCGGGCCCGGAGGAAGTCGGCCCAGTACGGGGCGACGCACACCACGGCGGCGCACTGGGGTAGTACCCGGAACAGGCGCTCCCAGAGCATGGCCTCGGCGGGGGCGGAGTCGTGCTGCAGCGGCTCGTAGTGATGGAGGAGGAACACCGTGCGGGCCCGCATCTTCGGCGTGAAGAGCAGCAGGCTCAGGTCGTCCCACACGAAGGTGCCGCTCGCGCCGTCCAGCGCCCGGACCGTCGGGGCCAGGCGGGCGAGGTGGCGGAGCTTGCGCCAGCGGCGGACCCGGTAGGTGCGCTTGTGGTCCGGGACCGTGCGCCACTCCACGTCCTCGGCCGTCGCCTCGTGGAGCATCCGTAGGTAGGCCCGTCCGCCGGTCCGGCCGACCGGCTCCATCGAGTGGACGACCCGCTTCATTGACGTACCTCCTGTTGGTGTCGGACGTACTCGGCGTGGAGCAGTGCGTGCACGGCCGCCAGGTGGGGGCTGAGGCCGCGGGCGGCGCCGGCGAGCGGGAGGTAGAAGTCCTTCAGGCTCCGGAGGAATCGCCCGCGCCTGTGGAGGCTGGGCGAGGCCGCGAGATCACGCAGGTTGTGGAGGCGGTCGGTGAGCCGGACGACGAGTTCCTCGGGCGGGAGCGCGGCCTGCTTGAAGCGCCAGCGGGTTTCGTCGTCGGCGGCCTTGGGACGCTGTTCGAGGCGGTGGTCGGCCGTCATCGCCCGCAGACGGCCGGTGAACGGGGCGCCGAGGTGCTGGACGAGTAGTGACTCCGACGAGGGGGCCACTTCCAGGGCGTCGTGGAGGAGGGCGAGGCGCAGGGTCTCGGGGTGGCTGACCCTGATCTCGGTGCGCAGGATCATGACGACGGCCAGCGGGTGTTCCAGGTACGGGGTGCCCTGGTCGCGGGTGTGGCCGTCGTACACGGTGAGCGCGAGGGCGCTGGACACGCGGGCGCGGGACTGCTCGTCAGTGCCCCACGCGGCGGCGCCGAGCACGGTCAGGACATGGTCCAGGTCGATGTGGTCCATCCGCCTCACCGCGTAGGGAGGGTCGTGGCACGGGGGTCGGACACGTGATCGGCGAGCAGCAGGGTGTCTCCGACCGCGAGGGCGTCGAGGCCCAGGTCGGCAGCCGCTGCCACGGCCTGCGAGGCGGTCCGCAGGATCGGGGTTCCCTTGCGGTTGAAGGAGGTGTTCAGCAGGACCGGCAGTCCGGTGCGGGCGTGGAACTGCTCCAGGAGTGCGCGCAGGCCCTGATGGTCGGCGGTGACGGACTGGAGCCGGGCGGTGCCGTCGTGGTGGGTGACGGCGGCGAGGCGGTCCGCCCGGCACCGGCGGACGTGGGCGACGCGGTTCATGAAGGGGTCGCCCGCCGACATGAACCACTCCGTGGTGTGCTCGGTGAGGACGGCCGGGGCGAACGGGCGGTACGCGGATCGCTTCTTGATCGCGTTGAGCCGGTCACGTGTGGCGGCGTGGCCGGGGTGGGCGAGGATCGAGCGATGACCGAGGGCCCGCGGCCCGAATTCGAGCCGCCCCTGTACCCAGCCGACGATGTGGTGTTCTGCGAGGAGCGCGGCCACCGCGGTCGTCAGACCCGGCCCCAGGTCGGTCAGGGTGCGATACCCGGACGGCACCTGTGTTCCCGACACCGGGCCTGGGCACGGACCCCAGTCTGCGTCGGTCGGCACGGGGAGTCGCTCCTGCCCGAGTTGGTAGTGCCAGCCGTACAGCGCGGCGCCCACGGCGGTGCCCGCGTCGTGCGGGGCCGGCGCCACGAAGAGGGTTGCGAAGCCGCTATCGGCTGCCAGCTGGCCGTTGAGGTGGGAGTTCAGGGCGCACCCGCCTGAGAAAACCAACGTCGAGGCCCTGGTGAGCCGTTGCAGGTGGCGGGCGATGTGGACGACGGACTCGGCGAAGACTGTCTGGACGGCGGCGGCCAGGTCGGCCCGCTCGTGTTCCGGCTGCTTCGCGACGTTGTCGGCTGTCCATGCCCGGCTGCCTAGCCGCAGCGGTGTGCTGCTGTCCGCCGAGCCCCAGGGGTGGTCGATGCGGACCTCGCCGTTGTCGCCGAGCCGGATCAGCTCGCGGATCTGGGCTCCGTAGCGCCGGGGATCGCCGAAGGCCGCGAGCGCCATCATGCTGCCCTCGGGCTCGTCGCCGGGTGGGATCACCCGCCGTGCGAGGTTCCGGTAGAAGTGCCCGAGGGAGGAGTGGACGCGCCGGGGGCCGTCCGGGCCGGGGACGACGGTCGGCATGCCTTGGTGGAGGCGGTCGATGCGATCGGGGCGCAGGTCGTACCCGGTGATGCGCTCGCGGCCGGGGCCGAAGTCGGAGCCGAGGGAGCTGCCGCCGGCGTCGATGACCAGGCCGGCCGCGTGCTCGTGGCCGGAGAGCAGGTAGCCGGAGAGCACGTGGGCCGTGTGGTGGGAGAGCAGACGGAGCTGTTCGCCGAGCGGGGCGGGCAGCAGGGCGGCGAGTTCGTTGCGCTCCTGGGCCAGCCACCAGCCGGCGGCGGGGTTGGGGCGCATGGAGGCGGCCCAGACGGCGTCGACGTCCCGCGGTTCCAGGCCGGCGGCCTCCAGGCACCAGTGGAGTGCGCGGGTCGGGGCGGTGAGCGTGCCCTTGCGGTGGGGGTGGTGGTGCTTGACGCCGCTCCAGCGTTCCTCCTCGGCCGCGTAGAGGTGGCCGTCGACGACCAAGGCGGCGCTGGTGTCGTGGTGGAAGTTCAGTCCGAGGACTGCAGGCATGGTGGTGTACCTCCGGTCCGGGATCAGACGGTGAGGGCCGGGGCGGGGAGGAGGGCGGCGCCGGAGTCGGTGTACTCGTGGCAGCGCAGGCAGAACCGGAAGTGGTGGCCGCGGGGCGCGAACACCTTGGCCGCGAAGTCCTCGTCCCAGATGCTGAATTCGCTGTCGTCCTTCGCCATGGCGTTGAAGCAGCGGTAGCAGGAACCGTCCATCTCGATCATCAGATGCTGGTCGAGGTAGCGGTCGCAGATGCCGCGCAGCTCGTTCGTCGGCTGGCCGACGTCGACGTGGTGCACGTGGTTGGTGACGTGGATGGCGCCGTACCTGTCGCACAGCCTCGCGAGCTGCGCGAGGCGAGTGGAACTGATGCCTTCCAGAACGCTGTTGATGACCACGGTCTTGCCGGCCTCGCGGAGACGGGGCACGACGGCGTGGACCTCGTCGTAGTTCTCGTGCTCGTCGTCGCAGCCGATGAGGATCTGGTCGTACGAGCGGAGGGTGGCCTCCATGATCCGCTTGTTACGGGCCAGGGTGATGGCGTTCGTGCCCAGGACCATGACCTTGTCCGGCAGGCGGGTGCGGGCCGCGTCGCTGAGGGCGGGGAAGTCGCGGTGCACGGTGGGTTCGCCGCCGTTGATGTGCAGCTGCTGGAAGGGGATGGTCTCCAGTCGGGTCAGGACGGTGGAGAACAACTCCTGGGACATGTTCTCGCCCTGGGCGCCGTCGGCGAAGATGCAGAAGTCGCAGGACCGGTTGCACTTCGTCGTGATCTTGATCTTCGCCGTCTTCAGGGCGCGGGGCAGGGGCGCACGCGCGGGCATGGCGGAACTCCTTGGGTTAGAGACGGACGTCGCAGGGGGCGAGGCTCAGGAAGTCCTGCACGGTCGCCTTCTGCCGGTGCCAGAGCGAGAGGGTCGCGCGCAGGGTGCCGGCGGTGGTCGGTCCGGTGGGGACCAGCGCCGCCATCCGGGCGGCCAGCCGCCGGGCGGGAGCGGCCCCGTCGGCCGCGAGCGTGTTCAGGGTCTGGGCGGCGGCTCGGAGTTCCTTCGCCTCGCGCCAGATCAGGTAGTCGGTCGCCACGCCGGGTGGCGGGTCGAGGTAGTACAGCCAGCGGGCGACGCGGACACGCAGCATCCCTGCGGTCATCACCCAGTCGGTACGGGCCTGCTCCTCGATCGTGCTGGCAGTGCTGGCCGCGTCGGGAACGCGGCGCATCGCAGCCTCCAGGGCGGCATGGGCCGTGCGGAGCAGATGACGCGGACTCCGCGGACGGGCATCGGATCGATCTTCGGCGTGCCCGAGGAACAGCTCGGCGTACCCGTCCAACCCGTCCGGTCGCCACTGGGTGAGAGCGGCCGTCTTGCCGGGGCAGCGGGTCCGTGTCGCGAGCGCGGCGGCGGCGAACCAGCACGGGGCGAGGTAGTGCCAGACCACGCAGTGGCGTCGGTACGTGGTGACGTCCTCCGCCACGTTGTCGGTTCGGTCCGCCGCCAGTTGGTATCGGCCGCCCAGCCGCCCGTGGAGGATGCCCCGGTAGAACCGCTCGTCGATGTCGCACCACGGCGCCATCTGGGCCCGGGACCGCCAGCGCTGGAAGTCCCGGGCGCTCCCACTGATCAGCGACCAGGTCGCGAGCTCGGGTGCGGAGACGAGCCGCCCGTCCGCCTCGGCCACGGTGAAGGCGAAGCCGGGCGGATGCTCCAGGAGACGCCGGTGGGAGGTCTCCCGGTCGACCGCGGCGGTGTGCGCGGCGGCCAGGCGGTGGTTCCACTCCTCCCAGTCCGCCGGGGCACGGGGCAGGAGAGCTCGCACGTCGAGGTCGGAGTGGGGAGCCAGCAGGTCGGCCGGCTGCCACTTGTGGGCGAGCATCACCGCGCCGACGCCGTGGGCGTCCATCTCGCGTTCGTACAGCGCTCCGAGCCCCAGGTAGAGGGACGGCGCTTCGACCGCCGCCATCACCGTTCCCCCGTGGAGGCGCGGGCGCAGGTGGGCTGGGTCGCGTCCGTGGTCAGGAGCGGGAGCACGGGCAGGACGGGGGTGCCTTCGGGGCGTTCCATCCGGTCCCAGCGCAGGTCGTAGTCGACGTAGTGGAAACCCTGCCAGGCGTTGTTGGTGTTGCGGTCGAGCATGGCCTGGAAGAGGTGGGCGAAGGCGTCGCCGAGGGTGTCACCGGCGAGGTGGGGCTTCAGGGGGATGTCGCGGTTGTGGAGGATGCAGGGGCGGGCCACGCCGGTGGGCGTGATCTTGATGCGGTTGGCGTCGGAGCAGGTGGCGCAGCTGGAGTTGGAGATGAAGCCGATCGAGCCTGCCCAGCCGTCCGGGCGGAGGTACTGCCCGGGGCTGCGGACTCCGAGGTCGTCCCTGCGGACCTCGCCGGCGTTCGCGAACCACTCGTGGAGGCGTTCGCGTACCTCCGCCTCGTTGATGAACTCGGTGTCGAAGAGCGCCTGGGCGGGGCCGATGTTCTGGAGTTCGATCAGCCGGACGGCGACGGGCAGGTCGCGGGCGAGCTCGGCCACGGCGAAGGCATCGTTCAGGTAGGTGCGCTGGAGGACACAGTTGATCTTCACGCGCAGGCCGAGGGAGAGGGCGGTGTCGAGGGTGCGCCGGGTGATGCGGGGGTCGCCGCCGCCCATGATCTCGGCGGACCGGTCGGGGTCGAGGCTGTGGAGGCTGAGGTTGAGGTACGTCAGGCCGGCACGGTGAAGCTTCTCGACGCTCAGACCGCGGCGCAGGTTGCCGTGGCTGGTCATGCCGATCGCGGCGTCGGGACCGAGGCCGTCGGCGAGGCCCGAGATCACGTCGAGGATGTCCGCCCGGAGGGTCGGCTCACCCCCGGAGCAGTGCGCCTTCTTGATCTCCCAGACACCGGCCTCGGCGGCGATGGCCGCGTAATCGGAGGCGGTGAGGGGGCGGTCCTTGTGCCCGTAGTCCGGCATGCAGCGGGGCTTGCAGAACACGCAGTCCAGGTTGCAGAGCGAGTTGAGGGTGAAGGCCAGGTAGGGGTGGTTGCGGCCGGTCGCGGCGAAGGCGGCGGTCAGGCCGCGGTGGTGTGTGGTGGGCATCGGTCAGCCTCCTACGAGGGGAGAGCGGGCAGCGGGCACCTCGGCCAGCCCGTTGAGTGGCTGGTCGGTGAGGTAGCGGCGCAGGTTGTCGGCGAAGAACGCGACCGCCTCGTCCATGTACGTGCGGCTGAGCGTGGAGCTCTTCGGCGTGAGGACGACCCGGGGGTGGAGCCGAAGCGGATGACGGGCGGGCAGCGGTTTCGGGTCGGAGACGTCCAGGGCGGCGCCTCGAAGGCGGCCGGTGTTGAGGGCGGCCAGGAGGGCTGCTTGGTCGACCGTCGCAGCGCGGCCGAGGTTGAGGAAGAGGGACCTGTGCTTGAAGGCCGTGAAGAGGGCGTGGTCGAAGAAGCGGTCCGTGGCTCGGGTGGCGGGGAGCAGATCGACCACCACGTCGGCCACGGCGACCGCCTGGTGCACCGCCGACGTGTGCATCCACGTGATCCCACCCTCGGCGGCCATCGGGGGCGTCCGCCGTACGCCGATGACGTCCATCCCGAAGGAGCGGGCCGCGCGAGCGAGGTGTTCGCCGATGCTGCCGCAGCCGACGATGGTCATCGTCGCCCCCGCCAGATCGAAGAACTCCTCGGCCAGGTCGTCCTTCCACCAGGTCCGGCTCCGCTGGGCGAGCTGGCTCATGAACAACCCGCGGGAGAAGCCCAGGACCAGTCCCATGGCGTGCTCGGCCATGGGTCTGCCGTGGAACCCGTACGAGCGGGTCAGAGCCACCCCGGCGGAGTGGGCCTCGGTGACGGGCAGATGGTCGGTGCCGGCGGCCGGAGAGGCGATCCACCTCAGACGGGGCGCGCCGGACAGCCATGACGGCTTGAACGCCCAGCCGAAGTAGACTTGGGCCTCGCCCAGTTGGTGCGGAACTGCCTCCCCGGGCGCCGTGCGGAACTCGACACCGGGGAAGGCGGCGGACAGCGCGCGCTCGTGCTCGGTGGCCAACCGCCAGAAGAAGTGCGGGGACTCCAGACTGATCAACACCACCGGCCGGTTCATCGCGCTCGGCCCTTCGTGCTGGACGTCGGCACCAAGGCCCAAGGGGCGATGCGTTCGATGACGGAACCGATGCTCGCCTCGTAGTCGTGGCGCGAGCGCACCAGGGCCACTCCGGTACTCCGGAGCCGGTCGCGTTCGCGTGGCAGGACGGTGAGGGCACGGTGGAGCGCGGAGGCCAGGGACCTGGCGTCCTGCGGTGCGGCGGTGAAGCCGGTCTCGCCCTCGATGACCGTCTGGGCCAGCCCGCCGGCCGTGGTCGCCACCACCGGACCGGCTCCAGCCGCGAACGCCTCCAGGGGGATGCGGCCGAAGGGCTCCTCCCGGGAGGGAACGATGACCGTGCGCAGGGCCGGGTTGTGCAGCCAGGCGCGGATCGCAGGGGTGAAGCGCGTGATCAAGGTTGCGTCCAGGCCGTACGCGCGGATGCGCGCTGCCAGGTCCTCCTGGTACGGGGTGGGGCGCCCGTATTCGTCCGAGGTCACCGCCGCCAGGACCAGATGCGGGGTGCGGAACCCGCGCTCCTGGAGGATGCCCAGCGCTTCCAGGAGGTCGTCGAAGCCCTTCGTCGGCACGGCGCGACCCATGGCGAGAAGGAATCCGGCGCGGGCCCTGAAAGGCAGGGGCGGCATGTTCGCCGGCCGGGTCGTCTCCTCCTGGATCAGCCCGTTCGGGACGCTCACGATGCTTCCCCGAGGAACGGCGTAACTGGCGACGAGGTGGCCCCACATGTGGGAGGAGATGGCGCCGATCCTTCCGCCCCGGACGGTCGCCGCCCGTAGGGCGTCCCGCTCCCAGCGGACGCGGGACACGTCATCGGGTCTCGTCAGAGCCGTCGTGGAGCGAGGCACGAGCAGCAGGTCCGTGGTCGACGACGTGTGGGGGGCCAGCCCGAGGAAGGGGGTGTCGAGGCCGATGAGGAGGCACCGGCTCGCGCGGTCGGCGATGCGTAGGGCCGCCTCACCCGCCAGGTCGCACAGCTGTACGGAGCCGTGGATCGAGTCCGGCGCTGCTTGGACCTCCGGGAGCGTGATGACATCGGCTTCGACCTGTCGCAGCATCTGCTGGACCTCGTCGGCCCACCGCCGGTCGTGGGCTCCCGCAGTCTCCGCCACGCGCGGGGTGATCACGGAGAGGCGGCCCGGCGGCAGCAGGCGGGTGAGGACTGTGAGGAAGGCGCGGTTGCTGAAGCCGGTGCCCGAAGCCGCGCCGTAGAAGCCTTCGTGGAGGGCGACGACGACACGGGGCCGGCGAGAAGCTTCCGCAACGGCGGCTGTGGGTGGGGGTGGTGGAGCGGCATCGGTGATGCACACCGTGTGGTGCCTCCTTCGAAGAAGGGGATGGCAGGCGTGGGTGTCAGATGTGGGCTTTCGGCGGGGCCGCGCGGATGAGCCGGCACCAGGCGCGGGTGCCGTGGGCGCTGGTCGTCAGCGACCAGGCGTCCGCCAGGGCACCGACGATGACCAGCCCTCGACCCGATTCGGCCTCGTCGCCGGGAACCGGAGAGGAAGGCGCGGGGTGAGAACAACCGCCGTCGGTGACCGTGATCTCGACCTCCAAGCCCCCGGAGGGCTGCCCCCTGCGGTCGACGCACAGGACCAGGGACGGGCTGCCCGAGGCGAAGGCGTTCGTCGCGAGTTCAGACGTGATGAGCCGGGCGTCATCGAGGAGGTCGGTCTCCGTGCCGTGGAGTGCGACCTCCACGGCCCGCCGCGCGATCTCAGCCGCCTTCGGCCCGTACGGCAGATCCGTGATCAGCGTGCTCGCGCCGGCGGCGCCGATGCTGTCCTGTTCGACGACGGCGGTCGGTCGCCCGGTGTCGATCTCCAGCACACTGCCCGGATGGTCTCGGGAGGTGCTCGTGCGGTGTCTCAAGGCCCGTCCCTCTCTCCGTCGGCACCGAAGGGGCGCCTTCCTCCGGAACCCAAGAACACCGGAAGTGGCCGGTCGCGCAGCACCCGATCAACGGGTCAACTCGGTCAACTTCCTTGAGAAGAAGGTGAATCGGTGGCATGAGGGCGTCACCATGTGGAACGCAAGAAGTGATGGTCGAACCACTGGGGCAAGAGGTGGTCGCACATGGCACCGCAGGCAGGGGGACCCAACGCCGTACTGGCGGGGTGCCTCGACGAACTCGGGTGGAGCCCGAAGGCGCTCGCTCGCAAGCTCAACAGGGTCTTCGGAGCGGGGACGGTTGCCGAGTCGGCGCCCTACCACTGGCGTGACGCCGGTTCGCTGCCGCGCTCACCGTTACCGATGATGGCCGCCTACGTGCTCTCCCAAGAACTGGGTAGACCTGTCCCTGTGGCCGAGCTCTGGCAGGGCCGCGTGGGCGACTCCTCGGCGCTCGTCCCTGCCGACACGGATCTCGCACGGCCCTGGACCCTGCAGGGCATGGAGGCGATCGTGGAGGACTGGGTGGTGGGAGGGCTCGTGGACCGACGCCGGTTCCTTGCGATCTCGGGCGCGGGGCTCCTCGCGATCGTCGCCCAGTACCTCGACGGAACCGCAGGGCGCGGGCGGTACACGTCCCGGATCGTGCCGTCCCTTGGCGCCGATCCCCTCGTGGACCAGGTCGAGCAGAACCTGCCCATGCTCTCCGCGCTCGATGACGAGCACGGTGGGGCACGGCACCTCCCTTACGTCGGCGCTCAGTTCCGTGCGGTCGGCCTGTTGATCCGCGAGGGCGGCCATGCTCCGGCCGTGGCCAGCCGCCTCATCCGTGCGCTCGCGGAGATCGGTCAGCTGGCCGGTTGGATGGCCTTCGACTCCGCCGATCACGGACTGGCGCAGCGCTACTTCGCCACGGCGCTGCGGGCGGCACACCAGGTCAACGACCTGCCCCTGTGCGCCCACATCCTCGGGGACCTCTCCTTCCAGGCGGCCAGCCGGGGCCACCCCGCGGACGCCATCGCCCTCGGCGAGGCCGCCCGCCGTGCCAGCGACGCCGCCCCACCGATCGTCCGGGCATCCGTCCTGTCACGGCTCGCCTACGCGTACGCCGCCGCCGGCCGCGACAACGATTTCGCGCACACCAGTGGAGCCGCCCGTGACCTGATCGCCGGCCGGGACGGCGGCCGGCAGGAGCCTCGCTGGATGTACTTCCTCACCGACAACCACCTGGACTGCCAGGCCGGTTACGGACTCATCCAGATGGGACGAGCTCAGCTCAAGGCGGACGGCGGCACAAGGGCGCGGCGTTATCTCGCCCAGGGGACGGAGATGCTGCGGACCGGGGCGTACGCCGTCCCTCGCGGCGACCCCAGCCAGCGCAGGGCCATGTTCGAAGGAGCCTGGCTGGCCCTGGGCCACAGCGCCCACGGTGGTCTGGAGGCCGCCTGCGAGGTCGGTCGGATCGTTGCCGACCGCCTCGACGTCGTGCGTTCACCTCGCAGCGCGGCCCTGCTCCACCAACTCGCCGCGGACCTACGCCGTCGACAGCGCAACTCCCATGTGCACAGCTTCCTGCCGGTCCTGGAGCATGCCCTCGCCGAACACGCCCCCTCGACGCCAGCTGGCCGTTAGGGTCGGGATCATGACCGCAGGGGAGCGCGTTGTCGTCGTCGGGGCCGGGGTGGCGGGGCTCACCACCGCTGTCGTTCTCGCCGAGGCCGGAGCCTCGGTGCAGGTGATCGCCGAGCAGGTGCCGGGCGTCACCTCGTTGGCGGCCGGGGCGATGTGGGGGCCGTACCTGGTCGAGCCGAAGGACAAGGTCGACCGGTGGGGGCAGCGGTCCCTGGAGGTCTTCCGCGAGCTGGCGGTGGCCCCGTCCACGGGCGTCCGGCTCACCAGCGGCATCGAGGCGTCCCGCACGGCGGAGGCGCCACCGGACTGGGCCGCCACCCTGCCCGGATTCCGGCCGTGCCAACCGGCCGAACTGCCGGCCGGATTCTCGGCCGGCCACCGGTTCACGGTGCCGCTGATCGACATGCCCACCTACCTCGCCCACCTCCTGCACCGGCTCGACGCCGCTGGAGGAACGGTCGATCTCCGGCGCCTGGCCTCGCTCGCGGACGCAGGGCCTGCTTCCGTGATCGTCAACTGCACGGGTCTGGGTGCCAGGGAAATGGTCCCGGACCCTGACCTCCGGCCCATCCGCGGCCAGCACGTCGTCGTCACCAACCCCGGGCTGACCGAGTTCTTCTCGGAGGACACCGGCCCCTCGCCGGACCTGCTGTGCTTCTACCCCCACGGCGACACCGTCGTCCTAGGCGGCACCGCCATCGACGGCGAAGGGGACCTCGCCCCCGACGACAAGGCTGCGGCCGACATCCTCGCCCGCTGCGCCGAGATCGAACCTCGTCTCGCCGAGGCCCGAGTCCTGGAACACCGGATCGGCGCCCGGCCGACCCGGGCCACGGTCCGCGTGGAGGCGGAGCGGCGGGAGGACGGCACCGTGGTCGTGCACAACTACGGGCACGGAGGCGCCGGGGTCACGCTGTCCTGGGGCTGTGCCGAGGAGGCACAGCGTTTGGTGGGAGAACGGTGAAATCGCGCCGACAGCAGGATTCGCCGCGAAGGCGTTGCGACACTCGCTGGTGCCGGCGAGTGAGTGCCACCGGCCACCGGTTCCTGTGCGCTCAGTCCTTGTGCAAGGCGGAGTCTGCCGGCGCCTGCGGCAATGACGGTCCCCAACCGGCTTTGGGCTCAGCGTCGTCGTGGGGGATTGTTCGCGGGCCTGGTCCCGATGTGAACTGCCCGTTCTGGAGAGGACACGGCGTGGGCGACGCCGACTCGTTGACCCTGGGAGTTCTGGGGATCAGCAGGTAGGCCGGCCATGCGTCGCAGCCGCCACACGAGCACGTCGCTCATGCGTTCCGCCGAGTCCAGTTCCCTGCGGGCCGCTGCCCGGGTGAGCAGGGTGGTGGGGTTGTGGCCTGCGGTCCGGGCTTCGTCGAGGGTGGCTGCGAGTGCTGGCCAGCCGGGTTCGGCGAGGATCTGGTCGGCCAGTTCGGGCAGGGCTTGGCGTATGGCGGTGGAGTGGTGGCGCTGCCAGGTCGGGGCCAGGCGAGTGCCCCGTTGGTGGAGCAGGGTCATGGGACGTGCGGCGGCAGACTGGTAGGCGGCGCGGAGGTGCACGGCGGCCCGGCGGGCGGCCTCGGCCTGCTGGGCGTGCTGCTTCTTGGCGTGCCAGGTCGCGGCGGCGATGACGAGGAAGATCAGCATGTCGAGCGCCATGGCCGTGGTGGCGCTGTCCTCTCCTCGGCCGAAGGCCGTGCCACTGTGGACCAGGTCGCGAGCAGCCCGGCGAAGGGCATGGCCGTGGCGGCGTGCGGCGCGGACGTGGGAGCGGGAGGCGCGTTCGAACGCCGTGGCCGCGGCCTGGAGTTCGTGGCGGGTGTAGGCGGCGGAGGTGTGGGCGAGGGCATCGAGGACTTCTCCGGTAGCGGTGATCTGCGCGGCGATCACGCTGTCGTCCCCGTGGTCGATGACGAGCAGTGCCTGCCAGGCGGCGGCTGTGGCGTGCCGGCGTGCGGAGGCGGGTCCGGTCACCGATGGCAGAGCCGGCTGCGAGGTGGCGTCCTCCGAGGCCCGGGTCCAGCGTTCGCGGATGCGGGGCAGGGAGAGGTCGGGGGCGAGCTTGGAGCCGGAGTAGAAGACGGGTTCGCCCTTGGCGTTGCGGTCGCCGGGGAGGGCGACGGTGTAGCCGAGGGTGTCGCCTGACGGCGCGATGCGGCGCCGGATGCGTAGGCCGGCCGCAGCGAGGCGGCCGAAGAACTCCTCCTCGCTCGCTGCTCCGGCCACCGAGCGGCGGACCGCCTCGCGCAGTTCCTCGCGCGGGATGCGCTGCTGTCCCCGGCGGTCGGCTTTGTGGCGTTCGGCGCTGGTGGGGCGCTTGGCGGCGGTGCCATCGCCCGGGCTGACCTTGCGCAGGCCGTAGTCGGCCTCGATGGCGCGCGCCTCGGCCTGGGCACGGCGGGCCTCGTTGTTCAGGCGGGGCCGTCGTCCGTCGTCGCGGACCAGCGTGGCGACGACGTGGATGTGGTCGTCGGCGTGCCGGACGGCCGCCCACCGGCATGCGGCATCGTCGCCGTCAGGTGCTATGCCGGTGGCGGTGACCATGCGGCGGGCGATGGCCACCCAGTCCTCGTCGGACAGGATCGGGTCTTCGGGGCCGGCACGTACGGACAGGTGCCACACGTGCTTCTTGGGACGTCGGCCGACTGGCAGGGCGTTCACGGGCTGGTCGAGCAGGCGCTGCAACTGCTCGTAGGTGGCGCTGGGGTCGCGGCCGGGGTCGGGGGTGAGCGGGTCGAAAGCGGCGATCAGGTGCGGGTCGACGTGCTCCTCGTGGGTGCCAGGGCCGTAGAGGTACCGGATCAGCCCGATCGTCTCGCTGCCGCGCTTGTGGATGCGGGGGATCACGCCGGGGCACCGCCATCGCGGTGGGCGAGCAGGGCATCGGCGGCACCCTCCATACGACGGGCAGCGCCCATGACGGCCCGGGCGGCGGCATCGAGGTGGGGTGCGTCGGCTCCGGAGTTGAGGGCCTTGGCGACCTGGTTGAACAGGCCGTGGATGCGGCCCAGATGCCTGCGGGCGGCGAAGACCTCGTCGATGAACTCGCGTTCGGTGGCGATCTCGGCGGCGGTGCGGGTCAGGTCGCGGGCGGCTTTGTCGACGGCGTAGGCGAGGAAGGCGGCATTGGTCATCTGGCACTGGGTGGCTGCGTCGGTGAAGCGCTTGTACTCGGCGTCGTTCATACGGCAGCTGGGCTGGTGCAGGCGCTTGTGGGGCTTCGGCTGACGAGCACGCTGACGCTTGCGCGAGAGGGACTCGGCCGGCCGTTCCCCTTCAGGTCGCGGTCCGCCCCCGGCCGCTGCCTGCCGGTCCGGTGCCCCCTGGCGCAGGGCCGGTCCCGCCACCCCCGGGGCGGGAACTCCGGGAGCATTGCTCCCGGGACAACTTGCTCCGCTGGTGGCTGTGGTGGTCGTCTCCTGCTGGCTGGTGGATGGGGTGTCCTGATTGCGCACAGGGTTTCCTTCGGTTGCTGTCGGGGCCGGGTCGTGGGCACCACTGGGGTTGAGCGCGTTGAGCGCAGGCGTCTCGTACGGAGAGCGGGACGGCTTGAGGGCTGTCGCCGGGCGTTGGCGGGATGCTCTCCGTGGTTTGCCAACGCCCGGCGGCCGTGGAGCTCCGGCTATGCGGCGGCAGCGGTGGCCGTGGGGTCGGCGAGTTCCGCCGTGACGGTGTCGGCTGCCTCTTGGGCGAGGTCCTTGCGGATGGTGTAGCCCTTCTGGCGGACGGCGTTCTCCAAGGCTGTGCGCGGGACCTTGCCGGTCTGGGCGCCGAGGGCGCGGGCGGTCGCCAGGAGTACGTCGTCGGGGACGGTTGCCCTGCGTCCGCCCTTCCTGAGTGCTGCCGTGGTTGCCGAGTGCGTGCCCTTGGCGCTCTGCGCATCTGGAGCGGGTTCGCCGCTCTTGGCGGAGGGGGCGGTGCTGACGTCCTGGGCGGGGCGCTGGCGGATCGGACGGCTCGGCCGGGGCATGGCGGTTGTGGCGGGCCGCGTGGCGGATGGCGTTTCTGCGGTGACGGCCTTGTCGGCGGAGAGATGGCGGTTGATGACGAGGTAGAGATGAACGGCCCCCGCGAGGGCGAGCGGGGCGATGGCGGACAGGGCTCCGACGGTGGCGTTGTCGAGGTAGAGGCGGGTCTCTTCGTTGAGGCGGATGGCATGCAGGGCATTGGCCCAGATGCTGGTGACCGTGGCCTGTCCCACGAGCGCCCACACGTACAGGCGGGACCGCAGCGGTGCGGTGCGCAGGATGAGCAGGGCGACCACGCCGATGGCGATGAAGCCGTCGATGACGAGGGGGAAGAGGTAGGTGAGCGGACCGCGGATGTGGATGGCGACGGCCATGTGTCGCAGGGCGTCGTAGGAGAGCGCGAAGCCGACGGTGGCGAGCAGGACGATGCCGAGGCGGATGGTGCGGCTGCCGCGTATGGCGGTTGGTGTGATGGGGGCGGGGGAGTGCAAGGCGGTTCGCTCCGGGTGGTGCGGCGGGGCTTGTGAGGTGGAAGTGAGGGGCGTTCACGGAGGGGGCGTACACGCGGGCCCCCTTCTAAAGGGGGCCCCGCGCGTGATCGCTTGGAGGCGTGTGCGGCGTGGACGCTCGTGTGATCGCTTGACCTGCGGTTTTACGGTGTGCGTGTGCGCTATGAGCGGTTCACGGCGGTGTGCGGGCGCGGGGCCGCGTGTACGGTCGCGTGATCGCTCCGCAGGGGCTGGTGAGAGGGTCAGCCGACGGCGGTGAGATGGCGGGCGGAGGCGTAGTAGCGGGCCTGCTGACCGCCTCCGGCCCCTCCGGCGATGCCGTCGGCCTTGGTGGCCAGGCCGCTGTCGACGAGGCGGCCGAGGTGGCGTCGCGCCTTCTCGATGTCGGCGCGTTCGGGATCACCACCGCCGATGAGGATGGTCGCCAGGTCTCGTGCGGTCAGCCCGTTGGGGGCGTTGCGCAGCAGGGCGGCGGGGTCCTTGGTGGGGTCGACGGTGGTGGTGCCGCGCACGTGGTCGTGGGTGACGTCCAGCGGGCCGACTTCACCGGTGGGGGTCTTCAGGTGGTGCAGGGTGACGGCGGGGTCGCCTGCCCGGCCGCTGACGAACAGGACGCTGCCCGCGCCGGCGGTGATCCAGGTGGAGCCGTAGACCTGGTCCAGGCTGGGGCGCTGGCCGCGCGGCGCGTCGGCGGTGGCCTTGCGCTGGTGGTGTAGCTCCATGATCTCCACACCGTTGCGCAGGGCGCGCATGCGGGCGTTGTGGAAGGCGACCGCGAGGCTGTCGTCGACCATCGTGCTGACCGCGTCCTTGAGGCTGTCGATCACGATGGTGTCGGCCTGGTGGGCGGCGGCGAGGTCGGCCAGGAGGTCGGGCTCCTTGTCGAGCGTGGTGGGCAGCGGACCTTCCCAGACCACGAGTCGCTCGCGCAGGATCTTCTCGTCCGTGGGGAAGACCCGGCGGGCCATGGCCTTGGCGATCTGCTTGGGCCGGTCCATGGCCAGGTAGAGCACCCGCCTGCTGGGGGCCACGGGCATCTCCAGGACGGTCTCCTGCAAGCCCAGACGGGCGAAGATCACCTGATGTGCCAGGGTGGTCTTGCCGACGCCCGGAGCCCCGACGATCATCAGGCTTTCGCCGGGTGCCCAGACGGTCTTCTCGCGGGTACCCCACAGGGGCTCGGCGTCCGCGCCGCTCTCTTTGACGAACGACCACCCGTCGGTGGCGAAGCGGGACAGCCGACCCTGCCCCGAGGCGAGTGCCCGCTCGCGTTCGGCGCGGACTTCCGCTTCGACCTCGCTGCGTATCGCCTCGGGGTCGGCACCAGGTTCCTGGGCCCGCTGGAGGGTTCGTACGGCGGAGGTCACCAGGCGGCGCAGGTCGGCCTTCTCGCGGACGATCTCCGCGTGGTGCTCCGCGCTGCCGGTGCCGTAGGGCGCGTCGGCGAGCTGGAACACGTAGGCGTGACCGCCGACCCGCTGGAGGTCACCTTGTTGCTGGAGCAGCTCGGTGAGGACGATGGGGTCGGTCGGCTTGTCCTCGCGGTGCTGGGTGAGGAGTGCTCGCCAGATCGTCTCGTGCGCGGGCCGGTAGAACGCGTCGTCACCGAGGACGGGCCGGACCTCGTCGATAACGTCGGCCTTGTGCATGCAGGCGCCGAGGACCGCGCGTTCGGCGTCCAGGTTGAACGGAGGCTCCATCGGGGTGGGACCTTCGTCGAAGCGGGATGGCGCCTGGGATGGCAGGGTCGTACCCTGGTTCACGGAGCTCCTCATCCGGCAGGCCATTACGGGGCGGCAACCCCGGCCTCCGGTTTCGATCGTTCAGGGATGGATGGTTGTGCGGTGGAGCCTCTACTTCGGCCCCGGTGTTCGTAGCGCCGGGGCCGCTTGCGTGTGCGGTTGCGTCCGCCGCTGTACGGCGGACTACGACCATAGCCGAGATTTTCGGCAGCGCAACGCCTTGCATTTCACTCCGCAACGATGTTTAGTTGTGGACGCTGGCCCTAGTGGACCCGATGTTGCGTGAAGGGAGGTGCGAGTGAGCGGTGAGGAAGGTGCGGAGCGCGCCGGTCCCGGTCGTCCGATGCCGGAGGAGCACGTCGCTGCCCGCATCAAACTGGAGCGCGAGGTCCGCGGCTGGAGCACGGTGAAACTCGCCGAGGAGATGGCCGCCGCCGGCCATCCGATCAACCAGTCGGCGATCTGGCGCATCGAGAGCGGCAAACCCCGTCGCAGGGTCAACCTCGACGAGGCGCTCGGCTTCTGCAAGGTCTTCGACCTCACCATGCAGGACCTGACTGGGCCGCCGGACGAACTGGCCACGCCCCGCATCCGCGAGCTTGCCCGTGAGTACGTGCAGATGACACGGGAGTACCGCCAACTGCGAGCGGCGATCGACCGGAACCAGATGCACCTGCACGAGATCGACATGGAACTCAACGCATACGGGGACAAGGGCCCCGAGCAGAGAGGCCAGGTCGACGAACTCCTCCGGCTCGAAGAACGGGCCCTCCAGAGGAGCCTGCACCCATCCCGGGCGCACCTGCGGAACCAGGGACAGCCACCCGCCAGCGAATAGCCAACCGCTGCCCCTTCAAGGCGCTACGAACGCCGAGAACTCCCACGCACGGCGACCTCCGTCGCCGACGGTCATCCACCGACCCATCCATCCCTGAACGACGCCACCGGCCAGGCCGACGGGAGTTGCCGCTCCCCGCGAGCCGCGAAGCCGGCGCGAGGAGCATCCCCATGCCACAACCCGCCCTGCCCATTTCCCAGATAGCCCAGCTCCTGGAGGTTCCCGAAGACGCCCTGCGCACCTTGATGGTCGAGCGGCGATCCGCCGGCGACACGACCCTGGTCGCCCTCACCGTCGCCGAAGCCGCCCGCCGGATTGGCATTGGCCGCACCAAGCTGTACGAGTACGTCTCCTCCGGCGAGATCGCCTCCGTCAAGATCGGCAGCTTGCGCCGCATCCCAGCGGAGGCGGTGAACGACTTCCTGGCCCGCCGACTGTCGGCGTCCGACTTCGGGGCCGCCGCGTGACGCGAGCCTCCGCACCGAAGTCCCGCCAGCCCAACGGCGCCTCGTCCATCTACCTCGGCAAGGACGGTCGCTGGCACGGCCGCGTCACCGTCGGTGTCAAGGACGACGGCGCCCCGGACCGGCGCCACGTCAGCCGCAAGACCCGCCCCGAGGTCACCAAGGCCGTCCGTGAGCTGGAGCGCCAGCGCGACGAGGGCGCCGTCCGCAAGGCCGGCCAGTCCTGGACCGTGAAGAGCTGGCTCACCCACTGGGTCGAGAACATCGCCGCAGTGCACGTCTCCGAGAACACCATCGACGGCTACCGCGTCGCGGTGAACCATCACCTCATCCCCGGCCTGGGTGCCCATCGCCTGGAGAAGCTCGACCCCGAACACCTGGAGCGCTTCTACAAGAAGATGCAGGACAACGGCAGCGCCGCCGGCACCGCCCACCAGGCCCACCGCACGATCCGCACGGCGTTGAACGAGGCCGTGCGCCGCAAGCACCTCACCGCGAACCCGGCTGCCATCGCCAAGGCCCCCAAGGTCGAAGAGGAGGAGGTCGAGCCGTACACGGTCGAGGAGGTCCAGCACCTGCTCGCCGAGGCCGCCAAGCACCGCAACGCCGCCCGCTGGGTCATCGCGCTCGCCCTCGGCCTGCGCCAGGGCGAGGTCCTCGGCATGCAGTGGGACGACGTCGACTTCGAGCTCGGCGTCATCCGCGTACGCCGTGGTCGGCTGCGGCCCCGCTACAAGCACGGCTGCGGCGACCGCTGCGGACGCAAGCCCGGCTTCTGCCCCCAGAAGATCAACACCCGCCGCGAGACGAAGAACGCCAAGTCCCGCGCTGGCCAACGGCCCATCGGCGTCCCCGAAGAACTGCTCCAGCTCCTGCGCCGGCACAAGGAGGACCAGGCCCGTGAGCGAACCGTGGCCCGCGACCTCTGGACGGAGAAGGGGTACGTCTTCACCTCGCCCACCGGCGAGCCCCTGAACCCGAACACTGACTACCACAAATGGAAGGAGCTCCTGAAGGCCGCTGGCGTCCGCGATGCCCGCCTTCACGACGCCCGCCACACCGCGGCGACTGTCCTGCTCATCCTCGGCGTCTCCGACGCGGTCGTCGATGCCATCATGGGCTGGGAGCCTGGCAAGTCCGCCCGGATGCGCCGCCGCTACCAGCACCTGACGAGCCGCGTTCTCAAAGACACCGCGGCCAAGGTCGGCGGCCTCCTCTGGGGCACGGACCAGACCGCGGGAAGCGCTGCGTTGGAGGCCGACCAGAGCCCCGTCCCCGCGGCGCTGATGGTCCACGTCGCTCGCCTTGGCGATCGGCGTGTGCCCTTCCTCCACCGCGAGCACGCCGACGAGGTCGTCGCACGGTGGAGCGAGGACTGGCCAGACCACACTGCTGAGGTCGAGGAATGGGACCGCTGGAACTGGGAGCACCAGGGGTCCGGCGGCGGGAGCGCCATCCGCGACCGTGTACCGGAGCGGGCCGTGATCTTCCATGCCCGAGCACTGTTTCTCCCTGGCGGAGAACGCGTGGCAAGCGGGGGCCTGGAGCAGTGGTCGGTGCCGGCCTGGGAGTTCGAGACCGACCGTTACACCGACCGCGCCTCAGCTTGGCGTACGGCCCGACGCCCCGGCACAGGCCAGGAGGTCGAGGCCGAGGTGCGAGGCACGGGCAAGACGGCCGTGGCGGCGGCCTTCGCCGAGGCATGCGCACAGGCTGTGGACCGTGCACGGCATCCAGGGAAGTACGGCGACACCGACGACTGGTAGTGCCCCGGAATGACACCCGCCATGGCGAATCAGTGGAGTCAGCCACGTGAAGCCAGGGCATCGGGCCCATGTGAGGCGAGGCCCGGCAACCGCCACAGGTTGCCGGGCCTCAGTGCGTACTCAGTCGACGAGATAGTGAGCTTCGACGTAGGCGACGGTGGAGCCATAAGGCTCTCCCACCGGCTTCAACGTGTACCGGCGGAAGACTGCGGCGGTGGCACGACGGACGCCACGGTTGCGGGCCTCAGCGTTGTCCCATGACTGGGCGAGGGTGCGCTTGACGACCTGGTCGATCTCCTCGGCCAGGTTCTGCTCCGTGACGGTGAGACCGGGCGGCGCGTGCTCTCGGATGATCCGAGACAGGACACCCACGTGGTCGTCATCCAGTACGACGGCTTCGTCGGGGTGTTTCTCGGCGTTCACGATGGCACGGGCGACCCGGAGTGCTTCGGCCAGGAACTCCAGGGCGTCTTGGGCGTTCTGGATGATGCGGTCCCGCAGTTGCCTGATCCGCTCTGCCAGGGCCGTGTACCTCGCGGACCCCGGTTCGATGCCCTTCTCAAGGGCGGCCTTGATCTGGTCCAGGATCTCCGCCGCAGACGGCGGCCTCTTGTCCTCGTTGCCGTCCTTGTCGGGCTTGGGACGGACGAGGGCCAGCAGCTCCTTGAGGATCGTGACGCCCTGGGCATCCAGGACGAGAGCTTCTTCCTGGGAGGCGGCCACCGAGAAGGAGTGGACATGGGCGTTGATTATCTCCAGGACCATCGGCCCCAGCTCGCCCAGTCGCTCCTTCCTTTCCTCGTCGGAAGACTTCTTGAACAGGGTCGTGTACGCAGACCCGAAGAGCCCGAACCCGTCCTGGTACTTGGCGACCCGCTTGTCCGTGTTGATGAGCGGGTACAGGCGGGCCAGAAGCCGGTAGTCCTTGCTGAAGACCTCGGCGGCGTCAGGGTCGGCGTCCAGGAAGCCGTTGATGGCACGTACGGACTCGTACCCGTGGGCTGTGAGGTCGAGGCCGTCCACGTCTGCGAGAAGGTCTTCGACGCGAGCGAAGGTAGTCCGGAACTCGGCGACCAGGTCGGTCAAGTCGGTGACGAACCCACCGCCCTTGCCGGCGGACCCTTCCGAGGTGGGATCGACGACGGCACGCTGGACCTCTTCGGCCAGGCTGATGTAGTCCACGACCACGCCGGTGGTCTTTACGAATCCGGCCGGGGACACCCAGGTGCGGTTCGGCCGAGTGATCGTCTGGAACAGGTTGTGAGCCTTCATGGGCTTGTCCAGGTAGAGGACGCCCTCGTTGGGCGCGTCGAACCCGGTCATCAGCTTGGCCGTCACGACCAGGAAGCACAGTGGGTCATCGGGAGTGAGGAACCGCCGCTTCTGGTCCTCCTCGTCGACCTCGGAGAGCCGGTAGGGCCGCATGGCCGCTTCCTCGTTCTTGGCGTCCGAGACGTGGATGTTCACCTCTGCGGTGATCCGCTCGTGCCTGCCGACTTCTGCGAGCACCTGCGCTGCTTCGTAACCGGCCAACAGTTCGTTGATCTTGTCCGTGTACGCCACGGCCAGCTCGCGGTTGTAGGCGACGACCTGTGCCTTGAGGCCGTTGCGATAGGTGCCGGCCAGGTAGTGGTCCACGATGTCCTGGCACACCGTGTGGATGCGTTCGGGGTTGGTAAAAACCGAGGTGAGGCGCCCGAACTTGCGGGACAAGGATTCACGGTCAGGGTCGTCGAGGTCGAATTCGTCGGCGAACTGGTCGAACTCGGCCTGTAGCGCCCCGTCGTCCATCTCGAAGGTGACCGGGTGCGGGTCCAGCATGACGGGAACGGTTGCCTCGTCCTGTAGAGACCGGGACACCGAGTATCGATGCAGCACCCTGTTCGGGTCGGTCTCCTCACCGAAGAGGGCGAAGGTGTTGGTCGAGAGGTTCCTGACGGGTGTGCCGGTCATCCCGAAGAACTTCGCGTGCGGCAACGCTGCACGCATCTGCCCCGCCAGGGACTCTTCCTCGGACGACTGCGTGCGGTGTGCCTCATCGACCAGCACGATGATGTTGCGGCGGGTCGACAGGTTCTTGCCGGCGTCCGCGAACTTGTGGACAGTGGTGGAGATGACGCCGCGCACATCGTCTGCCAGCAGGGAACGCAATTCCTTGCTGGTGGAGGGCTGGTGGAAGTAGGCGTCGCCCATCGCGGAGGTGAACACCCCGGAGGTCTGCCGCACGAGCTGGGTTCGGTCGGAGAGCAAGATGATCGTGGGCGACTCGGTGCGGGTGTCAGCCAGCAGGAGCGAAGCGGCGAACACCATCAGCAGCGTCTTCCCGCTGCCTTGGTGATGCCAGATCAATCCCTTCTTTCCGTCGGCCAGGACCCGCCTGTGGATCAGATGGGCGGCCTCCATCTGCGGGTAGCGGGGCAGGTACTTCTTGTCTGCCCCGCCTCCCGAGGTGTCGAAGAGGACGAAGTTTTCGAGCATGTCCAGGACCGTGGCCGGGTTGAGCAGCAGCTCGACGGAGCGCTGCACATCGGCCCGCCCGGACAGGTTCTCGTCGTCGGCGGTGGATCGGAACGGCTGCCACAGGTTCAGGGGCGCACCAGCGGCACCGAACCGTAGCTTCAGCCCGTCGGAGGCGACAGCGAAGACATTGGGGGTGAAGAACCACGGATATTCGGTGGCGTACACGTCGTTGATCTCGCGTGCGGCGTCGGCCCACCCTGCCTTAGCAGTCGGTGACTTCACCTCTACGACAACGAGGGGCAGGCCATTGACCCAGTACACAAGATCGAACCGGCGGGGAGTCTTCCCGGGGATGGTGATGGTCACCTCGTCCGACACGACCAGGGTGTTGGTGGTCGGGCGCTCGAAATCGATGACCTTCAAGGCGTGCCACACACCGTCGCCGCCTCGGAACTCCTTGTGTCCGCGAAGCAGCTCCAGTACCTGCTCGTTGGCTCGCACCAGCCCGCCGTCGACGGCGTTGACCGTGGCGATGATCTCCTCGACCACGGCGTCCACGTCGAACCCGTCGATCACCCCAGGGTTGAGCTGGACGATGGCGTCCCGCAGCTGGGTGGCGAGCACTGTTTGTGTCGTTTCGCGAGGTAGCAACCTGCCCGCTGTGAAGCCCCATCCCATGGGGAGAGACCACTGGATCATCGACTTCTGGAACTCGCTCTCCCGAATGCCTTTTGCCATGGCTCAGACCCCCAGTTAGGCAGACTTGATGTCGATGGAACGGTCCAGCAACCCAGCCAGCAGCCCGGACTGGACTTTGCGGAGGCGGGCACTCTCTGTGCGCGTTGCTGCGACGGCCTCGCTTATCGAGTCGAGTTCTGTCGCGATTCGCTCCTGTTCGGCAACACTCGGGAGACGCACCAGCATCTGAACCGCTCGCCTGGACCCGATGTGCTTGATGTTGGTTCCGCCGGCGACGTCACGGAATTGCCCGGACTCGTACGCCCATAGGCACCAGTGCTTGACGAACGCTGGAATGCTGACGCCTTCGATGGCGCGATAGCGAAGCAGGGTGTTCTGGAAGCAGACCGGAGCTGTGAGCTCGTCCCGCCACATGGCTGGCATTCCCACTGCGGTCTCGCTCGCGCTCCCCTCGGATACGAGGACATCCCCGTACCGGAGCCCGAAGGTCTCCCGCTCGCTAGGGTTGAAATCCATCTCAAGTACGTCGGAGAGGTCAAGGGTTCCATAGCCGACGTTGGCAGACCGTAGGTAGAAAGTCATGTGCGGGCCGGTGGCGCGTTGTGGTGAGCGTTGGCGGCCCATCGTGATGCTAAACACTTTGTCCGCGCGGACTTCATCAGCTGAACTGTCAGTCATCGAGTCGGCGCGAAGGCGGCGAAGAACGTCCAGAATCGCATCCGCCTCCATGTCCAGTGCGTTGACCTGGTCGTCCACCGCATCAAGCACGTCGACGATCCGGGCCTGTACCTTGCGCGGTGGGATCGGGATTTGAATCTGCAAGAGTTGCTCTGGGTTCAGACGCTTACGGCGTTGAACCGTCCCGCTCACTCGGTTCTTCATTTCTGCCCAAAGTCGCGGTGAGCGGCAGACGTGCCTCATCCAGTCGGGCATCAACTCGGGGCCAAGCGTGAATGTCGGAAACTCGTTACTGACAACGAATCCGTCGAACTCGGCAGGTACTACGGTGATTGGGCCTTCCCATGCGGTCAGTTTCCGCATCACGACCTGGTCGGCGCGTAGCACATTCATTGCCGCGTACTCTGTATTTGTTTCGCTGAGTTCGCCTTTGGCGATAACTCCCTTTCCTGAGTTCAGAACCCCGGCTAGGCGGTAGATAGTTGCCGGCTTCATTGGTGTGCGCTGGATGTCGAGGCGCATTACCTCCCCGAGCGGACGAAGCGGATAACCTTCACTCATCGAAGCTCTCGATCCCTGGGGTGGAACGGGTTCCCTGCACCGCGCAGGAGCCTCCAGGTCGACGAAGGTGATCTGCTGCCAGTCACTCATCGAAGCCCTCGATCCCTGCGGCAGAGAGGGCCGTGAGCATGCGCTGCTCGGTCTTTTGCCGCTCGCCCCGGGCGATGTTGTAGGCGTCGATGAGGGTGCCGAGGTCCTCCTGCGCGGTGGCGGCCTGCTTGATATAGCGGCCGATGTTGAGGTCGTACCCGTTCGCCGCGATCTCTGATGTGGAGACAAACCGCGCCGAGAGGCCAGCCACTCCGGCATTGTCGGAGCCCGCGTGGTAGGCCGCTACGATGTCCGCGATGTCTGCGTCAGTGAGGAGATGGCGGTTCTTGGATTTGGTAAACCGTGTGGAGGCGTCGATGAACAACACGCCGTCTTGTCGCTCCGGGATCTTGCTGCCGCGGGCGCGGAATACGAGGATGCAGGTCGGGATCGTCGTGTTGTAAAAGAGGTTCGACGGTAGCCCGATCACGGCTTCCAGGAGGTCACTGTCCAGGGCGCGCCGACGGATGGCTGCCTCCTGGCCAACTCGAAAGAGGACACCGTGCGGCAGGACAACGCCGACACGGCCTTTCTTCTGGTCCATGCTGGCGATCATGTGCTGCACGAATGCCCAGTCCGCCGACGACTGTGGGGCAACCCCTCCGATGGCGCGCGGGTCGTTGGTCCAGGGCTTCCACTTCAGGCTGTAGGGCGGATTGGCGACGATCACGTCGAATTGCTTCACGGACCCATCCGGCTTCTTGAAGCGCGGGTCTCTCAGGGTGTCGCCGACCTCGACCTTGAACTCGGTCAGGTTGTGCATGAACAGGTTCATGCGGGCCACACCTGCGGTGTCCGTCACCGCTTCCTGCCCGTTCAGGCTGAGGGAGTATCCCCGTCCGCCACGGGCCTTCAGAAGGCTCGCGGCGGCAATGAGCATGCCACCAGACCCGCAGGTCGGGTCGTACACCGACTCGTGGTTCTTGGGGGCCAGCAGCTCCATGATCAGCTCGACGACCTCACGTGGGGTGAAGAACTGGCCGGCGCGGGTGCCTGACCCGTCGGAGAAGCGCTTGAGTAGGTACTCGTACGCCCCGCCGAGCACGTCGTGGGACATGTTGCCCTCGTGCATCTTGGGGACGCGGTTCATCGCCCGCATAACCGACGCCAGTACCTCCCCCGGTAGCACCGCTTCGGAGGTCCACGTCATGGACCCGAAGATGCGGGAGAACTTGTCAGGGTTGGCCGACTCGATGGCCTGGAGGGAAGCGCGGACCCGCTGGCCGAGGCCGTGCTGGGCGACGGTAGTGAGGATGGATGACCAAGAAGCGCGGGTCTCGGCGACGGTGCCAGGGAAGATGAGGGGGATTTTGAACGTCTGGTAGTTGCTGTACTCGACCTCGTCGGCTTCCTCGGCTGAGAGGTCGTCGTTCTCCTCAAGGAAGGTCTGGTGGGTGTGCTCCCAGGTATCCGACAGGTACTTCCAGAACATCAGGGGGAAGACGACCGAGGAGTACTGTGCTTCGGGCATTGCCACGCGCAGCTCGTCGGCCGCGTCCCACAACCGGTTCTCGATCTCCTGCTGGGTCACTGCCATCAGTCGGGGGTGTCCTTGCTCGTGTCTGGGTGGCGGGCTAGAAGCCGTGCAGTCTCCGCTGGGCATCCTATTTTGGCGCTCCGACAATGAGGCTGTGGTCGACCTCTCTGCTGGCCGGTTCAAGGGGCTGACCCGGGCCGGTGCGGCCCGCACGTCGCCGCGGAGCCTCATGCCCCGCAACGGGGATCTTTGTATCGACACAGTCGACGATCACGAACCCGGTGCCCGATCGCCGGCAGGGAGTAGCCAGGGTCTGCCTGTGTGGGCGTCCACGGCTGCCCGCCCCGCGTAACTGGGACCAAAACTGAGACCACGTACGTCGAAGGCCCCGCTGCGGACAGCGGGGCCTTCGACGTTAGTGCCCGGTGAGGCACTGGCGGAGGATACGAGATTCGAACTCGTGAGGGGTTGCCCCCAACACGCTTTCCAAGCGTGCGCCCTAGGCCTCTAGGCGAATCCTCCGCGGATGACATTACATGACGCCGAGCGGTGCGAGCGAACTCGTTCGCGGGCCCCCGGATCGGGTACTCTGTGCGGAGCCCCTCACGTGGCGCTATCTGACTGAACTCCCCCAGGGCCGGAAGGCAGCAAGGGTAGGTCGGCTCTGGCGGGTGCGTGGGGGGCGTTCGCGTGTGCGGGGGAGCGGTGTCGTCCGCTTCGGGCCCGGGTTGTCGGTGGGCGCCTATAACCTCGTAGGCGTGTCGTCTCTCGCGCTGTACCGCCGCTATCGCCCGGAGTCGTTCGCCGAGGTCATTGGGCAGGAGCATGTCACTGCGCCCCTGCAGCAGGCCCTGCGGAACAACCGGGTCAACCACGCGTACCTGTTCAGCGGGCCGCGCGGGTGCGGCAAGACCACCAGCGCGCGCATCCTCGCCCGCTGCCTGAACTGCGAGCAGGGCCCCACGCCCACCCCCTGCGGCACCTGCCAGTCCTGCCGGGACCTCGCGCGCAACGGGCCGGGCTCCATCGACGTCATCGAGATCGACGCCGCCTCCCACGGAGGCGTGGACGACGCCCGTGACCTGCGGGAGAAGGCGTTCTTCGGGCCGGCCGGCAGCCGCTACAAGATCTACATCATCGACGAGGCCCACATGGTCACGTCGGCCGGCTTCAACGCCCTGCTCAAGGTCGTCGAGGAGCCGCCGGAGCACCTCAAGTTCATCTTCGCGACCACCGAGCCCGAGAAGGTCATCGGCACGATCCGCTCGCGCACCCACCACTACCCCTTCCGCCTGGTCCCGCCGGGCACCCTGCGGGACTACCTCGGCGAGGTGTGCGGCCGGGAGGACATCCCCGTCGAGGAGGGGGTGCTGCCCCTCGTCGTCCGGGCCGGGGCCGGCTCCGTCCGGGACTCCATGTCCGTCATGGACCAGCTCCTCGCCGGCGCCGACGAGCACGGTGTGACGTACGCCATGGCCACCTCGCTGCTCGGGTACACCGAGGGCTCGCTGCTCGACTCCGTCGTGGACGCCTTCGCCGCCGGGGACGGGGCCGCGGCCTTCGAGGTCGTCGACCGGGTCATCGAGGGCGGCAACGACCCCCGCCGCTTCGTCGCCGACCTGCTGGAGCGCCTGCGCGACCTGGTCATCCTGGCCGCCGTCCCGGACGCCGCGGAGAAGGGGCTGATCGACGCCCCCGTGGACGTCGTCGAGCGGATGACCGCCCAGGCCGGCGTCTTCGGGGGCGCCGAGCTGAGCCGGGCCGCCGACCTGGTGAACGAGGGGCTCACCGAGATGCGCGGGGCCACTTCACCGCGCCTCCAACTGGAACTGATCTGCGCCCGCGTGCTGCTCCCCGCGGCCTACGACGACGAGCGTTCCGTCATGGCCCGTCTGGAGCGTCTGGAGCGCTCGGGGGTCGCCGCCCCCGGCGCCGCGGCCGTGGCCGCCGCCCCGCTGCCGCCCGTGCAGTACGCCCCGCCCCCGCCCGGCCCCGCCGTGGCCTACGCGCCCCCGGTCCCGGCCGCACCGGCAACCCAGGCCCCGCCCGTCGCACCCCCCGCCCCGCCCGTCGCACCCCCCGCCCCGCCCGCCGAACAGGTCCCGCCGGCCGCCGCGCCCGCCGGCCCGCCGCCGGACCAGGGTGCTGCCGCCCCCGCGGCCCGGCGCCCGGGCGGATGGCCCACGGCCGCCGCCGCGGGCGGCGGCCGTCCCGCTGCGAC
>NZ_JBEOWM010000059.1:0-34986 GCF_040296045.1 Streptomyces sp. NPDC002490 | reverse complement strand
GGCCGACGAATCCCGCAAAGGACAGCCAGTCGGCGTCGGTCAGTCCGTGAGTCAGACCCAGCGGAGAAGCCACGTCACATCCTCACTGTCAGTCCTCGCCCGGCTCCTCCCCGCCGTCCTGCGGCGGAGAGGTCGGCGTCGTGGGCCCGGCCGACGGCTGGCCGGCGCCGCCGATGCGGGCACCGAAGGCCTCCAGGGCCCGGGGCACCGGCTGGAAGAACGTCACTCCCCCGCGGGTGCAGTCACCGCTGCCACCGGAGGTCAGTCCGACGGCGGCGCCGTCCGCGGTGAACAACGGACCTCCGCTGTCGCCGGGTTCGGCGCAGACGTCGGTCTGGACGAGGCCGGAGACACTGCCCTCGGCGTAGTTGACGGTGGCGTTCAGACCGGTGACGCGCCCCCCGTGCAGGCCCGTGGTGCTGCCCATCCGCCGGACCTGCTGGCCCACGGTCGCCTCGACGGCCCGGTCGATGGCGACCCGTCCGCCGTCGCCGGTGTTGACGCTGCTCGGCGCCGACCGCCCCGGGTCGTCGTAGGCCACCAGGGCGAGGTCCCCGGCGCCGGGGAAGGTGGCCTGCCGCACGCTGCCGAGCGGGGAACCGGCGCGATCGGTCCACCGCGTGCCCACGCCCCCGCAGTGACCGGCGGTCAGGAAGCCCGCACCGCCGTCCCTGGTGGTGACGTTGAAGCCGAGCGTGCACCGCGAGCCCCCGCCGAGGATCGCGTCCCCGCCCTCGACGAACGGAGTGAACTCGCCGGCGGACCGCTCGATCCGGGCGACCCCGCTGCCGAGGCCGTCGACCACGCGCCGCAGGCGGTCCCAGCGGTCGCCGGTGACGCTGCGGTCGGCGGTGACCCGGATCTGGTTGGTGACCGGATCGACCGCCCAGGAGGTGCCGGGGATGGTGGCCCGGTCCTCCAACGTGCTCGTTGCCGCGTGGAGTTCGTCGGCGCTGTGGTCGACCGTGCGGACCGCGGCGCCCGCCTCGCGCGCCCGGTCCGCGGTGGCGCCGTCCGCCTCGACGACGTTGACGACCAACTGCCGCTTGTCCACGTCGTAGTACGAGCCGCCGAAGTCCGGCCCCGGCGTCCCGGTCAGCCGGGCGTCGAGGTCCGCCGCGGCGAGCGGGGTGAGGGTTCTGGGCGTCGGCACCTCGTCCTGGGAGGCGTTGGCGTTCGGCAGGACGGCGGCGGCGGTGCCCAGGGCGATGACGACGGCCGCAGCCCCGAGGGACTTGCGGTGACGGATGCGACGGTGACTCAACGGGGACCTCCTGGGGAACGCGGTCGCCGAAGCCTCCAGGGCGACGGTGACCGCGGAGCGTCTGAACGCCAGGAGGTACGCCCGGGGCGCACGGGACGTTCAGAGCGGATCCCGTGAGCCATCTCACCCCCCATTCGGTGGAGTTGGAGACGGTGAAGGCGTCACACTCGGGTGCCCACGGCGATCCGGCTGTTCCCCGAGAGCTGGATCAGCGCGCGTAGAACCACCATCAGACGGTCCTCGTCGAGTTCGTGGACCCGGGAGAGGGACGTCTGGTGGACGCCCACCATGGACAGGAGTAAGGCGAGGAACACCCGCTCCGACGAGGAGAGTTCGAGGGCGTACAGCTGGCGGGCCAACCCCTCCCAGTCGCACCGCGGCCCGTCCGCCCCGTCTTCGACGACCAGGGCCCGGCGCACATCGGCCCGGCCGAGCAGCACCCCCTCCTCGACCAGCGCCGTGACGACCGCTCTGTCCCGGACGGTGACCGCGCCCCGCCTGAGCGCCGTGGACAGCGGGGGCGGCTCGTCGCCCGGTGGGGGCACGGCGGTGTCGGGGTCTCGGCTGATGGGCATGGGGGGCCTCCGCAAGGACGCGTCCACCCGGCAGGACCGCACCGGCGGTTCCGGTTCGGGGCTGGGCCCCGGGAGGGAACCGGCGATGCGGTCCGGTCCGGTCTCATCTGCTCATACGTGCAGGGGAACCGGTTGGTTCATTCGACGAGGAGTCGGCTACCTCACATCCGCGCGGTCGGGCTCCCCGCCTCGTGCGGTCGAGGCACCCCGGCCCCGGCCGCCGTCCGGAGGGTTCAGCGACCGCCCTCGGGCGCGGGCACCCGACCGGGTTCCTGCGGTTCCTCGTCGGCCTGGGGCAGGAACCGTCCGACGAGGACCTTGTACAGCCAGGCTCCCAGCACCCCGCCGATCAACGGCCCCACGATCGGCACCCAGAAGTAGAGGTTGCCGTACTGGTCCCGCCAGGCTTCGCCGTATCCGGTGAGGTAGCTGGCCAGGCGGGGGCCGAGGTCACGGGCCGGGTTGATGGCGTATCCGGCGTCGACCCCCCAGGCCATGCCGATGGCGACCACCACCAGTCCGATGATCAGGGCGGCCAGGTTGGCACCCGGGGGGGTGTTGAGGAGGTCGGTCACCGCGAAGATGAGGAACAGGAGGATCGCGGTCCCGATGATCTGGTCGCGCAGGGCACCGAACTCGCTGATGGGATAGGTGCCGTTGCCGGGGAGCGTCGAGAAGACGATCTGCGTCTTGAAGGTGTGCTCCGGGTCGGCCTGGGCCAGCACCTCGCTGTAGTTCCACCGCACGAGCAGGGCCGCGACGAACGCACCCGCCGTCTGGGCCGCCGCGTAGGGCAGGACCTTGCGCCACTCGAAGCCCTTGAAGACGGCGAGCGCCAGGGTGACGGCGGGGTTCAGGTGCGCACCGCTGAGTCGGCCCGCGACGTAGATGCCGAGGGTGACGCCGAGTCCCCAGGCCCACGCGATGCTGTCGTGGTCGCCGAGCTCCGCGGCGACCACCTGGGCGACGACTCCGCAGCCGAAGAGGATGAGGATGAGGGTTCCGGCGAACTCGGCCGACAACTCTCCGAGCATGCTGTTGCGCCATCTGCTCCGCACCATGAGGAGTTCCCTCCTGACCTGGGGTTCACGAGCCTGCGGGGGCGTTCCGACGATAGGCACGGAACGGGCGCGGCGACCCGGTGAACGGGGGGAAGTGCAGCCGTTCGGGCGTCTTGCGACGTCCGTTCGGGACGTCGGTCGTCAGGAGCCCGATGCCCGGCGCTTCCCGGTGCCCCGGGGGCCGCGACCGGAGCGACGGGGCAGTTCGTGCACGGTGGCACCGCCTTCGGACCCGCCGGCGCTCGCCCCGGTCCGCTCCAGCGACTGCTCCAGCGCGGACATCAGGTCCAGGACCTCGGCGCCGGTCTCCGGCTCCCGTTCGGGGGGCGCCGCGGTCTCCGCGCCGTCGGCCTTGGCCGTGATGACCCGCTCCAGCGCTTCCCGGTACGCGTCGGTGAACGAGGACGGATCGGTGGCGGGCATGGCCTCGACCAGACTCACGGCGGCCGCCACCTCCCGCTCGTCGAGCGGGACCTCCTCCGGGACCAGTTCCTTCGGGGAACGGATCTCGTCGGGCCACTTCATGGCGTGCAGCACCAGGACGTCGTCCTTCACCCTCAACAGTCCGAGGCGCTCCCTGCCGTGCCAGGCGAACCGGGCGACGGCGACCTTCGCCGTGCGTTCCAGGGCCCGGCGCAGCAGCACGTAGGGCTTCGCCGCCGTCTCGGCGCCGCTCTCCAGGTAGTAGCCCTCGCCGATGCGCAGGGGGTCGACGCTCGCGGCGGGCAGGAAGCCGGCGATCTCGATGGCCTTGGCGGCGGGCAGCGGCAGGGCGTCGAGTTCGTCGTCGGTGATTTCGACGGTGTCTCCGTCCGGGGTCTCGAAGCCGCGCCCGATCTGGTCGGCGGACAGGGTCTCGCCGTCGATCGAGCAGACCTTCTTGACCCGGACGCGCGCCATGTCGGTGCGGTGGTACTGGTGGAAGGCGATGCCGTGGCCCTCCGTCGCGGGCACGACCTTGACGGCGATGGTGACCAGGCCGAAGGTGATCGCTCCGGACCACACGGGGCGCGGCATGGTGGACCTCCCTGTCCCCCCGTCGTGTCCGGCGCCACCAGCCTAGGGCGGTGCGCCGGGCCCGGCACCCGGAGGCGGCGGGCCCGGCGGAGGCGGGCTACCGCCCCGCTCGGTGCTGGAGCAGGTGGCGGGCCATGTGCAGCGGGACGGTCGCCTTGCGGTCCATGTCGCGGGTCAGGTTCGCGGTCTCCTTCCGCAGGTCGACGGAGCGCCCCGTGTCGTTGTCCGAGGTCGTGACGCGCGGCGCGCCTTCGGCCGCGGCGGTGGCGACGCCGCAGAGCATCAGGGCTCCGGTCGCGGCGGCCAGGGTGACGTGGCGGAACTTCACTGGGTGCTCTCCCTGATCGGTCGGGTGGGTCTCCGGTCAAACGACCGACGCGACGGTTGGTGGCGGTCCCCCGGGACCGCTCAGGGAACCACGACGGTGAGCGCGGTGAGGGTGTGGACGAAGCCGAGGCGCTCGTATCCGCGGCGGGCCGGGTTGCCGTCCGTGACGACCAGTTCGACGCTGGTCAGCCCGCGCCCGGCGGCGTCGGCCAGGGCACGGCGCAGCAGGGCGTCACCGAGCCCCCGGTGGTGCTCCCCGGGGGCGCGGAAGACCTCCGCGATCCAGGGCTGTCCGTCCCGGTCGGTGAGGATGACGCCCCCCAGCACCCGTCCACCGCCGTCCACCGCGAGGACGCTGCTGGGCAGGACGGGGCCCAGCACCTCGCCCTCCAGGAGCGGGACGAGCCGTTGGTGGAATGCCTCCTCGTCGGTGCCCGGGTGGTGGTCCGGGTGGCCGGGCCCGAAGGCGGCGCGCCAGGCGGGCAGGAGGGCGCGGGGGTCATGGGCGTAGGCGACGGCGCGCACCCCCGGTGGCAGGGGCGCGGGCTCGGGCGGGGCGGGGCGCAGCTCGCGGCGCATGCCGTGGGCGTGGCGCAGGACGCGGGCGCCGTGCGCCACCAGTTCCTCGCCCAGACCCACGCTGCCGGACACCACCCAGCCGGACATCCGGGAGAGCACGGTCGGCACGGGATCCGCGGTGCCGACGACCTCCACCAGGTCGGCCCAGGGGCGTCCGGCCCGTTCGCCCCGTACGTAGGTCAGCACCGGCCCGCCGTCCGTGCCGGTGAGCACCTGGCGTTCCACGTCGTCGTTGCGCGTCACTCGTTCGATTCCGTCCCTCGGGTTCGCTGGTTCCTCGTGTCCGTCCGCGCAGCATGCTCCGTCGTCCCCGGGGATCGCGCAACGTGCTTTTCGGGTGCGGGTGCGCACGGGCGGTGCCGCCGTGCCCCGCGGCCGGGTGGCCACGGGGCACGGCGGGGGTCAGTCGCGGGTGGTCCGGCGCTTGCGGACGGCGAACATGATGCCGCCGCCGGCCAGCAGCACGAGCGCGGCGGCGCCGGCGATCACCGGGGTGGCGCTGGAGCTGCCCGTGGCGGCGAGGTCCTGGTCGGGGGGCGTGCTCCGTTCCTGCCCCGCCGGCTCCGGGGAGGCGGCGCTCGGGGAACGGGTCGGCTCGGGCTCCGCCGGCGGCGCACTCGTCGGTGCCGCGGCGGAGTTCGAGGGCGCGGGCGCGGGGGTGGGCGTGCGCGTGGGGGCGGGGGACGGGCACACGGGTGCGGTCTTCGTCTGGTCCACGTCGAACTCTTCGCCGTCACCGGCCTTGACGACGAGACGGACCTCGACGTCCCGATCGTGTGCGGGGAGGGCCAGGCGGTCCGAGAAGGACGTGCCGAACTCCTTCGTCGGCAACAGCTCCTCGCCGTCGACGGTGAGGGTCACCGTGTTGGTGACCTCCGCGGAGTCGGCGTAGTCGGACAGGTCGACGCTCACCTCCGAACAGGTCACGGACCAGACGGGGTTGTGGGCGACCGCCGGGGCCGCACCGAGTGCGAGCCCGACGACCGCGCCCACCACCAGGACGCCCGAGCGCTGCCACGCACGGGTTTTCTGCCTCATGAAACCTCCAGGGACGACGGGTGGCCCCCTGAACAGGGGGTCACGACCAGCGCACCCTACAGCCGGGCACACCGTGCTCCTGAGCCGCATCCGCTCGCCCGACGCCCAGTTGTTACAAGCGAGTTGGGATCCGGCCGACCGTCGTCGACATCCCGCCGACCGACGGGCCGGAGCAGGGGCGAGTCTCAGCCGTCGCGCCGTTCCAGGACCCCCCGGACGAAGGCCGCCTGGCCCACGTGCTGGAGTCCCTCGGCGACCACGCTGACCAACCGGACGCCGAGGGTCACCGGAGGGGACCAGCGCTCGTCCACGATGCGTTCCATCGCCGGACCGTCCAGAGCGCGCACGAAGCCGGCCGTCCGCTCCTGCACCGCGTCGTGGTAGTCGACGAGGAGCGCACCCGAGGTGACGTGCATCCGTCCCACTTGACGGGACGAGTGCCCGTATCCGGTCGCGAGGCGGGCGTACGGGAGGTCGAAACGGGTGACCCAGTCCCCCCTTGTCCACTCCTGTTCCGTCCCCGCCGCCGCGCAGACGTGGTCGTCCTGGACCCGGGTGAGGTGCCACACCAGCCAGGCGATCGAGTTGGCCTCCGGGTCGATCCTGTCCGTCAGCGCGTCCGGGGCGAGCCCCTCGACGACCTCGTGCACCTGCTCCCGGACCCGTCCGAAGGCGTCCGCAAGCAGATCGGCTCCCGTCACTCCCGTGGTGCTCGACACATCCGCTCCCGTTCCCGCGCGGGGCCGCGCGTGTCCTGGTCCGGACCGTCCGACCGGGGTGTGCTCGGACGGTGCGTTCTTGGCCATGTTCGCCGATCGGCCTCCGGTCTGTCCTTCTGACGGCTTGCGTTCGGCTCCTCGACCACGGATCGACACGGTTCGGGTCCACCGGAGGCAACGGACGGTTATCGTGCGGGCATGATCTTCCGCAGAGCACGCTTGGCCGGTGCCGTGGGCCGGTTCGAAGCCGCCGTGCGGACCCAGGACCCCCAGGCGACAGAGGACGCGCTCGGCAGGCTCCACCAGCGGGCGGCGTGCGCCTCGCGCACCGAGCTCACCGCCGCCGCGGTGCGGCTCGCCGGGCTGCTACCCGAGGTGCCGACCGCGCCGCGGGCCCGGGTGGCGCTGTTGATCGGCGCGTGCGTGGAACTGGGGGCGGACCCGGTGGCGTGCGCCCCGGGGCTGCTGGCCGGGGTGCGCCAGACGCTCGGCGTCGCGGTGCACTTCCCCGAGCGCTGGCGGGCCGCGGGCGGCGGGGAGCTGCCGCTGCCGGACGAGGGCACCCCCCACGGCGGTGTGGCCGCGCGGGTGGGCGAGGAGGTGGCGGACGCCTGGTGGGCGCTGCTGCGGTGGGAAACGGCCGCGGTGGCGGTGCTCAACCACCGGGCGGTGCGCGAGGCGGTCGGGGACCGTCGGGAACTGCTGGCGACGACCGCGCGGATCGCGGCCACCGTCGAGGGCCTGCTCACCTGCCTGAACTACGCCCTGTTGGTGCTCGACGACGAACCCCTGGTGGTGCTGCACCGGGCCACGCGCACGGGCTACCGGTTGCGGATGACGGGGGTGGCGGACAACTTCCAACTGCACACCCTGCTGGCGGCCGAACTCTCCGGTGCCGGCCACGTTCCGGGAGAGGTGCCCAGCGCGGAGGCGGTCGCGGTGTGCCGCAACGTGCCCGGGCAGGCACCGACGGCGGGCACCTTCCGGCTGTCGGCGCCGGACGGCGGGGAGATATGGAACGAGGGCACCCCGGCCGAGATCCCGGAGGTCGACGGGGTGCGGCTGCTGGTGCTGGATCCGATGCCGTACGCGCGGAGTTGGCCGGCCGGACGGTTCTTCGCGAACATGCCGGGCGATCTGGTGCTGGAGCGGGTGCTGAGCGTCGAGGAGACCGCCCGGTGGTTCGACCGGGTGGTCACGCTCGACGGCGCCGGACCGGGCCGTCCGCCCCCGGGGAACGGGTGGGCCGGGGAGACGGTCGTCTGAATCCTTCCCGAACGCCTTCCCGTCAGGAAGGGGAAGGGAGCGGACCGTCGTAGCGCAGGAGCAACAGGGCGACGTCGTCGCCCCGGTTGGCGTCGTCCAGGAGGGTGTCCGCGACCAGCCCGAGGTGCGCGGGGTCGGACGTGGCGAGCGCGTCCCGCAGCCGGGCCACGCCGACGTCCATCTCGCAGGTGGCCGATTCGACCAGGCCGTCGGTAGTCAGCGCGAGGAGCGTTCCGGGCCTCAGGTGCAGCGGGCTCGTGGGGTAGGCGGCTTGGGGCACCACCCCGAGCGGCGGGCCCACGTCCGCGGTGATCGCTTCGGTGGCGCCGTCCGGATGTCTCAGCACGGGCGGCAGATGGCCTGCGCTGACCCATCGGGCGGCACCCGAGTCCATGGCGACGTCGACGTAGCAGCAGGTCACGAAGAGGTCCGTGTCCATGCCGAGGAGCAGGCGGTTGGCGTGCGCGACGACCACCTCGGGGGGATGCCCCTCGATCGCGTAGGCGCGCAGCGCGGTGCGCATCTGGCCCATCAGCGTGGCGGCCGTGGCGTTGTGCCCCTGCACGTCACCGATGACGAGGGCGACGTGGCGGTCGGGCAACGGGATCACGTCGTACCAGTCGCCGCCCACCTCCAGCCCGGCCACGGTCGGCAGGTAGCGGGCGACCGCCCGACCGCCCGGGATGTCGGGCAGCCTGCGCGGGAGCAGGGAACGCTGGAGGGTGCCCACCAGTTCGTGTTCGGCGTCGGCGGCCCGGACCCGGGCCAGGGCCTGGCCGGCGAGTCCGGACGCGGCGGTCAGGAAGGCCCGTTCGTCGGCGCCGAACCGGTGGGTCGTGTCCCAACCGACCAGGCACAGGCCGGTGGTGCGGCCCTGGGAGGGCAGCGGCAGCACGGCGAGGGCCCCGGGCCCGACCTCGGTGAGCTGCGGTTCGAGCGAGGCGGTGGGCTCCAGGAGGGCGGGGCGTCCCTCGCGGATGGCGGCGGCCAGGGTCGGCAGGGCGCGCACCGGGGCGTCCGGCCACTCGGAGCACCAGGCGGTGCGCCAGTTCTCGGGCCAGGACCGGGGGTCAGGGGGGTCGAGGGCGGTGATGACGAGCCGTTCGCCGTCGAGTGCGGCCAGCGCGACGCGGTCGGCGTGCAGCGGACCGCGCAGCCCGCCGGCCACGGCCTGACTCGTCTCGTGCACGGTGGCCGTGTTGGCGAGGACGGCTGCGAGGCGCTGGACCCGGGCGGCGTCGGTGCTGCCGGAGCACGGCGCCTCGGCGTCGGCCACCGTACCGATCAGACGGCTCCGACCGCCGAGGCCGTCGGTGACGACCTGTCCGCGCAGCCGCAACCAGCGCGGCTCCCCCGCGGAACGCCGGACCCGGAAGTCGAGTTCGCGGTCGCCGATGGTCAGGTGGTCGGCCTCCACCACGGACATCAGGGTCGGCAGGTCCTCGGGGAGGGTCAGCGCGAGCAGGGTCTCCACCCGACCGTCGAAATCGCTCGCGCTCATTCCGAACAGGGCGAGCAGTCGCTCGTCGGCGTCCAGGTGTCCGCTGTCCATGGCGAGCCCGAAGGTCCCGGTGCGCCCGTCGCCGCCGGGCGCGTCGTCGGGGCGGGCGGGCGCCGGGACCGTGCGGCCCACGGCGGCGGCGAGCAGGGCGAGGACCTCCCGGTCCACCGGGCCGAAGCCCTCGGGGCGTTCGGTGAGGGCGAACAGGCAGCCGGTGCCGCGGAGGCCGCCGTCGAGCGGCAGCGCGGCCACCGCGGTGCCCCGCTCGGCGGCCGGGCCGCCGGGGTGGCCGAGGGCGGTGCGCCACTGTGCGGTGCCGAGCCGGTGGGCGGCGGCCATCGGCGAGTCGCCCGCGGTCGGATAGTGGTCGTGCAGTCCGTACAGGCTGCGGGGGACGCCCGCGCTCTCGACGAGGGTGAGGGTGGCGCCCTTGGGGTCGGGCACGTAGACCGCGGTGAGGGTGGCCCGCGCGAAGACCAGCACCTGTTCGACGACGGACCGCAGCCGGCCGAGGGGGTCCTGACGGCTCGGCAGCGCGCGCAGGGCGCGCTCGACGCAACGGGTGGCCGCCACGCCCACGGGGCCCGGCGCACCCGGAACCACGGCGGTGCGGGCCGCCCGTGGTGTCGTCGCGGTCCCCGAAGCCGTCATGCCCTGTTGCGACACGCCTTCGCTCACCACAACCGTCATTAGAGCGCGTCCGGGGGCGGCGCGCAGCCCATGTCGCGGTTCTCGGTCCCCCGATGACCCGTGCGCGCCGCACGACCAACACGAACGGGGGATGGGGCGTACGCCTGCACGACCGGCGCGCGCGGGGGCGTGACCGGCGCTCAGGAGAGTCCCTGTTCGGTCCAGATGACCTTTCCGCCGGCGGTGTACCGGGTGCCCCAGCGGTCGGCGACCTGGGAGACCAGGAAGAGTCCGCGCCCGCCCTCGTCGGTGGTGGCGGCCCGCCGCAGGTGGGGCGAGGTGCTGCTGCGGTCGGACACCTCGCAGATGAGGGACCGGTCGCGGATGACCCGCACGTGGACGGGGCCGGTGGCGTAGCGGATGGAGTTGGTGACGAGTTCGCTGAGGATGAGCTCGGTGGTGAACGCCTCCTCGACCAGGCCCCAGTCGGCGAGGGTGCGCTCGACGAAGGCCCGCACCTCGGCCACCGCCGCCGGGTCGGAGGGCACCTCGCACTCGGCCACCCGGTCGGCGCCGAAGATGCGGGTGCGGCCGATCAGCAGGGCGATGTCGTCGGAGGGGTGGTCGGGCACCAGGGCGTCGAGGGTGGCCTCGCACAGTCCGTCGACGGTGCGGTGGGTGTGGGCCTCCAGGGTGGTGCGCAGCCGTTCGAGGCCCTCGTCGATGTCCCGGCTCCGGTCCTCCACCAGGCCGTCGGTGAACAGGACGAGGCGGGTCCCCTCGGGGAGTTGCAGCTCCAGCGTTTCGAAGGGGAGGCCGCCGAGTCCCAGCGGGGGGCCTCCGGGCACGTCGGCGAAGCTGGCCGTGCCGTCGGGGAGCAGCAGCGCGGGCTGGAGGTGGCCGGCGCGGGCCATGGAGCAGTGTCCGGTGACCGGGTCGTAGATGACGTACACGCAGGTGGCGCCGGTGACCCGGGGGCCCTGGTCGTCGGCGCCGGG
This sequence comes from Streptomyces sp. NPDC002490, assembly GCF_040296045.1. Lineage (NCBI taxonomy): Bacteria > Bacillati > Actinomycetota > Actinomycetes > Kitasatosporales > Streptomycetaceae > Streptomyces > Streptomyces sp. NPDC002490. The sequence goes on along the minus strand of NZ_JBEOWM010000059.1, from coordinate 24,011 downwards.
GGCGTCGGCCGCGTCGTGGTCGAGTCTGGTCACGAGCTCGTCGAGGTGCCACAGGAGTTCGTCGGGCGGTAGGTCCAGGGTGGAGAAGTTGTGGACGGCCGTGCGCAGCCGCCCCATGGTGGCGGCGGCGTGCAGGCCGTGGCCGACGACGTCGCCGACGACGAGGGCGACCCGCCCGCCGGGCAGCGGGATGATGTCGAACCAGTCGCCGCCGACACCGCCGAGGCCGGCCTGGGCGGGCAGGTAGCGCATGGCGGCCACCAGGGCGTTCTGTTCCGGGAGCCCGTGCGGGAGCAGGCTGCGCTGGAGGGTGACGGCCATGGTGTGCTCGCGGGAGTAGCGACGGGCGTTGTCCACGCTGACCGCGGCCCGGGCGACGAGTTCCTCGGCGAGGGAACGATCCTCCTCGTCGAAGGCGTCCCGCCGGTCGGTGCGCCAGAAGATGGCGACGCCCAGCACGACTCCGCGGGCGCGCAGGGGTACGGCGATCATGGAGCTGAGGCCCGCGGCGACCACGGCACGGGCCCGCTCGGGGTCCTGCTTGTGCCAACCCGTGTAGGCGCCGAGGTCGCGGTCGAGGACGGCGGTGCCGTTGGCGAGTAGGGCGCCCAGGGGGGTGGAGCCGACCGATCGGATGCGGTGGCCCACCGGGAAGAGGGCGGTGTCGACGTCCTCGGGGCCGGCGAACGCGACCCGACGCATCTCCCGCCCCCGGGCGCTGACCGGGGGCTCCTCGCCCCGGAGCACCGCGGTCACCAGGTCGACGGAGACGAAGTCCGCGAAGTCGGTGGCGGTGAATTCGGCGAGCTCCTCGCAGGTGTGGACCATGTCCAGGGTGGTGCCGATCCGGCTGCCGGCGTCGTAGAGCAGTCGGAGCCGGCCGCGGGCGAGGTCGGCCCGGCCGGTGAGCGCGCTCAACTCGGTGGTGTCACGGAGGGTGGCGACCGTGCCGGGCGGACCGCCGTGCAGGTCGGTGGGGCGCTGGTTGACGGCCAACAGCCGGTCACCGACCGCGTGCACCTCGTCACTGGCGGGGCGACCGGACTCCAGGAGCTGGGTGGTGGGCGCGTCGAGGCCCAGCTCGGCGACGGGCCGGCCCTCCACGTCGGGTGCCAGGTCGAGCAGGCGTCGGGCCTCGTCGTTGGCGAGCAGCAGCCGTCTGTCCGCGGAGACGATGAGGACGCCCTCGCGCACGGCGTGCAACACCGCGTCGTGGTGTTCGTACATCCGGGTGATCTCGGCCGGGCCGAGGCCGCGGGTCTGGCGGCGCAGCCGCCGGTTGACCAGGGCGGTGGCACCCGCGGCCAGCAGCAGCACCCCGCCGGCGACCCCGAACAGCAGCGGGAACTGCGCCTCGATCTGGTTCTGCACCTGGGAGACGGCCATCCCGGCGGAGACCGCGCCGATGACGTCGCCGGACATGCCGTAGACGGGCACGACGACCTGGACGATCCGCCCGACCTCGCTGTCGGCCGTTTCGACGACGACCTCGCCCGCGAGGGCGGTGTCGAGGTCGCCGACGAACCGTCCGCCGATGTAGGTGGGGTCGGGGTGGGTGTAGCGGATCCCCTGCGGGTTGACCACCACGATGAAGCCGATGTCCGCGCGCCGGGTCGCCTCCTGCGCCCGCGGTTGGAGGATCGCGGTGGGGTCGGGGCTCTTCAGGGCCGCTTCGATCCCGGGCGAACTGGCGAAGGTCTCGGCCACCGACAGGGAGCGCTTCTCCGCCTCCTGGCGTGCGTCGCGGTGGGTCTGCACCACCAACACGACCAGGGCGGTCGCGACGAGCAGCACCACGATCGCCAACTGCACGAGGAAGACCTGACCGGCGACAGTTCGCATGCGGGGAACCAGGCGCGGGCGGCCGGAGCGGGCGGCCATGAACCATTCCTACACCCGCCCACCCCGGCGCGCACGGCGCGTTCCCGTCCGTGGGGCGCCCCCGGCGGGGCGGGGGCGCCCGCACGCCCGGTGGGGGCGCCCGCGCGCCCCCACCGGCCGTGCCGAGGCCCTCGGGCGCGGGTCACGGGCGGGGGCGGTGGAGGGGCGTCGAGGGGATCGTTCACTCCTTCGGGTGCGGGCCTATCGTGGGACGATGATCGAGATCCAGTTGCTCCGTGCCGACCACGCGGACGCCGTGCACGCCTTCGAGCGGGACAACCGCGCCTACTTCGCCGCCTGGGTCGGCGACCGTGGTGACGACTACTTCGCCGAGTTCGCCGTGCGGCACCGGGAGTTGCTCGCCGAGCAGGCCACGGGACGGCACCGCTTCCACGTCGTGGTGGACGGGTCGGGCGAGGTGCTGGGCCGGGTGAACCTGGTCGACATCGAGGACGGCGAGGCGGAACTGGGGTACCGGATCGCCCGGCGGGCCACCGGAGCGGGGGTGGCGACGGCGGCGGTGCGCCGGGTGTGCGAGACGGCGCACCGGTACGGACTGCGCTCCCTGCGGGCCCGGGCCACGGTGGCGAACCCGGGTTCGCGGACCGTGCTGGCCCGCACCGGATTCACCCGGGTCGGCGACGTGGCGATGGCCGGGGGCCCGGGGGTGCTGTTCCGGCGGTCCCTCGGGCCGTCCGCGGACTGACGCGGGTCACCCCGCGGGCGCGCCGGCGCTGGTGACCGGTGCCGACGGGTCGACGGTCACCTGCTCGCTGATCAGTCCGGCGCGGGCGGCGCGGGCGAGGCCGGCCCGGAACGCGTGCGCCATCTTCCGGTAGCCGCTGTCGTTCGGGTGCAGTCCGTCGACCAGGTCGGTGGCGCCGATGGCGCCGAAGTCGACCAGTCTGATCTTGGCTCCCCGTTGCCGTCGCTCGGCCACCAGGGCGGGCAGGGCCCGGTTGAAGGCGTCGACCCGGGGCTGCACCCCCGGCTTGCTGTTGGGCACGAGCGGGGCGAGGAGCACCGTGGTGCCGGGGGTCGCCGCGGTGATCCGGTCGAGCAGTGCGGCCAGGCGCGCGGGCGCCCCGTCGACCTGGTGGTCGCGGTTGATGTCGTTGGACCCGAGGTGCAGGGTGATGACGTTGGGTCGGGACGCCGCCAGCCAGGGCCCGATGCCCCCTGCGACCTGGTCGATCCGGTAGCCGGAGTGGCCCTCGTGGTCGGCATCGGCGTGGGTGCCGTGCCGGAGGGAGCCGACGAAGTCGACGTCGGTGGCGTGGTCGTCGAGCGCGTCCCGCAGGACGGCCCGGTAGCCGTCGCCCGTGGTGCTGCCGACCCCTTGGGTGATGGAGTCGCCCAGCGGCATCACGGTGAGCCGGGGCACCCGCCACGGCGTGGCGGCGGAGGGGGCGCCCGCGGCGGCCGCACCGCCCGTGAGGACCCCCGTGGTGAGCATTCCGGTCACGAGGGCCAGGATCAGCAGGCGCCCGCCCCGTCGGCGCGGTGCGCCCCGGGACGGGACGGAGCGCCCGGACTCGGGGGAGCACGGGGCGGCAGGGCCGGGGGCCGGGGGGTTCGTTCGCAAGGGGTCACCTCTCGTCAGGGCGCCGTGACGGCGCCCGGGGCGGGCCCCGGTCCGGTCACCGTCCGGCGGCCGGTCAAACGCGGCCCGCCCTCCCGGGGTAACGCACGGTTCCGGAATCCGCCACCCGAGCGGGCGCGCCCGCCAGGGGCGCACTCCCCCGGCAGGGACGCGCTCCGTTCCCCGCTGAATTCCCGTTGCACGCCCCCTGACGTTTTCCTCGCGGCGTGCTAACGTCAACGTGGCACGTGTGTACACCGAATCCGGTGCCGGTGCCTCTCCTTTCCCCCTCCTCGGGGTTTCTCCTCCGTTCGTCGCGCACCACCTTCCTCTCCCGTCGATCGACGTCACGCCGCGCCCCGCCGGGCGGCAGTGCGTGCGGTCGTGGTCACCCGGGCCCCGATGGACCGCTGGCGTTCCCGCCGCGTCCCCCGCCGGGCCCCCTCCCCCCGTTCCTCCCTCGCGCCCGTCCGCTCGGGCGCAGCCCTCCGCGAAAGGACCCCTCGCATGACCCTCACACTCGAACCCCCCGTCACCGTCCCCGAGGGACGGACGGAAACGACGGTGACCGGCGTCCTCCAGCTCTCGCCCCAGGGGCACGGGTTCCTGCGCGGCCCCGCTCTCCTGCCCGCGCCCGAAGACCCGCAGGTCCCCGCCGTGCAGGTCCGGCGGCACGGACTCCGCACCGGGGACACCGTGGCGGCAGTGCTCACCGCTGACCCGCAACGCGGTCGACGGCGGGCGGTGACCCGGGTGGAGCTGGTGAACGGACAGCCCGTCAGCACCCTGCTCGAACGACCGCACTTCGCGGACCTGACCCCCCTGCACCCCCACGAACGGCTGCGGATGGAGCACCCGGGCGGGCCGCTGACCCTGCGGGTCACCGATCTGATCGCCCCGATCGGCAAGGGCCAACGGGGGCTGCTGGTCGCCCCGCCGAAGTGCGGGAAGACCGTGCTGCTCCAGCAGTTCGCCGCCGCCGTGACCCGCAACCACCCGGACAGCGTCCTCATGGTGGTGCTCGTCGACGAACGACCGGAGGAGGTCACCGACCTCCGCCGCAGCGTACGGGGCGAGGTGTACGCGTCCACCTTCGACCGACCCGCGGCGGACCACATCGCGCTGGCCGAACTCGCCGTGGAACGGGCCAAACGGCTGGTCGAACAGGGGCGGGACGTCGTCCTCCTCCTCGACTCGCTGACCCGGCTGTGCCGGGCGCACAACAACGCCGCGGCGGCCGGCGGCCGCACCCTGAGCGGCGGAGTCGACGCGTCCGCCCTGATCGGGCCCAAGCGCCTCTTCGGGGCGGCGCGTTGCGCGGAGGAGGGCGGCTCCCTCACGCTCCTCGCCACCGTGCTCGTCGGCACCGGGTCCCGAGCGGACGAGTACTACTTCGAGGAGTTGAAGAGCACCGGGAACATGGAGCTGCGGCTCAGTCGCGAGCTCGCCGACAAGCGGCTCTTCCCCGCCGTGGACATCACCACCTCGGGCACCCGTCGCGAGGAACTCCTCGTTCCCGCAACAGAACTGACGGTCCTTCACGGACTGCGTCGCGCCTTCGCCGGGCGGGACGGGCGCAGTGCGCTGGGCACCCTGCTGGACCGGATGCGGGGAACGGCCTCCAACACGGCGTTCCTGCGCCAGGCCCGGCCCACCCTGCGGGGCGCCTGAACGAGCGCCCGCGGGCGGGCTCCCGGGTCTGGCACGGCACCGCCGGATCGGCCATGATCACCCGGAACCGCGGACGGGACCCTCCGTCGCGGACGCGCCGTCGGGGCCACCCGCCCGAGGCGGTGCACCCTCCTCAGATCCTCGGAGCGCACGTGACCACCACCCCGCCCCCGTCCGGCACCCCCGTCGACCGACTGATCCAGGAGTCCTGGGGGTTCGTCACGGACCGGGCGTTGCAGACCGCGGCCGAACTCGGCATACCGGACCTCGTCGCCGGGGGACCCGTGGGCCTCGACGAACTCGCCCGGGCCACCGGCACCCTGCCGCAACCCCTGCTGCGGGTGCTGCGCCCCCTGGTGGCGGTGGGCGCCCTCGGCCTCGACGGCCGGGGCCGCTACCTGCCCACCGCCACCAGCGCCCTGCTGGAGTCCGACCACCCGGACACCCTGCGCCCCTGGTTCCGGTTGATGTACCGGGTGACGTTCCGGATGTTCGACGACCCGATGGTGAGCCTGAAGACCGGGCGTCCCGCCTTCGAGGAACGGTTCGGGAACACCTACTTCGGGCACATGGCAGCGCATCCGGAGGACAACGAGGTCTTCCACACCGCCATGGCCTCCTTCACCCGCCGCACCGCCCGCGCGGTGGCCACCGCCCACGACTTCGGTGACGCGGGGCACCTCGTGGACGTCGGCGGCGGGCTCGGCACCCTGGTCACCGAGATCCTCACCCGTACGCCCGGGGCGAGCGCCACCGTCTTCGACCTGCCGCACCTGGCGGACCCGGCCCGTGAGGCCCTCGCGGCGGCCGGGCTCGCGGACCGCACGGAGGTGGTCCCGGGGGACTTCTTCACCGCCGTGCCCGCGGCGGACACGCTGTTGCTCTCCTGGATCCTGCACGACTGGGACGATGAGCGTTCCCTGGCGATCCTGCGCAACTGCCGTGCGGCGCAGGAGGAGGGGAAGGGGCGTCTGCTGATCGTGGAAGCCGTGCTGCCCGAACGCCCCACCACCGACCTTGCCACCGCGCTGGACCTGGTGATGCTGTTCGGCCTCGGGGGCCGTGAACGCAGCGGGGTCGAGTACGCCGCGCTGTTGGACCAGGCCGGATACCGCCACCTGCGGACCGTGCCCTTGGCCGCCGCGCCGGGCCTGCACGTCGTGGAGGCCCGCACCCGCTGAGTCCGTGCGCCGTGCGCAAGCCCGGGCCGCGCGTGATGCTGGAGACGGAACGGTCCGCGCGGGCCGCGGCCCCGGGTGCCGGGTCCGCGGCCCGGGGCCGGCACCGCCCCGGAACCCCGTGGGAGTCGCCGCATGGCCGATGGAAGCGAACTGCTCGCCGCACTGCCGCCCGCACAGGTCCGGTTGTTGGCCGTGGCCCCTCCGGGTCGGGAACTGGCCGCCCGGCCCATGCTGGCCACCCTGAGCGAGGGCCGCGAGTTCTCCCCCCGCTGGCTCTTCGAACGCAAGTGGGACGGCGTCCGCGCGCTGGCCGTCCGGGAGGCGGACGGGGTCGCGCTGTGGTCCCGCAGCGGACGCCGGATCGACGCCACCTATCCGGAGGTGGCGGCGGCCCTCACCGCGCAGGACCGTCCCGACTTCACGCTCGACGGGGAGATCGTGGCGTTCCGGGGCGGCCGCACCGACTTCGCGCTGCTCCAGCAGCGGATGGGCCTCACCCGGAGCGCACAGGTCGCGGCGAGCGGCGTCACGGTCGCCTACTGCGTCTTCGACCTGTTGCGGCTCGCCGGTGCGGACACCCGCCGGCTGCCGCTGCGCACCCGCAAGTCCCTGCTGCGCCGGGCGCTCGCCTACCGGGCCCCGCTGCGCTTCACCCCGCACCGCAACGAGGGCGGCGCCGACCTGCTGGCAGCCGCGTGCGCGCGCGGCTGGGAGGGGCTGATCGCCAAGCGGGCCGACAGCCGCTACCAGCCGCGCAGGTCCACGGACTGGCTGAAGCTCACCTGCTCGCAGGGGCAGGAGTTCGTGATCGGCGGGTTCACCGAACCCGAGGGCGGCCGGTCCGGGTTCGGCGCGCTGCTGCTGGGCACCTACACCGGGCCCGACCTGCGGTACGCGGGGAAGGTGGGCACCGGCTTCCCCGCCCCCCTGCTGGTCACGCTGCGCGCCCGGCTGGACGCGTTGCGCAGGACGCGCTCGCCGTTCACCGGAGCGGTCGCCGAACCACGGGCCCGGTGGGTGGAGCCGAGCCTGGTGGCACGGGTGGAGTTCGCCCAGTGGACCCGGGCCGGCCGGCTGCGCCACCCCCGGTTCACCGCACTGCGCGAGGACAAGGACCCGCGGGACGTGGTCCGGGAGCGGGCGGGCTAGTGGACCGGTGCCCGGCGGCGCTGTCCTCCCGCCGCACGATGACGGACGATGGAGGTAGCCCGGCCGACGGTCGGGCGGAACCCGGAGGATACGGGGAGGTGGCCCATGCGGAGCCGCTTCGCACCTGATCGGCAGCTGACCGCGCGCATGGCGTTGACGCTGTTCCTGCTCGGTCTGCTGTACGTGGTCTTCGTGGGCGTGCTGATCGCCCTGCTGAAGTCGTGGGTCCTGGTCGTGGTGATCGCGGCGGCGGCGCTCGGCGCCCAGTACTGGTTCTCGGACCGGATCGCCCTGTACGCGCTGCGCGGTCGGATCGTGACGCCCGAGCAGGAGCCGTGGTTGCACGGGGTGGTGGACCGGCTGTGTGCCGTGGCCGACATGCCGAAGCCGCAGGTCGCGGTCTCCGACCTGGACCTGCCGAACGCGTTCGCGACCGGACGCAACGCCGATCACGCGGTGGTCTGCGTGACGCGCGGGCTGGTGCGGCGCTTGGAGCCGGACGAGTTGGAGGGCGTGCTGGCGCACGAGCTGTCGCACGTCGCGCACCGGGACGTCGCGGTCATCACGGTCGCCTCGTTCCTCGGGGTGCTCGCAGGACTCGCCGTGCGCTTCGCCTTCTACTCGGGGGTGCTGGGCGGCCGGCGCGACCAGAACACCTTCGTGGTGGTGCTCGCCGTGGTGGGGGTGTCGGCCGCCGTCTACACCCTCAGCTTCCTGCTGATCAGGGCCCTGTCCCGGTACCGGGAGCTGGCCGCCGACCGGGCCGCCGCGCTGCTCACCGGGCGGCCCTCGGCCCTGGCCTCGGCCCTCACCAAGCTCAGCGGCGACATCGCCCGCATCCCCACCTCCGACCTGCGCACGGCCCAGGCGTTCAACGCGTTCTACTTCGCCCCGGCGATCAGCGGCAAGGACGGCGGGGCGCTGGCGGTGCTGTTGTCCACGCACCCGCCGCTGGAGCGACGGCTCGACCAGTTGGCCGACATCGCCGCACGGCTCGGGCCGACGCCGGACCAGGGGGGTTGACGGCCGTGGGCTTCCTCGACGTGCTGTTCGGACGGACCCGGCCGGTGCCGCCCGACCTGGACAACCTGTTCGCGGTGCCCGCCGCGGCGCTCACCCTGACCGCCGCGGTCGGGTTCTCGCCCACCGGAGTGGGGTCGGTCTGCTTCTCCAGCGTCGAGGGCGCGGAGTTCGCCCGGATCACGGACGAGGTGCGGCAGGTGCTGGGGGCCGACGCCGGGCGCACCGGGCCGCCGGTGGAGTCCGAGCGGGACTCCTTCGGCTACTCGTGGCTGGTCTCCCGCCGGTCGCCCGAAGAGCTGCCGGACCTGGTGGGCGATCTGCACGCGGTGAACTCGACCCTCCAGGACAGCGGCTTCGGCCCCCAGTTGCTGTGCTCGCTCGTCGGCTTCCGGGAGCCCGGCGGGCGGTCCCTGGCACTGGTGTACCTCTTCAAACGGGGCACCTTCTACCCGTTCGCGCCGCTGTCCGGCGAGCGGCGGGACAACGCCCTGGAGCTCCAGGTCAGGGCGGCGCTGGCGGACGACCTGCGCATCGAGACCGACCTGTCCCGGTGGTTCGCGCTGTGGGGAGCCCCGGGGCTGTGAGGGTCGGGCGCCGCCGTGCGTCCCGGCCGCGGGTGGGTGAAGCTGGAGTGCGGACGGGCGCGGGGGGACGGACCCGGGCCCGGCGCGAGGTGAGGTGGTGACCGTGGAGTCGGAGGAGCCGCCGGCGGGTCCGTTGTCCCCGGTGGCGGCGCTGGAGCGGATCGCCTTCCTGCTGGAGCGCTCGCTCGCGCCGACCTACCGGGCCAAGGCGTTCCGCACCGCCGCCTCGGTGGTGGCGGGGCTCCCGGCGGACGAGGTGGCCCGGAGGGTGTCCGCCGGGTCCCTGGCCAAGGTGAAGGGCATCGGGCCGAAGACCGCGCAGGTGGTGGAGGAGGCGTACCGGGGGCGGGTGCCCGCCTACCTGGTGCGGGTGACGGAGGAGTCCGGCGGGCCGCTCGTCGACGGCGGCACCGAGCTGCGCCGGCGGTTGCGCGGCGACTGCCATCTGCATTCCGACTGGTCGGACGGCGGGAGCCCGATCCGGGAGATGGCCGGGACGGCGGCGGCGCTCGGCCACGACTGGGCGGTGCTCACCGATCACTCGCCGCGGTTGACCGTGGCCCGGGGCCTGTCGGCCGAACGGCTGCGGGACCAGCGTGCCGAACTGGCCGCGCTCGCCGCCTCCTGGGCCCCGTTCCGACTGCTCAGCGGCATCGAGTGCGACATCCTGGACGAGGGCTCCCTCGACCAGGAGTCCGAACTGCTGGACGAACTGGACCTGGTGGTGGTGTCGGTGCACTCCAAACTCCGGATGGACGCCGGGGCGATGACCCGGCGGATGGTGACGGCGGTGCGCGATCCGCGGTCGGACGTGCTCGGCCACTGCACGGGCCGGCTGCTGGGCGATCCCGGTCGGCCGGAGTCCGCGTTCGACGCGGACGAGGTGTTCGCCGCGTGCGCGGAGACCGGCACCGCCGTGGAGATCAACTGCCGGCCCGAGCGCCTCGACCCGCCGCGTCGGCTGCTGCGCCGGGCGGTGGCGGCGGGCACACTCTTCTCGATCGACACCGACGCGCACGCACCGGGGCAACTCGACTGGCAGCCCTACGGCTGTGCCCGTGCCGAGGAGTGCGGGGTGCCGGTGGAGCGCATCATCAACACATGGACCGCGGACGAGTTGATGGCCTGGGCCGGCACCCGGCGCACCCCGTCCCGGACGGACGCACGCACCTGACCGGCGCGACCGGGCCGTACGGCACCGGTGGATCGTCGGCGACGCACCGAGAACAGAAGGGGAACCAGGCGATGAGCCGGACCAACGGCAACGGCGACGCCACCGGGAACGCCTCGTACGGCAAGAAGCCGTTCAAGCGTTCGCGCAGTCACTTCACGGACCGCATCACCGCGGACGGCCGGGACGGCTGGCCGGTGGAGGCGGGACGCTACCGACTGGTGGTGAGCAGGGCCTGTCCGTGGGCGAACCGCACGATGATCTCCCGCCGGCTGCTGGGGCTGGAGGCGGCGCTCTCCCTGGCGATCACGGACCCGATCCAGGACGACCGGAGCTGGCGGTTCACCCTGGACCCCGAGGGCCGGGACCCGGTGCTCGGCATCCGGTACCTCAGCGAGGCGTACGACGCCCGGGAGAAGGAGTATCCGGGCGGGGTGAGCGTGCCCGCCGTCGTGGACGTGCCCAGTGGGCAGCTCGTCACCAACGACTTCCAGCAGATCACCCTCGACTTCGCCACCGAGTGGACGGAGTTGCACCGCGAGGGCGCGCCGGACCTGTACCCCGAGGCCCTGCGCGGCGAGATCGACGCGGTGATGGAGGACGTCTACCGGGACGTCAACAACGGGGTGTACCGATCCGGGTTCGCCAGCGACCAGGCGACCTACGAGACCGCCTGCCGGGCGCTGTTCCAGCGCTTGGACGCGCTGACCGAGCGCCTGTCCGACCAGCGGTACCTGGTCGGGGACACCCTCACCGAAGCGGACGTGCGGCTGTTCACCACCCTGGTCCGCTTCGATCCCGTGTACCACGGACACTTCAAGTGCAACCTGTGGAAGATCGCCGAGAACCCGGTGCTGTGGGCGTACGCCCGGGACCTGTACCAGACCCCCGGGTTCGGGGACACCGTGGACTTCGACCACGTCAAGCGGCACTACTACCAGGTGCACACCGGGGTGAACCCGACCGGGATCGTCCCGATCGGCCCCGAGCTGTCCGGCTGGCTCGCCCCGCACGGGCGGGAGCGGCTGGGCGGCCGGCCGTTCGGGGACGGGACCCCGCCCGGGCCGGTGCCGCCGGGCGAGGAGGTGCCGGTGGCGGGCCGTCCGGTGCCGGGCGCGGCGGGTCAGGGCGGAGGCGGGGGCACGGAAGTCGGTCGGCCGCCGATGGCGTAGGTGACCCGGCGCCGCAGCCCGCTCCAGCGGCGGTCGTGGTGGTAGGCCCTGGTCCGGGCGCGGGCCCGGGCCCGGGGCCGACGGCGGTAGAGGCGCCGGGCCCACCAGGAGTCGGGGCGGGCCAACCGGATGGCGCCGACCAGGGCGAGGAAGGGCACCAGGACGCCGATCACCGCGATCCTCGCCTTGCCCTTCACCAGGGCGAGGAGTGACAGCAGCAGGTTCCCGAGGACGCTGAGGACCGCCGTCGCCCGGTTCTGGACCTCCTCGCCGCTGAGGCCGTCGACGCCGAACGGGGAGAAGCCGAGCAGCAGCAGCGAGGCCAGCGCCACGGTGACCACGACGACCTCGACGCTCTTGGTCCCCTCCGTGGTCCAGTACACGTCGCTCAGGTAGAGCACCAGCGCGAACTCGTCCAGGACCAGGCCGGTGCCCGCGCCGAACAGGACGGCGGCGATGCCGGTGCCGACGCCGCGACCGCTCCCGGCCAGCAGGGTGAAGCCGCCCACCACCATCAGGATGATCCCGGGCACCACGTGGTGCACGTGGAGTCCGCCGGGCGTGACGTTGCGGAACGGTCCTTTCCCGGCGCGGATCATGCGGGTCACCAGACGGGTGAGGGCGAACGTGACCACGAACGACACCAGGGCGAGCAGCAGCGGGAGCTTGCCCGGCTCGACGATGTCCCGGTACCACCAGCCGCCGTCCATCCGGTCACCGCCCTTGGCCGACGCGGCGCCGGTTCATCTGCGGGGGACGTCGCTGGTGAGGGTGAACAGCCCTCCGTCGGGGTCGCGGACGGTCACCTCGGGGCCGTACGGGGTGTCCTGGCGGGCGGTCTCCTGCCCCCCGTGGTCGAGGGCCGCACGGACCCGGGCCTCCACGTCGGGCACCGAGAAGTAGACCTGCCAGCGGGGTCGGCCGCCGACGATGCCCGAGCTGAGCCGGGCCACGACGCGCCCCCCGCTGCGCAGGACCACCTCGTCCTCCTCGTACCCCACGTCGCAGCAGCCCGGCCGGTCACAGGCCCATTCGAGGACCTCGCCATAGAAGATGGCGGCGTCGAAGGCGTTGCGGGTGCGCAGCCTGACCCAGGCGGGGGCGTCCTTGTACCAGACGTCCCACCCCGCGAAGAGACGGCCCGCCCAGATCCCGAACACGGCCCCGTCCCGGTCCGCGGCGAGGGCGCCCCGGCCGCCGGCCAGCGAGAGCGGGCCCACCGCGACCGTGCCGCTGCGCTCCCGGATGCGGGCGGCGGTGACATCGGCGTCGCCCACCGCGAAGTAGGGCGTCCAGGCGACGGCCATCCGGGCCGTCGAGGCGTGCGCCCCGATGCCCGCCACCGGCATGCCGTCGCTGAGGGCGACGCTGAACCTCTCCCCCAGCCGTCCCTTGCGGAAGGTCCAGCCGAGGACGTGGCCGTAGAAGCCCTGGGCCGCGTCCAGGTCGTGGGCGAGCAGGCTGACCCAGCAGGGAGCGCCGAAGACGGTGTCCGTGGTCAGGGGCTGTACGGCGTCGTCCGCCGGGGCTTCCTCGTCCATCGCGGGTCCGTCACCGTCCCTCGGGCTCGTCGGTGCTCTCCAGCCTGCCAGCATTCGGCGGGCCGTGCAGGGCGGCGCCCGGCGACGCTCCGGGTGGTGTCCTTCGGCGGGGGGCGGGGCGTCCGGTCGGCCGTCCGATCGGGTGAGGGGAGAATGAGCGGCGTACTGGAGGGGTGCGCCCGGGTCCGGGCGGCGGTCCGCCCCCTCGGGCGGCCCCCTGAGCCGTCAGGAGAAGCGCGTGGCGTCGTCCGAGCAGGGTCAGGTCACGGGTCCCGAGGTGCGGGCGGACTGCTCGCGGTGCTTCGGACTGTGTTGTGTGGCGCTGCCCTTCGCCAGGTCCGCGGACTTCGCGGTCGACAAGCCGGCCGGGAAGCCGTGCGGGAACCTGGACGCCGGGTTCCGCTGCGGCATCCACGGCGCGTTGCGGCAGCGCGGTTTCACCGGCTGCACGGTCTTCGACTGCTTCGGCGCCGGGCAACAGGTGTCGCAGGTGACCTTCGGCGGTCGTGACTGGCGTCGCGAGCCGGCCCTGGCCGGGCCGATGTTCGCGGTCTTCCCCGTGTTGCGCCAGGTCCACGAGTTGCTGCGGCACGTGCGGGACGCACTGGCCCTGGAGGGTGCGCACGCGGTGCACGGGGAACTGCGCGCCGTCGAGGAGCGGGTCGTGGCGCTCACCGCGGCCGGGGCGGACGTCCTCGTCGGCTTCGACGTGTCGCCGCTGCGCGCGGAGGTGGGCGTGCTGTTGTCGCGGGCCAGTGACGCCGTGCGCGCCGGGCGGCGGGGGCGGGAGCTGCGCGGGGCGGATCTGCTGGGGGCCCGGTTGCGGGGCGCGGACCTACGGGGGGCGAGCCTGCGCGGGGCGCTGCTGGTCGCGGCGGACCTCTCCGGGGCGGATCTGCGCGGGGCGGACGTGCTCGGTGCGGACTTCCGGGATGCGGACCTCGGCGGGGCCGATCTGACCGGGTGCCTGTTCCTGACCCAGCCCCAGTTGGACGCGGCGCGGGGGGACGCGGCGACCGTGGTGCCCGAGGGCTTCGGCGCACCCGCGCACTGGCGTGCCGGCGCCCCGGCCACAGGGCCGGGGCGCGGCACCGGCGGCCGGAGCCGACGGCGCGGGGCACGGGGCCGCTGATCGCCCCGGCCCGGGGTCAGTGGGCTCCGCCGCCGCCTCCGCCGAAGGAGCCGCTGTGGCCCGGGGTCCAGCGCCTGCGGCGCTGGTCCTCGCTGCGTTTGTTGGGGAGGTGACCGTGGAGCTGGTAGGGGTTGAGGCCGCCGTGCTTGTCGTACGGCAGCACGTCCGGTTCGCGGCGCTCGCTGACCTCGTGCACGGCGCCGCCCTCGGGCAGGTGCGGTTGCTGGTCCCGGGTCGGGGGGTCCGGTTCTCTGCTGCGGACGCCGATGCCTATCCAGACGATCCAGATCAGGGCACCGACGATGACCGCCCCGACCAGGATCGGAATGGCCACCAGAGCCCCGTCAGGCGCCGCAAGAAACACCATGTTTGCTGTCATATCACCCAAATACCCTCTACAGGGTGGGCCCAGTCCTCTTCCCCGCCTCCCGTTGCCGGCCCCTCCCCCGATGGTGCGCAGGGTGACCCCCCGGGCACCCTGCGCTCCCCGGATGGCCCCCGCCGGGCGGCGCCCGGCGGGGGCGGCTCCTAGCGTCCGAGGTGGAGCGGGGTCGCCCGGCACCGGGCGACCCGCAGGACGGGAGTGGTGAGATGCGGGCGATCGTACGGGGACCCGGAACCCTGGCCGTGGCACTGGCCTTCGCCCTGGGCGCGGCGCCCCCGGCCGGGGCGGAGGACGAGGTGCCGCCCCTGGAGGAGGCACTGGTCGACGACGTGGCCCCCGCGGCGGAACAGCCCCCCGCCGCCTGGGAGGTCGGGGTCACCCCGACCCACGTCCCGCCGGGCGGAACGCTGACCCTCAGCTCCCGCGGCTGCCGGGTGCCCACGGTCACCGTGGACTCGGGGGTCTTCGACCCGACGGAACTCCCCGAGGGGCGCTCCGCACCGGTCCAGGTCTCCGCGGAGGCCGAGCCGCGGGCCGAGCACGAAGTCACCTTCACCTGCGACGGCCGCGCGAAGGTCGTCCGGGTCACCATCGGCGAGCGGGACGGCTCCGCACCGCGGGAGCCGGAACACCCCCGGCCTCCGGTGGGTGATCCCGGGGACCTGCCCCCGCCGGAGCACCGGGGCGAGGGGCTCCAGGGCGTCAGGGCGGGGGCGGGCGGCGGGCCCGGGCCGCTCGAACCGGTGCAGTGGGCGCTCGGCGCCGCCCTCGTCGCGGGCTCGGTGCTCGCCGCGGGGTACTGCGCGGTGCGACGCCGGGGCAACCGCTGAGCGTCCCGGCACTCAGTGCCGCCGGCCGCCGGACCGGGCGCGCCGGGCCAGCGCCACTCCGGCGCCGAGCGCCCCCACCGCGAGCAGGCCCGCGCCGAGGACCGCCTCGGTACGGGTCGGCCGGCCGTCGAGGGCGCCCCCGAGCCCGCCGCGCACCCCGCCGGCGGAGGGGGCGGCGCCGGTCGGTGGGCTCGTCGTGGCGCCGGGGGTCCGGTCCGGCGGCACCGGGACCGAGGTCGCCGGGAGGGGGGTCCGGACCGGCGCAGGGGTGGTGGGGCCCGCCACCAGGACACTGCCGATCCACCGGCTGGCCGGGCTCCCGCAGTCGCCCTCGACCACGACGGCCACCGCCCCGGTCAGCCCGCTCGCCAACCGCCCGGTGGCCTGGTAGCGCCCGGCCCCCGCCGGAGCGAGCACCAGGGGCGCGGCCAGCCCCTGCCCGTCCGTCACCCGGGGTGCGGGCGCCGCCACCGCCGAACAGTCCACGATCAGGGTGAAGGACCCGCCGGGCGCGACCACGGACGGGGTCATCGCGGCGCTCGCCCCGCCCCCCTCGGCGGCCGAGGCCACCAGGGCGCCCGGGGCCGCCACGGACAGCAGGGCGGTGGTCGTCACGACCGCGGTGCGGGTACGGAACACGGCCGTCCACTCCTTCGACTCCGTCGACGGTCCTTCGGTGGACACGGGGTCCGGGACCACGTCAGCCCCTATCTCCCGCCGGGCCGGGGGCTAAGCGCGATCACCCCGCCGCCCCCCGGTTCGGCCCAGCGATCGCCCCCGGGCGCACGCACCGCGGCGGCCGTTCGCGTCCCCTCCCGTGGCCGGGCGGGACCGGCCGCGGTTCCCTGCTGGAGAAGGCCCCGTTCGACGAGGAGACCCCATGGCCGACTACCGCATCGAGACCGTCCGCAACGACTACCGGGACTGGACCGCCCGCAACGACCGCGGTGCCGAAGTCCGGATCGGCGCCGCCGACGACCCGTCCGTGCAGCCCTCGTTCACCCCGGTGGAACTGCTGCTGGCCGCGCTCGGCGGCTGCGGCGGCCTCGTCGTCGACCGCACCGCACGGGCCGTGCCGCACCCGGACCTACGCATCACGGTGGAGTCGAGGTCCCTCCCTGAGGATGACGGCCGGGTGGGGGCCGTGCGCGTAACGTACGAGATGGCCCTGCCCGAGGGGGACGACCGGGCCTTCGACGTCTTCGCGCGCGGCGTCCGCCTGACCCACGAGAAGTACTGCACCGTGAGCCGCACGGTGGAGCACGGTGCCCGGGTGGAGGCCGTGCTGCCGGACGGCACGGTCGGCTTCGCGGCGGGCTGACGTCCGTTCCGCCGAGTGACCGGGACGGCGGAACGACGAACCAGCGACCCGACACCGGGGGGACCCGACCCGTGGACACCCAGCACGACGCAGAGCGACCGGAGAAGCCGGACCCCGCCCCGTGGCGGACCCTGCTGGACCACGCCCGACCGCACCGCCGGGCGCTGCTCCTCGGCGCCCTGTTGGGCCTGGTCACCGGCGCGACCGGGCTGGCGCTGCCGCTGGCGGCGAAGGCCCTCATCGAGAACCTGGGCCGGGACGAGTCCATCGCCGGTCCGCTCGTCGTGATGACGGCGCTGGTCGTGGCGAACGCGGTGATCGGCGCGCTCGGCGGGTACCTGCTGCGCCGGACCGCGGAATCGGTGGTCCTGGGCGCCCGCCGCGCCCTCACCTCCTACCTGTTGCGGCTGCGGATCTCGGCGATGGACCGCAGCGAACCGGGCGATCTGATGGCCCGGGTCACCTCCGACACGACGCTGCTGCGCGAGGTCACCACCGAAGCCCTGGTCGGGTTCTGCACCGGCGGGCTCACCCTGGTGGCGACGCTGGCCATGATGGGCTGGACGGACCCGGTCCTGTTGGCGGTCACCCTCGGGGTGATCGTGCTCGCCGGCACGGTGCTCGGGGTGATCGTGCCGCGGATCAACAAGGCGACCAAGCGCGCCCAGGAGTCGGTGGGGGCGATGGGGGCGGCGCTGGAGCGCGTCCTCGGGTCGCTGCGCACCGTCAAGGCGTCCGGCGCCGAGGCCCGCGAGGAGGCCGCGGTGCACCGTGCCGCCGAGGACTCCTGGCGGCAGAGCGTGCGCGCGGCCAAGTGGGAAGCCGTCGCCGGCAACACCGCCGGGCTCGCCATCCAGGTGGCCTTCCTGACCGTCCTCGCGGTGGGCGGCGCCCGGGTGGCCACCGGGGCGATCGGGGTGGGCACCCTGGTGGCGTTCCTGCTGTTCGTGTTCTACCTGATGAGCCCGATCCAGCAGGTGGTGGGCGCGGTGATGCAGTACCAGACCGGCTCGGCGGCCGTGTTGCGCATCCAGGAGGCGCAGCGGCTGCCGGCCGAGCCGGTCGCCGCGCCGGCGGAGCTGCCCGGGCCCGACGAGGCCCCGTTGTCCCTCGCCTTCGAACAGGTCCGCTTCCGGTACGCGGACGACGCGCCGCCCGTCCACCACGGGGTGACGTTCCGGGTGCCGGCGCGGGGGATGACCGCGTTCGTCGGGCCGTCCGGAGCGGGCAAGACGACGGTGTTCTCCCTCATCGAGCGGTTCTACGACCCCACGGGCGGCCGGATCGAGGTGGACGGCCGCCCCATCGGCGACTGGGAGCTGCCCCGGCTGCGCGCCGCCATCGGATACGTCGAGCAGGACGCCCCGGTGCTCTCCGGGTCGCTGCGCGACAACCTCCTGCTGGGCAATCCGGCGGCCGACGAGGACGAACTCCAGCGGGTGGTGCGGACCACCCGGCTGGCCCCCCTGGTCGAGCGGTTGCCCGAGGGGCTGGACACCCTGGTCGGGCACCGGGGCACCAAGCTGTCCGGCGGCGAGCGCCAGCGGGTGGCGATCGCCCGGGCCCTGCTGCGCCGCCCCCGGCTGCTGCTGTTGGACGAGGCCACCAGTCAGCTCGACGCGGTCAACGAGGCCGCGTTGCGGGACACCGTGGCGGAGGTGGCCCGGACGACCACGGTCCTGGTGGTGGCGCACCGGCTGTCCACGGTCACCCTGGCCGACCGGATCGTCGTCATGGACGCCGGGCGGGTCAGTGCGGTGGGCACCCACCAGGAGCTGGTGGGCCGGGACCCGCTCTACACCGAGCTGGCCACCACCCAGTTCCTCACCGCCGAACACCCCGAAGAGGCCGGGGAGCCCGGGGGTCTTGGGGAGCAGCCCGAACCCGCCGTGCCGGCCCCGGTCGCCGTCCGGCCCTGAGGACCGACCGGGCACCGGCGTGCGGGGCGCCCCGGCCCGCACGCCCCGCCGGTCATCCGCTCCAGGTCCACTCGGCGACCTCGGGCAGGTCGCTGCCGTGGACCCGGATCCACGCG
Source organism: Streptomyces sp. NPDC002490 (assembly GCF_040296045.1). Classification (NCBI taxonomy): domain Bacteria; kingdom Bacillati; phylum Actinomycetota; class Actinomycetes; order Kitasatosporales; family Streptomycetaceae; genus Streptomyces; species Streptomyces sp. NPDC002490. The sequence continues at coordinate 5,353 of NZ_JBEOWM010000059.1, read as the reverse complement.
TGGTGCCGGGTCCGGACGTCGGCCATGGCCTGCCGCAGCGCCACCGCCCGCACGCCCAGCCCGGATACCCGGTCCACCACGTCCATCACCAACCGGTACCGGTCCAGGTCGTTGCGGACCACCATGTCGAAGGGCGTGGTGGTGGTCCCCTCCTCCTTGTAGCCGCGCACGTGCAGGTGGGGGTGGCCGGTGCGGCGGTAGGCGAGCCGGTGGATCAGCCAGGGATAGCCGTGGTAGGCGAAGATCACCGGCTTGTCCGGGGTGAACACGGCGTCGTACTCGAAGTCCGTCATCCCGTGCGGGTGTTCGCCGTGCGGCAGCAGCCGCGCCATGTCCACCACGTTGACCACCCGGACGGAGAGCTCGGGCAGGTGGCGGCGGAGCAGGTCGGCGGCGGCCAGCACCTCCAGGGTGGGCACGTCCCCGGCACAGGCCAGCACCACGTCCGGCCCCCCGCTCCGGTCGGGGGCCTCGGTCCCGGCCCATTCCCACACCCCGACGCCGCGGGCGCAGTGCGCACGGGCCTCGTCGAGGGTGAGCCAGTCGAAGGAGGGCTGTTTGCCCGCCACGACCACGTTGACCAGGTCACGGCTGCGCAGCACGTGGTCGGCGGTGGCCAGCAGGGTGTTGGTGTCCGGCGGCAGGTAGACCCGGACGACCTCGGGGCTCTTGTTGAGCACGTGGTCCACGAACCCGGGGTCCTGGTGGGAGAAGCCGTTGTGGTCCTGGCGCCACACGTGGGAGGTCAGGAGGTAGTTCAGGGAGGCGACGGGTCGCCGCCACGGCAGCCGGCGGGCGGCCCGCAGCCACTTGATGTGCTGGTTGACCATCGAGTCCACGATGTGCGCGAACGCCTCGTAGCTGGAGAACACCCCGTGCCGTCCGGTCAGCAGGTACCCCTCCAACCAGCCCTGGCACAGGTGCTCGGAGAGCACCTCCATCACCCGGCCGTCCCGGGCGAGGTCCCGGTCGGTGTCGAGGAACTCGCCCTGCCACGCCTTGGCGGTGACCTCGTAGAGGGCGTCGAGCCGGTTGGAGGCGGTCTCGTCGGGGCCGACGACCCGGAAGTCCCGGCGGCGGGCGGTGTCCCGCATCACCGCGGCGAGCAGGGAGCCGAGCACCCGGGTCGGTTCGCGCAGGGCGGTGCCGCGCCTGTCGACGGGTACCGCGTGGTCCTCCAGCGGGGGGATCGGCAGGTCGCGCAGGAGGAGCCCCCCGTTGGCGTGCGGGTTGGACCCCAGCCGCAGGGCACCCTCGGGCAGGCAGGACAGCACCTGTTCGGTGGGGCGGCCGGTCGGGTCGAAGAGCTCCTCCGGCCGGTAGGACCTCAGCCACGCTTCGAGTTGTCGCAGGTGCGCCGGATCGTCGCGGACGTGGGCGAGCGGGACCTGGTGGGAGCGCCAGGTGTTCTCGACCGGCACCCCGTCCACCTCGGCCGGGCCGGTCCAGCCCTTCGGGGTGCGCAGCACGATCACCGGCCAGCGGGGGCGCTCGGGGCTGCGGCCCTCCCGGGCCTGCCGCTGGAAGGTGTCGATCCGGTCCAGGGCGGTGTCGAGGACGGCCGCCATCTCGTGGTGGACGGTCAGCGGGTCGTCGCCGCTGACGTGCAGCGGTTCGTGCCCGTAGCCGCGCAGCAGGTCGTCCAACTCGTCCTGGGGGAGCCGGGCGAGGACCGTGGGGTTGCTGATCTTGTAGCCGTTGAGGTGGAGGACGGGCAGGACCGCCCCGTCGCGCACCGGGTCGAGGAACTTGTTCGCGTGCCAGGAGGTGGCGAGCGGACCGGTCTCGGCCTCGCCGTCCCCGATGACGCACGCGACCAGCAGCCGCGGGTTGTCGAGGGCGGCGCCGTAGGCGTGGGCCAGGGAGTAGCCGAGTTCCCCGCCCTCGTGGATGGAGCCGGGGACGTCGGGGGCGACGTGGCTCGGCACCCCGCCGGGGAAGGAGAACTGGCGGAACAGCCGCTCCATCCCATCCGCGTCCCGGGTGACGTCGGGGTACGTGTCCGAATAGCTGCCCTCCAACCAGGAGTTGGCGAGGACCGCCGGACCGCCGTGCCCCGGTCCCCAGACGCACAGGGCGTCGAGGCTCCGGGCCCGGATCGCCCGGTTGAGGTGGGTGTGCACGAGGTTGAGCCCGGGTGAGGTGCCCCAGTGGCCCAACAGCCGGGGCTTGATGTGCTCGGGGCGGAGCGGTTCGGTGAGGAGCGGGTTGGCCATCAGGTAGATCTGTCCGACGGCCAGGTAGTTCGCGGCCCGCCAGTGGGCGTCCAGTGCGGCTGCTTCGGCGTCGGTGAGTACGGGGGAAGCCGGGGTGCGGACGTCCGGCATGAGCCTCATCTCCAGGGTGCATCGGCGGTGCGTCGGATCTCGCGGCGCCGCTCGGCGCTCGGCGGTGTTCTCTGGTGTTCGTCGGTGTGGTTGCTCGTCGGCGCTCGTTGGTTCCTGTGCTCTTTCGACCCTGGCTCCCCCGGGCCGGGCCCGCAACGCAGACGGCACGCCGTACGTGCGGGTGCACGTCTTCGCACGTGCCCCGCCGACCCGGAAGGATTCCTCGCCGTAGGGATCGCTCAGCGCGACGCAGTAGACGCTCCTGGACACCGCTCCTCAGGGCTGCCCGCCCCGGGGCCGGCTCGCTCTCGGCTCGCCGAGGCGGGCGGCGGGGGTCAGCCTGGTAGGGGCGGCCGTTCCGGCGGCCGGTCCGGCACGTGCCCCGGGCACCCGGAGCACACGGGAGAGGGGATGACCCATCGTGAACAGCACGGCACACCCCGCGGCCGAGGTCGTGGTGGAGCTGAGTGACTGCTCGAAGGACGACGCGGGCACGGTCTTCGGCGTCCTGCGGTCCGTCTTCGACTGCGACCGGGGACCGACCGACCTCCCGCAGGACGCCGCCGGTGGCCGTCCGTCCGTCTGGTCGGCGACCTTCGACACCACCCGCATCCGCACCGCGCCCCCGGCGACCGCCCTGCGGGACGCGGTGACCGCCGAGGCCCAGGGCGGCTACCTGGCCGTGGACCGGCTGCGGGCGGCGTTGGCGGCGGCGTTCACGGTGGAGCAGGAGGGCACGGTCTCCGGCGACCAGGAGAAGGAAGTGGAGTTGCTGTTGCGCAGCGGCTGACCCGGCTCCACCCCCTCCCCCCACCCGGACGGCCGGACGGGCACCCACCGGTGCCGTACGTCGCGCGCGGGGCCCACCTGCGCGCGACCTGCGTGCGCTGTCCGCCGAAAGTGCGCTCCACAGCATGGCGAACGCGCCGGCGCGCACCGCTGCGCCTCGCGCGCGGACGGGTTTTGCCGCTTGGCCGGGAGCACTCCGCGGAGGAGCGCTACGCCCCGTGACACCGGAGCGACATACGTGCTCCCCGTGTGCGCTCCCCGTGCTCCGACGCCCCGACGGTCGGCGGTCCTGCGGCGAAAGCCTGCGGAGGAATCGGGGAGGAAGAGTGTCCTTCCCGCGGGGATACCGTGAACGGTTGCCCGTGGAACCAGTTCGGGCGGCGGTGGCACCCCGGGCCGATTGGCCCGTTCCCTACGGTTTTGCCGCCTCGGTCGCCATGCCTCCAGACGCCCCCAACACCCGACAAGAACGACATACCACGGCCCCCAACTCGGCCGTACGCCAACCCCCTTGACGCCTCCGCCGCCGTGGGTATGGTCTGGTCCAAGAACAGCACCAGAACGAATCCTTCCGGATGCATGCGGCCCTCACTCCGTGCGCGCCCCGCACGGACCGCCGCCGCTCTTGGCCCCACCCACGAGTGGTCGTCCTCCACCCCGCCCGGGTTCCCCACTTCCCGGACCGGACGGAGGAACGGCCTGAAGTGAAGGAGAGAACGTGAACGTCAAGAAGAAGACCGCCGCGATCGTCGGCGCCGCGCTCGCCCCCGCCATCGCCCTCAGCCTGCCCGCCCCCACGGCCGGCGCCCACGGGTACGTCTCGTCCCCGCCGAGCCGCCAGGCGCAGTGCGCCGCCGGATCGGTCAGCTGCGGGAACATCAAGTACGAGCCGCAGAGCGTCGAGGGCCCCAAGGGGCTGCGGAGCTGTAGCGGCGGCAACGGCCAGTTCTCCGAGCTGGACAACGACGGCAAGAACTGGACGGTGACGCCGGTCAACCGCACCACCCAGTTCCAGTGGAAGCTGACGGCCCGTCACGCCACCAGCACCTGGGAGTACTACGTCGGCGGGCGCAAGGTCGCCGAGTTCAACGACGGCGGGGCGCGCCCCGGTGCCACCGTGAGCCACTCCGTCAACCTCGGCGCCACCGGCAAGCAGAAGGTGCTCGCGGTGTGGAACATCGCCGACACCCCCAACGCCTTCTACGCCTGCATCGACGTCAACGTCCGCTGACCCGGTCGCCCGCTCAGCCCGGCGCCGTGCCCTTCGGGGCGCGGCGCCGCGGCGCGTACCGCCCCCCTCCCCCGCGCCCGAACCCGTAGCCTGCCCCCGGGCGTTCCCGGTCGGACCCGGCCGCGGAACGGACCCGGAGCGGAAGGGGCGGCATGCGCGCGGGCACGATCGTTCGGGCGGCAGCGGGGGTGCACCTGGTGCACGGCAGCGACACCAACTGGGTGGTGGTCACCGAAGGGGACGCGGTCACCCTGGTGGACACCGGATACCCCGGCGACCGGGACCGACTGCTGTGGTCACTGGCCGAGTTGGGGCGTTCCCCGCACGAGGTGGCGGCCGTGCTCCTCACCCATGCGCACAACGACCACCTCGGCAACGCCGAGTACCTGAGCCGGACCTTCGGCACCCCGGTCCTGCTGCACCCCCGCGAGGCCCCGCACGCCCGGCGCGTGTTCCTGCACCAGATCGGGGTGGGTACGGTGCTCGCCAACGCCTGGCGCCCCGGCGTCCTGCCCTGGGCGGTGCGGGCGCTGCGGTCCGGTGGGACACGGCGGGTGCCGGTGGCCGCCCCGTGCCCGTTCCCGACCGAGGGCGCACTGGACCTGCCGGGTCGACCGGTCCCCGTGCACACCCCCGGCCACACGGACGGGCACTGCGTCTACCACCTCCCCGCCGCGGGTGTGGTGATCTCCGGCGACGCCCTGGTCACCGGCCATCCCACGAGCAGGCACCGGGGCCCCGGGCTGCTCCCCCCGATGTTCGACCACGAACGGGCCACCGCCCTCGCCTCGCTCGACTCCGTCGCCGGGCTGGCCGCAGACGTCCTGTTGCCCGGGCACGGCCCGGTGCACCGGGGGTCGGTCGCCGCGGCGGGCCCGGGGGCCGCCCCCGGCCCCGGGTGTTGCCCCCGGCCCCGGAGGGGGGGCCGGGGCGCCGGGCCGGGGGGGGGGAGCCCCTACCCCCCGCCCATAAGGAAAGCGGGGGGGTGGGTAAGATTGTTACAAAA
>NZ_JBEOWM010000058.1:0-35058 GCF_040296045.1 Streptomyces sp. NPDC002490 | reverse complement strand
GCGGACTCCCCGACACACACTGGATGTGCACCCACCCCTTGCACTCCACGACCCTGAGCGTCCACACCAGATGACGAAACCGCCGCCTCACCCCCGCACCCCACCCCGACGACCCCGCACACCAGCCCCGGCCGCCACCGCACCCGACCGACCGGAATCATCCGCCGGACACACCTCCCCGTACGGCACCTCCCACTCCACACCACCACCCGGCGGACGCAGGAAGTACCACCCCCGCACGTCATCCATCACCACGCCCACCACACGCCTGTGCGTGTCATAAGCCAGTTCACCCACCCGAAGCCCGCCGCTCATACCGCTCCCGCTCCCGTCCACTTGTCGCACGCCCCATAACGGCCACGCATGTACTCGAATCACTCTTCGAATGCCTGTCTGGATATGCGGGGGATGAAGACACATGCGCCTGCGGACCGCTCACGCACAGCGGCCTCGATCGGCGCTCCCACCGGCGAACGGGCTTGTTGTCGTCCCGGGAAACCACTTCCCGGCTCCGCACGGCAAACCGTTCACACCCTCATGACGCGAGGGCCTGAACTACATCCGAGGCGAACCAGTTTCCCCGGTTGCCATCGGAACCAACACGGCAGAACTACGGCGTCAAAGCTGCGTTTTCGCTGCACGGGCTACCCTGTTCAGGGACGACGGCAGCCAAGCGAAGGTGCGGCCATGGCAGGCAAGCGGAAGCGGTTCGCGCAGCGTCGGAAGGCGTGCGGATACTCACAAGAAGCCCTGGCCGAAGCCCTGCAGGTGGATCGCACAACAGTGCAGCGCTGGGAACGCGGGGTGGGCGATCCTCACCCACATCAGCGGCCACTCCTGGCCAAGCTGCTGCATGTCGAACTCGAAGAGTTGGACGACCTGTTGGCGCCTGACATCTCGGTCGACCTTCCTACCGTTGACCGGGAGCGCGGCGACGGGTTCGCGTGCGCCATTCGCCATATGTCACAGCAGCTGATCATGCTGGACAACGAGTTGAACGGCCTACCCATCGCAGAAATCGCCGCACGCTCCTTCAAGAAGGTCCACCGCCGTCTGGGCAACGGGGATTACGACCGCAAGGCGGAGCACGAAATCCAGTCTGCTGCGGCTGAGTTGGCCGAGATTGCAGGATGGGCGCTCTTCAATGAGGGCAAGTTCAACGCCTCTCGAAGGTTCAACCAGGAGGCTCTCCTCCTCGCCAAGCTCGCCTGTGACCGGTCAACGGAACTGATCACGCTTCAGAACATGGGGATGCTGGCGGGCTGGTCCGGGCGTCCTCGTGAGGAGCTCGCCATCGCGCAATCGGTGATCGAGCGGGAGCGGATGAGTCCTCGGGTGGAGGCCATGTTCAGAGCTCGGGAAGGTCAGGGGCTGGCAGGGACGGGACACCATCGGGAAGCGGCTCGCTCCTTCGGCCGGGCCCGTTCTCTCCTGCTGGACAACGGGCCGGACAGCGAGCCCACCTGGGTCTGGTGGGTGTCCGACCAGGAGATCGACAGGCAGCAGGGACGATCCCTCCACGAGATCGGAGACCTGCATGCCGCCATCCCTGTTCTGGAACGCGCGATGCATCACCAGGAGGGTTCCCAGGTCGGCTACCGGAGCGTCGCGGCAGTGCGTCTGCTGGACAGCCTGCTCCGCGTGAGGTCCTGGCAGACGGCAGAGGTGGAGGCGAGGAACCTGGTGCCCGCGGTGAACGAGATGTCATCCGTGATCACTTTGGAGATCCTCACGAAGGTGGCCGGTCGGGGCAAGGCGACCCCTGGGGCTCCAAGCAGCCTGCGGGACACCCTTGAGCAGATCGAATCCATCGCGACCGAAGACCCTTACGACTTCTGAGCGAGCCACCCACCCCAGCGGAAGCCACACGCCCTCGCCGCGCCCCCGCTCGGCCGGTATGGCACTGGGAACTGGAGCATCCGGAGTGGGCGTGCGGCACCTGGGGAAAGCCCTCGACAAGCTCGGTGCCCGCGCATCTGCCCACCTGGCCCGGGTATGTGGTGAACGAATGACGAGACGCGAGGAAATTGAGCATGGCTCTGGAAATCAGGCCGATCGGGACCGTCGTTGCCGGGCGCACCGACGTGGGCGACGACTACTGGGGCGGCGTCGAGTCGGTGATCCAGTTGGACGAGGACGAGTTCCCCGTCGACTCCGTCCAGGGTCTCGACGAGTTCTCCCATCTGGTGGTCGTGTGGCACTTCGACCAGGCGTCACCCGAGGACGTCGAGTACCACGCCCGCAGCCCACGGGGAAACCCGCGCTGGCCGGCCACGGGCACCTTCGCGCACCGCAACCACCGCCGCCCCAATCAACTCGCCCAGAGCTTCCCGAGGTTGCTGAGGATCGACGGGCTCAGGCTGCACGTGACCGACCTGGACGCCGTGGTCGGTACGCAGATCTACGACGTGTCGCCCTTCTTCAGGGAGATGGGACCTCGCGGTGCGGTGCACCAGCCGGCCTGGCCCGGCGACATGCTGACCGACTACTGGGCCGCCCGGACCTGACCGGAGGGCAACACGGCCCACCTCACCTGCCCGCGCGCCGCCGCCTCCCATGCAAGTGGTCCCCGAGGACCGACAGGGCGATCCCGAGCAAACCGACGTGCGCACGCGACCGGGCTGACCCACAGGCAGAAGGAATGGAGTCAAGGATGACCGAACCGACCGACCTGCGTCACTACCACCACGGAAGCCTTCCGGACGGCTTTCGCGACCTGCTGATCGATGTGCACGCCGACGCCTACGCCACCGCCATGGACGACGAGTTCAACCGCAGGTTCCCGTGGTTCGTCGACCGCTGGACCGCGAACAACGGGTTCACCTGCGTGGTCGCCTTCGAGGAAGGGGAGCCGACGGGGTTCGCCTACGGCGCACCGCTCCCGCCCGGCCGCGAGTGGTGGAGGTCCACGGCGTTCGAACCGAGCGACGAGCACACCGCGACGTACGCGGTCTCCGAGATCATGGTGCGTCCGCGCTGGCGCAAGAAGGGCATCGCACAACGACTGCACGAGGCGCTGTTGAGCGATCGCGCCGAGGGCCTGTCCGTGCTCCTGGTCGACGTGACCCACCCGAAGGTGCAGGACCTGTACCAGACCTGGGGCTACCAGAAGGTCGGCGAACAACAACCCTTCGCCGACTCGCCACTGTTCGCCGTCATGGTGAAGGACCTCCGGCCCTGAGCAAGAAGCGGGGCGCTCAGCTCGTGACGTCCTTGGTGGTGAACCTGGCCCAGGCCGCCGAGCCGAACACGGCGGCGTAGAGGGCCTGGAGTCCCAGGTTGCGCAGGATGTCGTCCCAGTGGACCGGTTCGCGCATCACATCGGCGAAGGACAGCCAGTGGTGCGAGAACAGATAGGGGTGGACGGCGTCCAGCTGGGGGATCTGGTCCACGATCTGCACGGTGATCAGCAGCCCCACGGTGGTCGCCATCGCGGCGATCCCGCTGCCGGTGAGGGTGGAGACGAAGAGTCCGAGTGCTGCCACGCCCAGCAGGGACGCGGCCACGACCAGGGCGACGAGCAGGGCCCGGAGCAGCCCCTCGGCGAAGGTGATCCGGGTGCCGGAGATGGTGGTGAGTTCGCCGAGCGGGAACAGCAGGGCGCCGACGAGGAGCCCGGAGATGGCCACCACCACCGTCGCCAGCAGGCAGAACGCCGTCACCGTGGCGTACTTGACGGCCAGGAGTCGGCTGCGGCCGGCCGGGGCCACCAGCAGGTAGCGCAGCGTTCCCGCGCTGGCCTCGCCGGCGATGGCGTCCCCGGCGACCACGCCCACGGCCATGGGGAGGAAGAACGGGAGGGTGGCGGCCAGCCCGGCGAACACCAGGAACAGGCCGTTGTTGGTGACCTGGGCGAGGAAGGCGGGCCCTGCCTCCCCCGAGCCGCCGCCCCCGCCGCCGGTCTCGATCCGGACGGCGATCCCGATCAGTACCGGCACCGCGGCGAGCACGCCCAGCAGGGCCAGGGTCCGCCACCGCCACAACGTGGTGAGCAACTCGGACCGGAACAGTCCGAACGTCCAGGTCCACCGCGGTGGGCGCGGGGTCGTCGGGCCGCGCCCAGGGTCGACCACCTCATCGAGCGACATCGAACCCCTCCCCGGTGAGCGCCACGAAGGCGTCCTCCAACGATCCCCGCTCCACCCCGAGGCCGCGGACCCGCACCCCCGCCGCCACCAGGGCCGCCGTCACCTCGGCGAGTTCGCCCGCGGGCGGGTCGGCGGCGACCCGGTCCCCGTCGACGGTGACATCGGTCAGGCCCCGTTCCTTCAGGACGCGCGCCGCGTCCGCGGGGTCGGGGGTGGTGACGAGGAGTCGGCCGCGGGCGCTGGCGGCGAGTTCGGAGACCCGGCCCTGGGTGATCAGCCGGCCGCGGGCCATCACCGCGGCGTGGGTGCACACCTGCTCGATCTCGTCGAGGAGGTGCGAGGAGAGGAAGACCGTGGTGCCGTCCGCGGCGAGTTCCCGCACCAGGGTGCGGATCTCCCGCATGCCCTGCGGGTCGAGGCCGTTGGTCGGCTCGTCCAGCACCAGCAGCCGGCGGGGCCTCAGCAGGGTGGCCGCGAGACCGAGGCGCTGCTTCATGCCCAGGCTGTAGGCGCGGGCCCGTTTGCCGGCCGCCGCGGTGAGGCCGACCCGGTCCAGGGCCTCGGCGACCCGGGCCCGGCGGGTGCGGGGGTCGGCCGTGGGGTCGACGGAGTCGTAGCGCAGCAGGTTGTCCCGACCGGTGAGGAAGCCGTACGGGGCGGGGCCCTCGATGAGGGCGCCGACCTGGGGCAGCACGGTGCGGGCGGCGCGGGGCATGGGGAGGCCGAGCAGGTGCGCGGACCCCTCGGTGGGTTCGATCAGGCCCATCAGCATGCGGATGGTGGTGGTCTTGCCGGAGCCGTTGGGGCCGAGGAAGCCGAAGACGGTGCCGGCGGGCACGCTCAGGTCGAGCCGGTCGACGGCACGTTGCCCGCCCCGGTACCGCTTGGTCAGTCCGCGGGTCTCGATCACCGCGCGTTCCATCCGTCTCCGCCTTCCGTCCGTGCTGCCCCTGACCGGGGGGCGGGTGCGGGGCCGCGTGGCCCCGCACCCGCCCTCCGGCGAACGCCCGTCCGGTGTCCGGGTGGGACTACCGGTCGCTCTCGGCCGCCTTGACCAGGGCGTCCTTGGTCACGGCGCCGACGTACACCGCGCCGTCGTCGGTCATCAGCGCGTTCACCAGGCGGGTGGAGAACACCGTGCCGGAGCCGAAGGAGCCCGAGACCTGGTCGCCGAGGGAGTCGAGGAAGTCCTGGGCGTCGACCGGGCCGCCGGCGCCCTTCGCGTCCTTCTCCGAGGCCGCCGCGCCGCCGGGGGTACCGATGCGGGCGATGGTGCTCCAGCCCTCGCCGAAGGTCTTCACCTCGCCGCCGTCCGCGCGGGCGGCCTCGTCGACCCCGGGCAGTCCGAGGCCGTCGAGCAGGTCCGGGCCACCGGCCGCGGAGCCGTCCTTGCCGTGCTCGGCGGACAGTTCGTCGGCCTCGGTGACCTCGGCGCCCTTCGGCGGGGTGAAGGCGAAGGTCGACGCGTCGGGCCGGGCGAAGTCGATCTTGGTGAAGCTGACGTCCACGACGGCGCTGCCGCCCGCGGCGGGCACCAGGGTGAACTTCAGCGGGACGCCGTTCTTCGCGTCCACCGCGAGCTGCACCGAACCGACCGTGGAGCCCGACTGCTTCGGCTTGACGACGAGCTTGTACGCGTCCCGTCCGGCGACCCGGGTGCTGCCGTCGACCGTGACCGAGGTGGTGTCGCCGGCGGCCTTCAGCACCTCGTCGGCGAACTCGCCCGGGGTGGTGGGGGCGTGCTCCTCGGCCTTCGGCGCCTGCTTGCCGCGGGCGTGCGCCTCGCCGCCCTCGGCGTGGTGGACCTGGTTGGAGCCGCTGTCGTAGGCCCAGACCTCACCGCCGTTGCGGATGAGGCTGTACTCGGAGCCCTTGCCCAGCACGGAGAGCTTGGCGCGTTCGGGGCCGTCCACCGCGACGCGCAGGGTGTGGGTGCCCGAGGCCAGTTCCATCAGCTTGGCCTGCGGGTCGGCGCTGCCGCCGCCCTCCCCGGCGTCGGGGGCGAAGGAACCCAGCACGCCCCCGAGGTCCGGCAGTCCGAGGTCGGTGCTGATCTTCACCGTGCCGGAGAGCCGCTCGGTGTCGGACGCGGCGATCTTCTCGATGAGCTGTTCGGCGCTGATCTTCGGCAGGTCGGGGTCGCCGGAGTCAGCGAGCGCCGGGACGAGGCCGATGGTCGCCGCCGCCACCCCCACCACCGTCACCGGGACGGCGTAGCGGGCCGCCCGGCGGCGAGCCCCGCGCTTCGGCGCGGGGGGCCGTGCGTCCTCGACGGCGCCCGTGCCGGGAGTCTGGTCGGATTCGTACGGTGCCATGTGTTCCCCTACCTCCGTGGTCGGCGGCGACCTTCCGTACCCCTGATGGGTCCCACCCCGCGCCGCCATTGTCCCCCGTGGTGCTCAGGAGTGGTCTGCTTCCATGACACCAAACCCGTGGGCTTCGAACGTCAGACCTCGGGGGCAACTTGGCGTACTGCCCGGGTATGACGTCGGGGCGTACGGGGTCCGCCCACCCGTAGGGGACGCACCCCCGTCCAGCGGGGCCGCCTCCCCCTCGGCCGACCGGTCAGCCGGCGCGGTGCACCACGGCGTCGCACAGTTGCACGAGCGCCGCCTTGGCGTCGCACTCCGGCAGCGGCTCCAGGACGGCCCGGGCGTCCTCGGCGTACTGCACGGTGTCCCGGCGGGCCTGCTCCAGCGCGGGGTGGGCCCGCAGCCGGGTCAGCGCCTCGCGGTGGCGGTCGTCGTCGCTGAGGTCCGAGGCCAGCAGCTCGCACAGGGCCTTGTCCTCCTCCGCGCCGAGGAGTCGGGCCTGCTCGTGCAACCGCAGCACCGGCAGGGTGGGGATGCCCTCGCGCAGGTCGGTGCCCGGGGTCTTGCCCGACTCGTGCGAGTCCGAGGCGATGTCCAGGACGTCGTCGGCGAGCTGGAAGGCGACGCCGAGCCGCTCGCCGTACTGGGTCAGCACGTCCACGATCCGGTCGTCGGCGCCGGACATCATCGCGCCGAACCGGCCGGCCACGGCGATGAGGGAGCCCGTCTTGCCGCCGATCACGTCGAGGTAGTGCGCCACCGGGTCGCGGCCGTCGCGGGGGCCGGCGGTCTCCAGGATCTGCCCGGTGACCAGCCGTTCGAACGCCTCGGCCTGGATGCGGACCGCCTCGGGGCCCAGGTCGGCGAGGATGTGGGAGGCGCGGGCGAACAGGAAGTCGCCGGTGAGGACGGCCACCGAGTTGTCCCAACGGCTGTTGGCGCTGGGCACCCCGCGGCGGACGTCCGCCTCGTCCATGACGTCGTCGTGGTACAGCGTCGCCAGGTGGGTCAGCTCGACCACGACCGCGGCGGGCACGATGCCGGGCGCGTCCGGGTCGCCGAACTGGGCGGCCAGCAGCGCCAGCAGCGGACGGAAACGCTTGCCGCCGGCCCGCACCAGGTGCTGGGCGGCCTCCGTGATGAAGGGCACCTCGCTCTTGGTGGCGTCGAGCAAGCCCTCCTCGACAGCAGCCAATCCGGCCTGGACATCGGCTTCGAGAGCCTGGTCCCGCACGCTCAGCCCGAAAGGCCCGACGACGGTCACGAGGGGGTCTCCTGTCTACTGACGGTCACTAGGTCGTACACATGGCTGGTCGATGTGCGCTGCCCTCCTCAAGTCAGCGTATCCGGTCCCCTTTCGATCACTGTGAGCCCCCGCCCGCCCATCACGGTCGGTGCACGATCGATCTTGCCGTGTTTTGATCACTTCATCTGATTTCCCTCATCGAGGAGAGAAAGCAGCCAAAGGAAGGAAACGCCACATCACCCACTGCAAGGGACAAGACTCCCACCCTTCGCCGCGTTCTCGATCACCGGCCCCCGCCACGTCCTCACGGAACGGACGCCCACACCCATGCGCCCCGGGGCCGTCCCACTCCCCGGCGGCCCGCCCCCCCCCGTCGCACCGCCCGCACTCATCTCACGCCCGAGCGGCCCGGAACGTCACACCCCCACCGTCTCGACCGGGGCCGGTCAGGACCGGGCGCCCCCGGTCCGCGCCCGTGGCCGGGGCTGGCTGACCACGTCCGTGTGCCGCTCCCCCGCCGCCCCGTAGAGCCGCTCCAGGACCACGGCGACCCCGTCCTCCTCGTTGGACGCCGTGACCTCGTCCGCCACGGCCTTCAGCTCCTGGTGGGCATTGGCCATGGCCACCCCGTGCCCGGACCACAGGAACATGGGGATGTCGTTGGGCATGTCGCCGAACGCCAAGGTCGCCTCCGGCCCCACCCCCAGCAGCGCGGCGGCCCGGGCCAGGGCGGTGGCCTTGGTGATGCCGAGCGGCTGGAGCTCCACCGCCCCGGGGCCGGCCATGGTCACCGTCACCAGCTCCCCAACGACCGCCCGGGCCGCCGCCGCCAGCTCGTCCTCGCCCAGCTCCGGGTGGCGCATCAACACCTTGGTCAGCGGCCGGGCCCACAGCGCGTCGCGGTGCGGGGCCCGCACCCCCGACAGCGTCGGGTGCGTCACGGTGAAACCGGGCTCCATCAGCATCAGCCCGTCCGCCCCGTCCTGGTTGACCGCCGCGTGCACCGCGCCGACCTCCGCCTCGACCTTGCCGAGGGCGACCTCGGCGACCTCCCGGTCCAGGGTCACCGACCACACGATGCGCCCGGCCGCGGCGTCGTACAGCTGGGCGCCCTGGCCGCACACCGCGAACCCCCGGTGCCCCAGCCCGCGCAGCACGGGCACCACCTGCGGGACGGGCCGGCCGGTGGCCACCACGTGCGTCGCGCCCGCCGCGACGGCCAGGGCCAGCGCCGCACGGGTCCGCGCGGAGAGGGAATCGTCGTTGCGCAACAGGGTGCCGTCGAGATCGGTGGCGACGAGGGAGAGAGCATGTGCGGGCATGGCCCCGAGAATACGGACGGGGAGCCTCCAACGGGCCCGCAGCGCCGCCGAGATGACGGAGAGGGGGTCCGTACGGTAATGAACGCCTGACACAGCATCAGGACGCGCGGGGCCTCGCCCGCACCGGGGTTCCGAACACCTCTGCGGTGCACCCACCCGGGACGTTCATCCGTTCGACCGCCCCGGCCGTTGCGTCCGCTCCCCGCACCCCGCCGCGGCCACCCCCGTAACGTGTGCCCCAACCACACGGAAAGTGAGGCAGCAGCGATGCCCGACCCGCACGAGCAGACCCCGCTCGACCGTCCCGAGGGCGACCCCACCCCATGGCCCGACCTGGCCGAGGGCGACCCCTTCGGTCCGCACAACCTTCCGTACGGTGTCTTCTCGCTCCCCGCGTCCACCGACGCGCCGCCGTCCCCCGGCGCCTCCTCGGACGGCCGCCGGGTGGGCGTCCGGCTGGGCGGGTACGTGCTGGACGCCGGTGCCGTCGCCACCGCGCTCGGCTCCCCCTACGCGTCCCTGCTGGCGCGGCCCACCCTCAACCCGCTGCTCGCGGCCGGCCGCACCGCCTGGAGCGACGTGCGCCGCGCCCTGACCGCCTGGGTGACGGTCCCCTCGTACCGGGAGACGGTGGCCCCGCTGCTGCACCCGCTGTCCGAGGTGACCCTGCACCTGCCGTTCGAGGTCGCCGACTACGTCGACTTCTACGCCTCCGAGCACCACGCCCGCAACGTCGGCCGGATGTTCCGCCCCGACGCCGAGGACTCGCTGACCCCCAACTGGAAGCACCTGCCGATCGGTTACCACGGTCGGTCGGGCACCGTCGTGGTGTCCGGCACCGAAGTGGTCCGGCCGCAGGGACAGCGCAAGGCGCCCACCGACCCGGCGCCGGTGTTCGGCCCTTCGGTCAAGCTCGACATCGAGGCCGAGGTGGGGTTCGTGGTGGGCGTGCCCTCGGCACAGGGCACCGCCGTCCCGCTCGGGGACTTCCGCGAGCACGTCTTCGGGCTCTGCCTGCTCAACGACTGGTCCGCCCGGGACCTCCAGGCGTGGGAGTACGTCCCGCTGGGCCCCTTCCTCGGCAAGTCGTTCGCCACCTCCGTCGCCGCCTGGATCACCCCCCTGGACGCGCTGGACGCGGCCCGCACGGCGCCGCCGGAGCGCACCCACCCGCTGCTGCCGTACCTGGACGACTCCCCCGGGGCGTCGAACGGCCCCGGCGGGCAGGAGCCCGGCGGTTACGACCTGCACATCAGCGTGGCGATCAACGGCCGGACCGTTTCCGAACCGCCCTTCGCCACCATGTACTGGACGGCGGCCCAGCAACTCGCGCACCTGACCGTGAACGGGGCCTCCCTGCGCACCGGCGACCTCTACGGTTCCGGCACCGTCAGCGGGCCCCGGCCCGAGCAGCGCGGCTCGCTGCTGGAACTCACCTGGAACGGCCGGGACGCGCTGGAGCTGCCCGACGGTCCGCGCACCTTCCTACGGGACGGGGACGAGGTCGTACTGACCGCCTGGGCCCCGGGCCCGGACGGGGTCCGGGTGGGCCTCGGCGAGGTCCGCGGACGGATCGTCGCCGGCGGCTGACCCGGGCCGGGGCGCCGCGGCCTCACCAGTCGAGGTCCTCCGGCTCCGCCGGCTCGGCGCCCCAGTCGAAGCCGTCGTCGGGGGCGGCTGCGGCGGGGGCGGCCGGGGGCTTCGCTCCGGTGGCCTTCGCCGCCGGGGCCTTCGCCGGGGCGGCGGGCGGTGCGTCCGGCGCATCGGCGACCGCACCGGCCGCGGCGGTCGCCAGGACCGCGAGCACGCCCTCCCCGTAGGTCGCCAGCTTCTTCTCGCCGACCCCGCCGATGCCGCCGAGCTCGGCGACGGTGGTGGGCGCCGCGGTGGCGATCTCCCGCAGGGTCGCGTCGTGGAAGACGACGTACGCGGGAACGCCCTGCTCCCGGGCCTGCTCGGCGCGCCAGGCGCGCAGCGCCTCGAAGACCGGCAGCAGCTCCGGCGCCAGGTCGACGGCGGCCTTGGCCTTGCGCTCGCCGCCCGACCCGGTGTTGGTCCGGGTGGTGGGCCGCTTGGGCTCCTTGCGCAACGGCACCTTCCGCTCCCCGCGCAGCACCGCCCCGCTGTGTTCGGTGAGCACCAGGGTGCTGTACTCGCCCTCCACACCGAGGAGTTCCATCGCCAGCAACTGCCGCATCACGCCGCGCCATTCGGCCTCGGTCAGCTCCTCGCCGATGCCGAACACGGAGAGCTGGTCGTGGTCGAACTGGATGACCTTCGCGGTCCGGCGGCCCAGCAGGATGTCCACCAGGTGGACGGCGCCGAACTTCTGCCGCCGCTCCCGGTCCAGCCGGACCACGGTCGACAGCACCTTCTGCGCGGCCACCGTGCCGTCCCAGGTCTCGGGCGGGGCCTTGCAGGTGTCGCAGTTGCCGCACTGCTCGCTCTCCGGCTCCTGGCCGAAGTACCGCAGCAGCCGGGCCCGCCGGCACTCCACCGTCTCGCACAGCGCCAGCATCGCGTCCAGGTGGGAGGTGGCGCGGCGGCGGAACGCCTCGTCGCCCTCCCCGGACTGGATCATCCGGCGCTGCTGGACCACGTCGTTCAGCCCGTACGCCATCCACGCCGTGGACGGCTGCCCGTCCCGGCCGGCGCGGCCGGTCTCCTGGTAGTAGCCCTCGACGGACTTGGGCAGGTCCAGATGGGCCACGAACCGGACGTCGGGCTTGTCGATGCCCATGCCGAAGGCGATGGTGGCGACGACGACCAGGCCGTCCTCGCGCAGGAACCGGGACTGGTTCGCGGCGCGGGTGCGGGCGTCCAGGCCCGCGTGGTAGGGGACGGCGTCGATGCCGTGCCGCACCAGGTACTCGGCCGTCTTCTCCACCGAGGAGCGGGACAGGCAGTACACGATGCCGGCGTCGCCCGCGTGCTCCTCGCGCAGCAGCGTCAGCAACTGCTTGCGCGGCTCGGCCTTCGGCGCGATCCGGTACTGGATGTTGGGCCGGTCGAAGCTGGCCTCGAAGTGCCGGGCCCGGTCCATGCCGAGCCGGGCGGTGATCTCCTGGTGGGTGGCGGCGGTGGCGGTGGCGGTGAGCGCGATCCGCGGCACGTCCGGCCAGCGTTCGCCGAGCACGGCCAGGGCCAGGTAGTCCGGCCGGAAGTCGTGGCCCCACTGGGCGACGCAGTGCGCCTCGTCGATCGCGAAGAGCGAGACCTTGCCGCGGGAGAGCAGGTCGAGGCTGGAGTCCAGCCGCAGCCGCTCGGGGGCGAGGTACAGCAGGTCCAGCTCCCCGGCGAGGAACTGGGCCTCCACCACCCGGCGCTCGTCGAAGTCCTGGGTGGAGTTGACGAAGCCGGCGCGCACCCCGAGCGCCCGCAGGGCGTCCACCTGGTCCTGCATGAGGGCGATCAGCGGCGAGACCACCACCCCGGTACCCGCTCTGACCAGGGCGGGGATCTGGTAGCACAGGGACTTGCCGCCGCCGGTGGGCATCAGCACCACCGCGTCCCCGCCCGCGATCACGTGCTCCACGATCGCTTCCTGGTCGCCGCGGAACGCCTCGTAGCCGAACACCCGCCGCAGCGTCTCCAGCGCGCCCTGCGGCCCGCCCGGCCCCTCGGCCCCCGTCGTCTCCGTCACCCCGGTCACGTTCCTTCGCTTCCCCTGTGCCTCGGCCGACCCGGCCCCGTCGGCCACCGCGACCGCACCCGTCCCACGATAGGCGCACCCGCCGACACCGGGACGCGTTGTCCACGACCCGACCCGGAACGTGCGACGGCCCGCCCCCGCGCTCGGCGGGGGCGGGCCGTCGCATCGGGCCGCGGAGGGTCAGCGCACGAACACCCCCGCCTGACCGGCCAGGTCCAGGAAGTACTGGGGCGCCACGCCCAGCACCAGGGTGACCACCACGCCCAGGGCGATGGCGGTGGAGGTGAGCGCGGAGGGCACCGCCACGGTGGGGCCCTCGGGGGTGGGCTCGCTGAAGAACATCAGCACGATCACCCGGAGGTAGAAGAACGCGGCGATCGCGGAGGACAGCACACCCACCACGACCAGCGCCCCGGCGCCGCCCTCGGCCGCCGCCTTGAACACGGCGAACTTCCCGGAGAACCCGCTGGTCAGCGGGATGCCGGCGAAGGCCAGCAGGAACACCGCGAAGACCGCGGCGACCAGCGGGGAGCGCCGCCCCAGCCCGGCCCACTTGGACAGGTGGGTGGCCTCGCCCCCGGCGTCCCGGACCAGGGTGACCACGGCGAAGGCGCCGATCGTCACGAAGGAGTACGCGCCCAGGTAGAAGAGCACCGAGGAGATGCCCTCGGGCGAGGCCGCGATGACGCCCGCGAGGATGAATCCGGCGTGCGCGATGGACGAGTACGCCAACAGGCGCTTGACGTCGGTCTGGGTGATCGCGACGATCGCCCCGGCCAGCATGGTGAGGATCGCGACGCCCCACATCACCGGCCGCCAGTCCCAGCGCAGCCCGGGCAGCAGCACGTACAGCACGCGCAGCAGCGCGCCGAAGGCGGCGACCTTGGTGGCGGCGGCCATGAACCCGGTGACCGGGGTGGGCGCGCCCTGGTAGACGTCGGGGGTCCACATGTGGAACGGCACCGCGCCGACCTTGAACAGCAGCCCCATCACCAGCAGGGCGGCGCCGACCAGCAACAGCGCGTCGTTGCCCATGGTCTCGGCGAGGACCGGGGTGACCTCGGCGACCGTGCCGTCGACGACCTGCGCGATGGTGGCGTACGACACGGAGCCGGCGTACCCGTACAGCAGGGCGATGCCGAAGAGCATGAACGCGGAGGCGAAGGCGCCGAGCAGGAAGTACTTGACGGCGGCTTCCTGGGAGATCAGCCGCTTGCGGCGGGCCAGCGCGCACAGCAGGTACAGCGGCAGGGAGAAGACCTCCAGGGCGATGAAGAGCGTCAGGAGGTCGTTGGCGGCGGGGAAGACGAGCATGCCGCCGATGGCGAACATCGCCAGCGGGAACACCTCGGTGGTGGTGAACCCCGCCTTCACCGCGGCCTTCTCCCCGTCGCTGCCGGGGGTGGAGCCGGCCTGCGCGGTGAAGGAGTCGACGCGGTTGCCGTGGACCACGGGGTCGAGGCGGCGTTCGGCGAAGGTGAACACCGCGACGAGCCCGGTGAGCAGGATGACGCCCTGGAGGAACAGGGCGGGCCCGTCGACGGCGATCGCGCCCATGGCGACGATGCCGGCCTTGGTGGTGGCGTACCCGCTGGCGGCGAGGGCGACGACCGCGGCGAAGGCGGAGGCCAGCGCCACGGAGGAGACGAGGAGTTGGACGTGGTAGCGCGCTTTGCGCGGGACGGCGGCCTCCACCAGGATGCCGATGACCGCGGCGGCGATCACGATGAGGACGGGCGCGAGCTGCCCGTACTCGATGTCCGGCGCGTCGATCTTGTTGAGCGGCTCGGCCGCTGTTGTCCACAGGCTGTGGACGGCTGTGGCACTCACTTGGCCGCCTCCACCTCGGGCTGGGGGTCCGTCTTCTGGACGTCGGACATGGTGTGCTGGATCGCCGGGTTGACGATGTCCGTGAGCGGCTTCGGGAAGACGCCCAGGAAGATCAGCAGGGCGATCAGCGGGGCCACCACCACGAGTTCCCGCACCTTCAGGTCGGGCATGGTGGCGACTTCGGGCTTGACCGGGCCGGTCATCGTCCGCTGGTAGAGGACGAGGACGTACAGCGCGGCCAGCACGATGCCGAGGGTGGCGATGATGCCGACCACCGGGTACCGGGCGAAGGTGCCGACCAGCACCAGGAACTCGCTGACGAAGGGGGCGAGCCCGGGCAGGGACAGCGTGGCGAGCCCACCGATCAGGAAGGTCCCGGCGAGCACCGGGGCGACCTTCTGGACTCCCCCGTAGTCGGCGATGAGCCGCGAGCCGCGCCGGGAGATCAGGAACCCGGCGACGAGCATCAGGGCCGCGGTCGAGATGCCGTGGTTGACCATGTAGAGGGTGGCGCCGCTCTGGCCCTGCGAGGTCATCGCGAAGATGCCGAGCACGATGAAGCCGAAGTGGGAGATCGAGGCGTACGCCACCAGCCGCTTGATGTCCCGCTGGCCCACCGCGAGCAGCGCCCCGTAGACGATGCTGATCAGCGCCAGCACCAGGACCACCGGGGTGGCCCACTGCGACGCCTCGGGGAACAGGCCCAGGCAGAAGCGGAGCATCGCGAAGGTGCCGACCTTGTCGACGACCGCGGTGATCAGCACGGCGACCGGGGCGGTGGACTCGCCCATGGCGTTGGGCAGCCAGGTGTGCAGCGGCCACAGCGGGGCCTTCACCGCGAAGGCGAAGAAGAAGCCGAGGAACAGCAGCCGCTCGGTGGTGGTCGCCATCTCCAGCGAGCCGCTGGCCCGGGCCGCCGCGATCTCCTGGAGCGAGAAGCTCCCGGCGACCACGTACAGCCCGATCACGGCGGCCAGCATGACCAGCCCGCCGGCCAGGTTGTAGAGCAGGAACTTGACCGCGGCGTAGGACCGCTGGGTCGCCGCCGCCTTGTCGCCGCCCTCGTGGGCGCGGTCCCCGAAGCCGCCGATGAGGAAGTACATCGGGATGAGCATGGCTTCGAAGAAGACGTAGAAGAGGAAGACGTCGGTGGCCTCGAAGGAGAGGATCACCATCGCCTCGACGGCGAGGATCAGGGCGAAGAAGCCCTGGGTGGGCCGCCAGCGGGAGTCGACGCGGTCCGGGGAGCCCGGGGAGGGGTCGGCGTCGTGCCAGCCGGCGAGGATGATGAACGGGATCAGCAGGGCGGTGAGCCCGATCAGGGCGACGGCGATGCCGTCCACCCCGAGTTCGTAGCGCACCCCGAAGTCGCTGATCCAGGAGTGGGACTCGGTGAGTTGGTAGCGGTCGCCGCCCGGTTCGAAGCGGACGGCGACGACGATCGCCAGGACCAGGGTGGCCAGCGAGACCAGCAGCGCCAGCCACTTGGCGGCGGTGCGCCGCGCGGCGGGGACGGCGGCGGTGGCGATCGCTCCGATCGCCGGGAGCGCCGCCGTCGCGGTGAGCAGGGGAAAGGACATCGCTATCAGACCGCCCTCATGAGCAGGGTCGCGGCGACCAGGACGGCGGCGCCGCCGAACATCGAGACCGCGTACGAGCGCGCGTAACCGTTCTGGAGCCGGCGCAGCCGCCCGGAGAGGCCGCCGAAGGACGCCGCGGTGCCGTTGACCACCCCGTCGACCAGGGTGTGGTCCACGTACACCAGGGAACGCGTGAGGTGCTCGCCGCCGCGCACCAGGACCACGTGGTTGAAGTCGTCCTGGAGGAGGTCGCGGCGGGCCGCCCGGGTGAGCAGGGAGCCGCGCGGGGCGACCACCGGGACGGGCCGGCGGCCGTACATGGCGTAGGCGACGGCGACGCCGATGACGAGCGCCGCCACGGTGGCGAGGGTGACCGTCATCGCGCTGAGCGGCGGGTGGCCGTGCTCGGTGGGCCCGGTGACCGGCTCCAGCCAGTGCTGGAAGCGGTCGCCGATGCTGAACAGGCCGCCGGCGAACACCGAGCCGAAGGCCAGGACGATCATGGGGATCGTCATGGACTTCGGGGACTCGTGCGGGTGCGGCGGGTTGCCGTCCGCGTCCGGCTGCCAGCGCTTCTCGCCGAAGAAGGTCAGCAGCATCACCCGGGTCATGTAGAACGCGGTGATCACCGCGCCCAGCAGGGCCGCGGAGCCGAAGATCCAGCCCTGGACGCCGCCCTTGGCGAAGGCCGCCTCGATGATCATGTCCTTGGAGAAGAAGCCGGACAGCCCGGGGAAGCCGATGATCGCCAGGTAGCCGAGGCCGAAGGTGACGAAGGTGACCGGCATGTACTTCCTGAGGCCGCCGTACTTGCGCATGTCGACCTCGTCGTTCATGCCGTGCATCACCGAGCCGGCGCCCAGGAACAGCCCGGCCTTGAAGAAGCCGTGCGTCACCAGGTGCATGATCGCGAAGACGTAGCCCAGCGGGCCGAGGCCCGCGGCCAGCACCATGTAGCCGATCTGGGACATCGTCGAACCGGCGAGCGCCTTCTTGATGTCGTCCTTGGCGCAACCGACGATCGCACCGAACAGCAGCGTCACGGTGCCGACGATGGCGACGACCAGTTGGGCGTCCGGGGCGGCGTTGAAGATCGCGCCGGAGCGGACGATCAGGTAGACGCCGGCGGTCACCATGGTCGCCGCGTGGATCAGCGCGGAGACCGGGGTCGGGCCCTCCATCGCGTCGCCCAGCCAGGACTGGAGCGGCACCTGCGCGGACTTGCCGCAGGCGGCCAGCAGCAGCATCAGCCCGATCGCGGTGAGGGTGCCCTCCGAGGTCTCCCCGACCGAGCCCAGCACCGGCCCGAAGGCGAAGGTGCCGAAGGTGGTGAACATCAGCATGATCGCGATGGACAGCCCGATGTCGCCGACCCGGTTGACCAGGAACGCCTTCTTGGCGGCGGTCGCGGCGCTGGGCTTGTGCTGCCAGAAGCCGATCAGCAGGTACGAGGCGAGGCCCACGCCCTCCCAACCGAAGTACAGCAGCAGGTAGTTGTCGGCGAGGACCAGCAACAGCATCGCCGCGAGGAACAGGTTCAGGTAGCCGAAGAAGCGGCGGCGCCGCTCGTCGTGCTCCATGTAGCCGATCGAGTAGACGTGGATCAGCGTGCCCACGCCGGTGATCAGCAGGACGAAGGTCATCGAGAGCTGGTCCAGCTGGAAGGCGATGTCCGCCTGGAAGCCCTCGACGGGGATCCAGCTGAACAGGTGCTGGTGCAGCGTGCGGTCCTCGGCGCCGCGGCCGAGCAGCTCCGCGAAGAGCACCGCGCCGATGAGGAAGGACGCGCCCGCGAGGGCCGTGCCCACCAGATGACCGGTGCGGTCGAGTCGACGGCCGCCGCACAGCAGGACCGCCGCTCCGAGCAGGGGCGCCGCGACGAGCAGCGCAATCAGGTTCTCCACGAGTCAGGGTCCCCTTACAGCTTCATCAGGCTGGCGTCGTCGACCGAAGCCGAGTGCCGGGAACGGAACAGCGACACGATGATCGCGAGCCCGACCACGACCTCGGCGGCGGCGACGACCATCGTGAAGAACGCGATGATCTGGCCGTCGAGGTTGCCGTGCATCCGGGAGAAGGCGACGAACGCGAGGTTGCAGGCGTTCAGCATCAACTCGATGCACATGAACACCACGATCATGTTGCGGCGGATCAGCACCCCGGTGGCCCCGATGGTGAACAGCAGGGCCGCCAGGTACAGGTAGTTGACCGGGCTCACTTCGCCGCCTCCTCGGGCCGGGCCCGCTCCAGTCGCTCCTCGGAGCGCTGCTCGATGGCCTTCAGGTCCTCCAGCGCCTGGCCCGACACGTCCCGGACCTGGCCCCGCGCGCGGAGCGTCTGGTTCACGGTCAGCTCGGACGGGGTGCCGTCGGGCAGCAGGCCCGCGATGTCGACCGCGTTGTGCCGGGCGTAGACGCCCGGGGCGGGCAGCGGCGGCAGGTGCTTGCCCTCGCGCACCCGCTGCTCGGCCAGCTCGCGCTGGGTCTTCGCCCGCTCGGTGCGCTCCCGGTGGGTGAGCACCATCGCGCCCACCGTCGCGGTGATCAGCAGCGCACCGGTGATCTCGAAGGCGAAGACGTACTTGGTGAAGATCAGGGCGGCCAGCCCCTCCACGTTGCCCCCGGCGTTGGCCTGCGCCAGCCCCCGGGACTCGGAGAGCGCGGCGTTGCCGATCCCGCCGACGAGCAGCGCCCCGAAGCCCAGGCCGCACAGGGCGGCCAGCCAGCGCTGGCCCTTGATGGTCTCCTTCAGCGAGTCCGCGGCGGTCACCCCGACGAGCATGACCACGAAGAGGAACAGCATCATGATCGCGCCGGTGTAGACGACGATCTGGACGATGCCGAGGAAGTAGGCGCCGTTCGCGAGGTAGAACACCGCGAGGACGATCATGGTCCCGGCGAGGCAGAGTGCGCTGTGCACCGCCCTGCGCATCAGGATCGTGCACAGCGCGCCGACGACGGCGACCGTCCCGAGGATCCAGAACTGGACGGCCTCGCCCGTCGAGGTGGCGGCGGCGAGCTGGTTCACGCCTGGCTCCCTTCCGCCCGCCGGGCCGCGCCGGAGGCGGCGGAGCCCCCGTCGGACGCGTCCTCGTCGGGCTTCTCGCCCTGGGAGGTGGCCGTCTGACGGACCGTGCCGGGCGCCGCGTGCGTCACCAGCCCCCGGTAGTAGTCCTGTTCGTCGGTCCCCGGGTGGATCGCGTGCGGGGAGTCGACCATGCCCTCCTCCAGGCCGGCGAGGAGCTGCTCCTTGGTGTAGATGAGGTTCTCGCGGCTGCTGTCGGCCAGCTCGAACTCGTTGGTCATCGTGAGCGCCCGGGTGGGGCACGCCTCGATGCAGAGCCCGCACAGGATGCAGCGGGCGTAGTTGATCTGGTAGACGCGGCCGTACCGCTCGCCCGGGGAGTAGCGCTCCTCCTCGGTGTTGTCGGCGCCCTCCACGTAGATGGCGTCCGCGGGGCACGCCCACGCGCACAGCTCGCAGCCCACGCACTTCTCCAGCCCGTCCGGATGGCGGTTGAGCTGGTGGCGGCCGTGGAACCGGGGCGCCGTGGTCTTGGGCTGCTCCGGGTACTGCTCGGTCAGCCGCTTCTTGAACATGGCCGTGAACGTCACGCCGAAGCCCGCCACGGGGTTCTGGAACCCCTGCTTGGCCGCCTCGACGCCGTCCGGCTCCGGGGATCGCTCAGCCATCGGACGCCTCCTTTCCGTCGGTGGTCCCGCCCGCGGCACCGTCACTCACCGTGTCCGGTCCGCCACTGCCAACCAGCTCCCGCTCCCGGCGCGGACGCCGCCGCGGCACCGCGGGCAGCTCCTGGCCCGGCAGCGGCGGCACCGGGAACCCGCCGGCCATCGGGTCGAACGCGACGGGCTCCGGCGCCTCCTCGGCCGCGGCCCGGGCCCGACCGCGGTCGCGGAGCACGTCCACCACCACGGAGAGCAACAGCAGGGCGATCACGCCGCCGCCCACGTAGAGGGCGATGTCGGCGAACTCGTAGCCCTCGTTGCGCAGCGTCTTGACGGTGGCGACGAGCATCAGCCAGAGCACCGAGACCGGGATGAGGACCTTCCAGCCGAGCTTCATCAGCTGGTCGTAGCGGACGCGGGGCAGGGTGCCGCGCAGCCAGATGAAGAAGAACAGCAGCAGTTGCACCTTGAGGACGAACCAGAGCAGCGGCCACCACCCCTGGTTGGCGCCCTCCCAGAAGGTGCTGATCGGGTACGGGGCCCGCCAGCCGCCCAGGAACAGGGTCACCGACACCGCGGAGACCGTCACCATGTTCACGTACTCGGCGAGCATGAACATCGCGAACTTGATCGACGAGTACTCGGTGTTGAAGCCGCCGACCAGGTCGCCCTCGGACTCCGGCATGTCGAACGGGGCCCGGTTGGTCTCGCCGACCATGGTGACGATGTAGATCAGGAACGACACCGGCAGCAGCACCACGTACCAGCGGTCGGCCTGCGCGTCCACGATCGCGGAGGTGGACATCGACCCCGAGTACAGGAACACCGAGGCGAAGGCCGCGCCCATGGCGATCTCGTAGGAGATCATCTGCGCGCAGGAGCGCAAGCCGCCGAGCAGCGGATAGGTGGAACCGGAGCTCCACCCCGCGAGCACGATGCCGTAGATGCCGACCGAGGCGACCGCGAGGATGTACAGCATCGCGATCGGCAGGTCGGTCAGCTGCATCGTGGTGCGCTGTCCGAAGATCGACACCTGGTTGTCGGCCGGGCCGAAGGGGATCACCGCGATCGCCATGAACGCGGGGATCGCCGCCACGATCGGCGCGAGGACGTACACCACCTTGTCCGCGCGCTTGACGATGACGTCTTCCTTCAGCATCAGCTTGATGCCGTCGGCGAGCGACTGGAGCATCCCCCACGGACCGTGCCGGTTGGGGCCGATCCGCAGCTGCATCCAGGCGACCACCTTGCGCTCCCACACGATGGAGACCAGGACGGTCACCATCAGGAAGGCGAAGCAGAACACCGCCTTGATGACCACCAGCCACCACGGGTCGCGGCCGAACATCGACAGGTCTTCCAGGGCGAGCGGCATCAGCGTCTGAGGCGTCATGACTCCACCTCCGTGACCTCCTGCGAGCCCGGCCGGTCAGCCGGGCCGATGCGGACGAGTGCGCCGGGCAGCGCCCCGGTGTCGGCGGCGACGCCCTCGCCCGCCGAGTTGAGCGGCAGCCACACCACCCGGTCGGGCATCCGGGTCACCACCAGCGGCAGCACGGTGGAGCCGGCGGGACCGGTGACGCCGAGGAACTCGCCGTCACCGACGCCCACCTCCGCCGCGGTGGCCGCGGAGAGCCGGGCCACGGCCGGGTGACGGGTGCCGGCGAGGGCCTCGTCGCCCTCCTGGAGCCGGCCCCGGTCGAGCAGCAGCCGGTGACCGGCGAGCACGGCCTGACCGGCCGCCGGGCGGGGCGGGGCGCCGGCGGAGTGCACCGGGTCGTCGGCCCGGGGGCCGTCCCAGCCGCCGAGCCGGTCCAGTTCGCCGCGCAGGGTGCGCAGGTCCGGCAGGCCGAGGTGGACGTCCATCGCGTCGGCGAGCATCTGGAGGACGCGCGCGTCGGTGGGCGCCACCCGACGGGCCAGCTGGTCGGGCTTGAGGGCGGCCTCGAACGGCCGGGCGCGGCCCTCCCAGTTGAGGAAGGTGCCCGCCTTCTCGGCGACCGCGGCCACCGGGAACACCACGTCGGCGCGGTCGGTGACCTCGCCGGGCCGCAGCTCCAGGCTCACCACGAAGCCGGCCCCGTCCAGCGCGGCCCGGGCCCGGGCCGGGTCGGGCAGGTCGGTGACCTCGACCCCGCCGACCAGCAGGGCGCCGAGGAGTCCGCCGGCGGCGGCCTCCACGATCTCGCCGGTGTCCCGGCCGTAGCGGGGCGGGAGTTCGGCGAGGCCCCAGGCCGCGGCGACCTCCTCGCGGGCCCGCGGGTCGGTGGCCGGTCGGCCGCCCGGCAGCAGCGAGGGCAGGGCGCCGGCCTCGACCGCGCCCCGCTCGCCGGCCCGGCGCGGGATCCACACCAGCCGGGCGCCGGTCGCGGTGGCGGCCCGCAGGGCCGCCGTCAACCCGCCCTTGACGCCGGCCAGCCGCTCGCCGACGAGCAGGACCGCGCCTTCGGCGTGCAGCGCCTCGGCGGCCTCGGTGCCCCCGCTCTCCAGACCCACGCCGCTGGCCAGGGCGTCCAGCCACTCGGTCTCGGTGCCGGGCGCGGCGGGCAGCAGGGTGCCGCCGGCCTTCTCCAGTCCGCGGCTGGCGTGGCTGGCGAGCGCGAAGACCCGCTGGCCGCGGGTGCGCCATGCCTTGCGCAGCCGCAGGAAGACCCCGGGGGCCTCCTCCTCCGACTCGAAGCCGACCAGCAGCACCGCGGGCGCCTGCTCCAGCTCGCGGTAGGTCGTTCCGCTGCCGTCCAGGTCCCGGCCGCGGCCGGCGACCCGGGCGGCGAGGAAGTCGGCCTCCTCGGCGCTGTGCGCGCGGGCCCGGAAGTCGATGTCGTTGGTGCCCAGGGCGACCCGCGCGAACTTGCTGTACGCGTAGGCGTCCTCGACGGTGAGCCGACCCCCGGTGAGGACCCCGGTCCGGCCGCGGGCGGCGCTCAGGCCGCGGGCGGCGGCGTCGAGGGCCTCGGGCCAGCCGGCCGGCTCCAGTTCACCGGTGTCGGGGTTGCGCAGCAGCGGATGGGCGAGGCGGTCGGGCCGCTGTGCGTAGCGGAAGCCGAAGCGGCCCTTGTCGCACATCCACTCCTCGTTGACCTCCGGGTCGTCGGCGGCGAGGCGCCGCATGACCTTGCCGCGCCGGTGGTCGGTGCGGGTGGCGCAGCCGCCGGCGCAGTGCTCGCAGACGCTCGGCGAGGAGACCAGGTCGAAGGGGCGGGAGCGGAACCGGTAGGCGGCGGAGGTGAGCGCGCCGACCGGGCAGATCTGGATGGTGTTGCCGGAGAAGTACGACGCGAAGGGGTCGCCCTCGCCGGTGCCGACCTGCTGGAGGGCGCCGCGTTCGATCAGCTCGATCATCGGGTCGCCGGCGACCTGGTTGCTGAAGCGGGTGCAGCGGGCGCAGAGCACGCAGCGCTCGCGGTCGAGGAGCACCTGGGTGGAGATCGGGACGGGCTTCTCGTAGGTGCGCTTGCGGCCCTCGAAGCGGGTGTCCGGGGAGCCGACCGACATGGCCTGGTTCTGGAGCGGGCACTCGCCGCCCTTGTCGCAGACCGGGCAGTCCAGCGGGTGGTTGATGAGCAGCAGCTCCATCACCCCGCGCTGGGCCTTCTCGGCGACCGGCGAGGTGAGTTGCGTCTTGACGACCATCCCGTCGGTGCAGGTGATGGTGCAGGACGCCATGGGCTTGCGCTGTCCCTCCACCTCGACGATGCACTGCCGGCAGGCGCCGGCGGGGTCGAGCAGGGGGTGGTCGCAGAAGCGGGGGATCTCGATGCCGAGGAGTTCGGCGGCCCGGATCACCAGGGTGCCCTTGGGCACGCTGATCTCGACGCCGTCGATGGTCAGCGTGACCAGGTCGGCGGGCGGGGGCGCGGCTCCGCCGCCGGAGGGCGCGTTCGTGGTGACCGTCATGCGTTCACCTCCGTGGTGTCGGCGGGGTGGTCGGCCCAGGCGGTGGACTTGGCCGGGTCGAAGGGGCAGCCGCGGCCGGTGATGTGGTCCTCGTACTCGGCGCGGAAGTACTGGAGCGAGGAGAAGATCGGCGACGCGGCTCCGTCGCCGAGGGCGCAGAACGACTTGCCGTTGATGTTGTCGGCGATGTCGTTCAGCTTGTCGAGGTCGCTCATCACGCCGCGGCCCGCCTCGATGTCGCGCAGCAACTGGACGAGCCAGTAGGTGCCTTCGCGGCAGGGGGTGCACTTGCCGCAGGACTCGTGGGCGTAGAACTCGGTCCAGCGGGTGACGGCGCGCACCACGCAGGTGGTCTCGTCGAAGCACTGGAGGGCCTTGGTGCCGAGCATCGAGCCGGCGGCGCCGACGCCCTCGTAGTCGAGGGGCACGTCGAGGTGCTCGTCGGTGAGGATCGGGGTGGAGGAGCCGCCGGGGGTCCAGAACTTGAGGCGGTGTCCGGGACGCATCCCGCCGCTCATGTCGAGGAGTTGGCGCAGGGTGATGCCGAGCGGCGCCTCGTACTGGCCGGGGCCGGCGACGTGGCCGCTGAGCGAGTACAGGGTGAAGCCGGGGGACTTCTCGCTGCCGAGCGAGCGGAACCACTCCTTGCCCCGGTTCAGGATCGCGGGAACCGAAGCGATGGACTCGACGTTGTTCACCACAGTGGGGCACGCGTACAGGCCCGCGACGGCCGGGAAGGGAGGTCGCAGTCGCGGCTGGCCGCGACGGCCTTCGAGCGAGTCCAGGAGTGCGGTTTCCTCGCCGCAGATGTACGCGCCGGCGCCGGCGTGGACGACGACGTCGAGGTCGAGGCCGCTGCCGAGGACGTTGGTGCCGAGGTAGCCGGCGTCGTACGCCTCGCGCACGGCTTCGTGCAGCCTGCGCAGCACGGGGACGACCTCGCCGCGCAGATAGATGAAGGCGTGTTGCGAGCGGATGGCGTAGCAGGCGATGACGATCCCCTCGATGAGGGAATGCGGGTTCGCGAAGAGGAGCGGGATGTCCTTGCAGGTCCCCGGCTCCGACTCGTCGGCGTTGACGACGAGGTAGTGGGGCTTGCCGTCGCCCTGGGGGATGAACTGCCACTTCATGCCCGTGGGGAAGCCGGCGCCGCCCCGGCCGCGCAGGCCGGACTCCTTGACGTAGGCGATGACCTCGTCGGGTGACATGGCGAGGGCCTTGCGCAGTCCCTCGTAGCCGTCGTGCCGTCGGTAGACCTCCAGTGACCAGGACTTCTCCTCGTCCCAGAAGGCCGACAGGACCGGTGAGAGCAGTTTTTCCGGGTTGCTCTGGTTGATCTCCGGCGCCAAGGTCATCACGCTCCCTCCGCTGTGTTCCCGGTGCCTGCGGTGCCTCCGGGGTTCTCGGTGACCGGCCCCGAGGGGTGCGCGGGGTCGGATGCCGAGGTGTCCTGTGGTGCGTCGTGCGAGCTGGGGTGTTCCGCGCCCGGACCGGGGGCGCCGGCGGGGCGCGCGGCGGACCGGGAGGCGCGCGGGTGGACCACCCGGGCGGCGGGTTCGCCCTTGGCCAGGCGCAGTCCGATGAGGGAGGCGGGGCCGGCACCGCCGGTGGCGTCGACGGCTCCCGGGCGCTCGTCGGGGAAGCCGGCGAGGATGCGGGAGGTCTCCTTGAAGCTGCACAGCGGGGCGCCGCGGGTGGGTTCCACGGTGGCCCCGGCGCGCAGGTCGTCGACGAGCCGGACGGCGGACTCGGGGGTCTGGTTGTCGAAGAACTCCCAGTTGACCATCACCACGGGCGCGAAGTCGCAGGCCGCGTTGCACTCGATGTGTTCGAGGGTGACCTTGCCGTCCCCGGTGGTCTCGCCGTTCTCGACGTCGAGGTGGCTCTTGAGGGTCTCGAAGATGGCGTCGCCGCCCATGACCGCGCAGAGCGTGTTGGTGCAGACGCCGACCTGGTAGTCGCCGCCCTGCCGGCGCCGGTACATGGTGTAGAAGGTGGCGACGGCGGTGACCTCGGCGGTGGTCAGGTCGAGCATCTCGGCGCAGAACCGCACGCCGGTGCGGGTGACGTAGCCCTCCTCGCCCTGGACGAGGTGGAGCAGCGGCAGCAGTGCGGAGCGGGCGCCGGGGTAGCGGTCGATGAGTTCCCGGGCGTCGGCTTCGAGGCGGGCGCGGACGTCGGCCGGGTAGTCGGGGGCCGGCGGCTGGGGCATGCCCAGGCTGACTTCTCGGGGTGCGGTGGTCATCGGTCGACGCCTCCCATCACGGGGTCGATGGACGCGACGGCGACGATGACGTCGGCGACCTGGCCGCCTTCGCACATGGCCGCCATGGCCTGGAGGTTGGTGAACGACGGGTCGCGGAAGTGGACCCGGAAGGGGCGGGTGCCGCCGTCGGAGACGACGTGCGCCCCGAGTTCGCCCTTGGGGGACTCCACCGCCGCGTACACCTGTCCGGCGGGGACCCGGAAGCCCTCCGTCACCAGCTTGAAGTGGTGGATCAGGGCCTCCATGGAGGTGCCCATGATCTTCTTGATGTGGTCGAGGGAGTTGCCGAGTCCGTCCGGGCCCTGGGCGAGTTGGGCGGGCCAGGCGATCTTCTTGTCGGCGACCATGACCGGGCCGGGCTCCAGCCGGTCGATGCACTGCTCGACGATCCGCAGCGACTGGCGCATCTCCTCCAGCCGGATCAGGAAGCGGCCGTAGGAGTCGCAGGTGTCGGTGGTCGGCACCTCGAAGTCGTAGGTCTCGTACCCGCAGTAGGGCTGGGTCTTGCGCAGGTCGTGCGGGAGTCCGGCGGAGCGCAGGACGGGTCCGGTGGCGCCGAGGGCCATGCAGCCGGTGAGGTCGAGGTAGCCGATGTCCTGCATGCGGGCCTTGAAGATGGGGTTCCCGGTGGCGAGCTTGTCGTATTCGGGGAGGTTCTTCTTCATCTTCTTGACGAAGTCGCGCAGGTGGTCGACGGTGCCGGGGGGCAGGTCCTGGGCGAGGCCGCCGGGTCGGATGTAGGCGTGGTTCATCCGCAGGCCGGTGATCAACTCGTAGATGTCGAGGATGAGTTCGCGGTCGCGGAAGCCGTAGATCATGATGGTGGTGGCGCCGAGTTCCATCCCGCCGGTGGCGATGCACACCAGGTGGGAGGAGAGCCGGTTCAGCTCCATGAGCAGCACCCGGATCACGGTGGCCCGGTCGGGGACCTCGTCCTCGATGCCGAGCAGCTTCTCCACCGCGAGGCAGTACGCCGCCTCGTTGAAGAACGGCGTCAGGTAGTCCATGCGGGTCACGAAGGTGGTGCCCTGGGTCCAGGTCCGGTATTCGAGGTTCTTCTCGATGCCGGTGTGCAGGTAGCCGATGCCGCAGCGGGCCTCGGTGACCGTCTCGCCGTCGATCTCCAGGATCAGTCGCAGCACCCCGTGCGTGGAGGGGTGCTGCGGGCCCATGTTGACGATGATGCGTTCGTCGTCGGCCTTGGCGGCGGACTGGACGACCTCGTCCCAGTCTCCGCCGGTGACGGTGTAGACGGCGCCCTCGGTGGTCTCCCTCGGGGACGCGGACGAAGCAGATGCTGTGGTCATCAGGAGTACGACCTCCGCTGGTCGGGAGCCGGGATCTGGGCGCCCTTGTACTCGACGGCGATGCCGCCCAGGGGGTAGTCCTTGCGCTGCGGGAAGCCCTGCCAGTCGTCCGGCATCATGATCCGGGTGAGCGCGGGGTGACCGTCGAAGACGATCCCGAAGAAGTCGTAGGTCTCGCGCTCGTGCCAGTCGTTGGTGGGGTACACCGCGACCAGCGAGGGGACGTGCGGATCGGCGTCGGGGGCCGCGACCTCCAGCCGGACCAGCCGGTTGTGGGTGATCGAGCGCAGGTGGTAGACGGCGTGCAGTTCGCGTCCCCGGTCGCCGGGGTAGTGCACCCCGCTGACACCGGTGCAGAGTTCGAACCGCAGCGCCGGGTCGTCGCGCAGCGTCTGGGCGACCCGCACCAGGTGCTCGCGGTCGATGTGGAAGGTCAACTCGTCGCGGTCGACGACCGTCTTGACGATCGCGTTCTCCGGAACGAGCCCCTGTTCCTCCAGGGCGCCCTCCAGTTCGTCGGCGACCTCGTCGAACCAGCCGCCGTAGGGGCGGGTGGCCTCGCCGGGGAGCCGCACCGAGCGGACGAGTCCGCCGAAGCCGGAGGTGTCCCCGGTGTCCGCGGCGCCGAACATGCCGCGCTGGACCCGGACCTCCTCCCCGTGGTCGCCCCGTTGACCGGGCAGGTTCTGGGCGTTCAACTCCTGGTCGGGGTTGACGCCGTTGTCCTGGCTCATCGCAGCAGCCCCTTCATCTCGATGGTCGGGAGCGCCTTGAGGGCCGCCTCCTCCGCCTCGCGGGCCGCCTCTTCGGCGTTGACGCCGAGCTTGGAGGTCTGGATCTTCTGGTGGAGTTTGAGGATCGCGTCCAACAGCATCTCGGGCCGGGGCGGACAGCCCGGCAGGTAGATGTCCACGGGGACGACGTGGTCGACGCCCTGGACGATCGCGTAGTTGTTGAACATGCCGCCCGAGGACGCGCAGACGCCCATCGAGATGACCCACTTGGGGTTGGGCATCTGGTCGTAGACCTGGCGCAGCACCGGCGCCATCTTCTGACTGACCCGGCCGGCGACGATCATCAGGTCCGCCTGGCGCGGTGAGCCGCGGAAGACCTCCATGCCGAAGCGGGCGAGGTCGTAGCGGCCCGCGCCCGTCGTCATCATCTCGATCGCGCAGCACGCGAGGCCGAAGGTGGCGGGAAAGACGGACGCCTTGCGCACCCAGCCCGCGGCCTGTTCGACGGTGGTCAGCAGAAAGCCGCTCGGCAGTTTCTCTTCGAGTCCCATTGGTGGCCCCTAGACCCTTCTGTCCCTCGCGGGTTTCAGTCCCATTCCAGGCCGCCGCGCCGCCATACGTACGCGTACGCGACGAAGACGGTGAGCACGAAGAGCAGCATCTCCACGAGCCCGAAAAGACCCAGGGCGTCGAAGCTGACGGCCCACGGGTAGAGGAAGACGATCTCGATATCGAAGATGATGAAGAGCATCGCCGTCAGGTAGTACTTGATCGGGAACCGGCCGCCGCCCGCGGGTGACGGCGTGGGTTCGATACCGCATTCGTACGCTTCGAGCTTCGCCCGGTTGTACCGCTTTGGACCGATAAGCGTGGCCATGACCACGGAGAAGATCGCAAAGCCTGCCCCGAGGGCTCCCAGTACGAGGATGGGCGCATAAGCGTTCACCGCTCCTCGCTCCTCTCAGTCGGCATTGACTGCTTCGGCGGTCCCCCCGCGGCCACAGGACCCGGGAGGGCGCTGAACCCGTCACCCACCCCATGGACCCCACCAGCCCCACGGAACTCTCGCGTCCCGTACGGCTCGTGAGTCCCTGCCACCCGGGAGAGTCCTCCGCGTCACTCCCGGAAGACGGACCAAGATCGCATTCATGTGAAGCAGGTCACAAGCCCAACTGCGCTGCATCCTATGCCTGCGGGTCTGTGATCTGCGACACGGGGGTCTTGATCGGCTTTGTGATCTCCACCACCCGACGAAGGATCATGAAGTCAGATGAGCGGTGATCTTCGCACGCGAAGCGGCGGAGTGATCACGATACGTGACAACTCACCCCGTCGACCCAGGTGAAAACGGGTTTGCACTATCAAGCTGCTTGCCCTGGAAGCAAATTCGCGCTGGACGCAGTGGCTTGATAATGGGGGCTCATTCACACCACCCCGGGCCCGGACCGGCGATGTGAACGCCCCGTGAACCCCCGCCCGTACCGAGGGACTACGTGCCCCGATTCACGAGCGGCGCAACCTCGAACCCCCTCGAACCCGACCCATGCCCCACATCGATGCCATACCGCCCCATGAACTCCACACCACACCGCCCTCCACCAAGAGGGACCAAGAGTCAGAAAACGCCCTCACCGCACCCCCTCGAACACCACTGCGGAAGCAAGCAGGAGCAAAGGGCGCGGAGGACGCACGCGCCCCGGCGGGACGGACCCGTCCACGGAGGGCGGCGGAAGGAGAGGGGGCGACCGTCGAGCCGACCCCTCCCTCACCACGCGACCGTCGCGTTCCGGCCAAGGGCGACACCGGCCGCGCGCACCGGATCATCACGACCACAGGGGGCGCGGAGATATCGAGAAGTGACCTCCATCACATTACCCGAGTCCGCCCACCTGACGGGCTTGGCCATCTTCCCTGACAGGTGGTAAGCGCAAGGCAATTCGGGCGTAAAAAGGAAACCGCGTGATCACGGGCATGATCACAAGTGACCGTATTGTCCGGTACGGCGTCAATAAAGGGCGACACGCCCGGGATTCACGCAACGCGGGTAGCAACTGTGGCGCAGACCACGTTTCTTGAAGGTAACGGTGGCCCCCTGATAGCGGTGGACCCATGGCCCACACCGCTCATATACCCAGCCACCGGAAGCCCCGCCGTAGCAACGCCACGAAGTTGCGCGCCGGGGTGGCCGGTGGCGTACTCAGCACCCTCGCGGTGGCCGGCACCGCGGGCTCGGCCTCGGCTGCGCCCGCCGCCGAGCCGGTGACCGAGACCCTGGAACTCCCCACCCTGACCGCCGACCTGTCGACCCAGGTCGCCCGCTCCGCGAGCGCCACCCAGCTCGCCGCCGCGACCTACGAGCTCCAGGCCGAGCAGGAGCAGATCCGGGCGCAGCAGGACGCGGCCGCCAAGAAGGCCGCCGCGCAGGCGAAGAAGGACCGTGCCGAGGCCGTCCGCAAGGCCGAGGCCGAGAAGGCCGAGGAGCGGGCCGCCGAGGCCGAGCGGAAGGCCGCCGCCGAGCGCGCCTCCCGCACCGCGGAGCGCACCACGCTCACCACCACCGCCGCGGCGAACGACACGAGCCCCACCGGTTCGACCGGCTCCGGCTCCTCGGGGTCCGCCGCCTCCTCCGGCTCCTCGCAGGCCGGCGCGGAGCAGAGCACCCCCGCCCCGTCCAGCGGCAACGTGTCCGCCGTCATCGCCTTCCTCAAGGCGCAGGTGGGCGACGCCTACGTGATGGGCGGCACGGGCCCCAACTCCTGGGACTGCTCGGGCCTCGTGCAGGCCGCGTTCAAGCAGGCGAACATCAGCCTGCCGCGCACCTCGCAGCAGCAGTCCACCGCCGGGACCCAGGTCGGCACGTCCAACCTCCAGGTCGGCGACATCCTCTACTGGGGCAGCGCCGGCGCCGCCTGGCACACCGGCGTCTACATCGGCAACGGCCAGTACCTGGACGCGGCGAACCCCGCCAAGGGCGTCGTCATCCAGGACCTGTCCGGCTACCCGGCCGACGGCGCGGTCCGCGTGCTCTAGCCGGATCCCGCACCGACGCGGAAGGGGCCGTCACCCATCGGGTGACGGCCCCTTCCGCGTCGTGGGTCAGGCCCGCGGGGCGGCCTTGCTCAGGCCGTTGATGATGCGGTCCATCGCGTCACCGCCGGTGGGGTCGGTGAGGTTGGCGAGCATCTTGAGGGTG
The DNA here is from genome assembly GCF_040296045.1 of Streptomyces sp. NPDC002490. Lineage (NCBI taxonomy): Bacteria > Bacillati > Actinomycetota > Actinomycetes > Kitasatosporales > Streptomycetaceae > Streptomyces > Streptomyces sp. NPDC002490. Next base: position 3,945 of record NZ_JBEOWM010000058.1, on the reverse strand, counting down.
AAGCGCATCAGCACCGGGTGGGTGAGGCCGCGTTCGGTGGCCACCTTCATGACCTTCGGGTTGCCGATCAGCTTCACGAACACGCGGCCCAGGTTGTAGTAGCCGCCGTAGGTGTCCTTGAGGACCTTCGGGTAGCGCTGGAGCGCCAGCTCCCGCTGGGCGGCCGTGCTCCGGGCGTGCGCCTGGACGATGACCTCGGCCGCGATCTGCCCCGACTCCATGGCGTACGCGATGCCCTCGCCGTTGAACGGGTTCACCATCCCGCCCGCGTCCCCGACCAGCAGCAGACCGCGCGTGTAGTGCGGCTGCCGGTTGAAGGCCATCGGCAGTGCGGCGCCCCGGATCGGGCCCGTCATGTTCTCCTCGGTGTAGCCCCACTCCGCGGGCATCGAGGCGCACCACGCCTTGAGCACCTCGCGCCAGTCGAGCTCCTTGAACGAGGCGGAGGTGTTGAGGACGCCCAGGCCGACGTTGGAGGTGCCGTCGCCCATGCCGAACACCCAGCCGTAGCCGGGCAGCAGCCGGTCCACCGGGCCGCGCCGGTCCCACAGCTCCAGCCAGGACTCCAGGTAGTCGTCGTCGTGGCGCGGGGAGGTGAAGTACGTGCGCACGGCGACGCCCATCGGGCGGTCGTCGCGCCGGTGCAGCCCCATCCCCAGCGACAGCCGGGTGGAGTTGCCGTCGGCGGCGACCACGACCGGGGCGTGGAAGGTCACCGGGGTCTTCTCCTCCCCCAGCTTGGCCTCGACGCCGGTGATCCGTCCGGTGCGGGGGTCGGTGATCGGGGCGCCGACGTTGCAGCGCTCGTACAGCCGGGCCCCCGCCTTCTGCGCCTGGCGGGCGAGTTGCTCGTCGAAGTCGTCCCGCTTGCGGACCAGTCCGTAGTCCGGGAAGGAGGCGAGTTCCGGCCAATCGAGTTGGAGCCGCACGCCGCCGCTGATGATGCGCAGTCCCTTGTTGCGCAGCCAGCCCGCCTCTTCGGAGATGTCGATCCCCATGGCGACGAGCTGTTTGGTGGCCCGCGGGGTGAGCCCGTCACCGCAGACCTTCTCGCGCGGGAAGGCGGTCTTCTCCAGCAGCAGGACGTCGAGGCCGGCCTTGGCCAAGTAGTACGCGGTCGTCGCGCCGGCCGGCCCGGCTCCGACGACGATCACATCTGCGCGGTGTTCGGAGAGCGGCTCGGTCACGGCGGGATCTCCCCAGGACTCGTATTTTTCTGCGTGCCGGCGGGCACTGGACAGATGCAGTCTATGAGGCGGAAGCCGTCGTCATCCGAAGGGTCGTACCGTGAGCCAATCCGCACCCCGTACCGTCCCGTCCACCGCGCCACGCGCCGTGCCGACCGTTTCCCCGCGTTCCGCAGCAGCGGACCGGAACCTGCCCGCCGTACGGCTGCGGGTACCCACCCACGAGGACGCCCACTCCTGGTACCGGGTGTTCGACGATCCGGAGGTCATGGCCTTCCTCGGCGGCAGTTCGGCGGAGCGCTCCGTGTACGAGGAGTTGACCGCCCGGCAGCGACGGCACCACGCAGAACTCGGCTTCTGCCTCTGGACGGTGACCGCCTTCCCCCGGGAGGGCGGCACCGCGGACACCGCCGGCGAGACCGTGCTGGGCTTCGCCGGTGCCCAGCCCTGGCCCCATCCGTGGGGGCCGGTCGGGGAGATCGAGATCGGTTGGCGGCTGGGGCGGGCGCACTGGGGCCGCGGCTACGCCACCGCGGCGATGCTGGCCGGGCTGGACGCGGTGCGCGCGGCCGGGGTCGGCCGGGTGGCCGCCGTCGTGGACCCCCGCAACACCCGCTCCGTCGCGATCGCGGAGCGCTTGGGCATGGCCCGGGGGGAGGAGTACGAGGCCCCCGGCGGGCGGTGGGTGCGCGTCTTCAGGCTGGAGTGTTAGGTCCCGTACCGTCGCCGTTGCCCACGCCCACGCCCGGCGCGCGGGCGTGGGCAACGGCGCACTGCTTCGTACGGGCGCCGTCAACGGACGGATCACGCTCCGCGCACGCCGGGTAGCGGAGGTTCCGGACATCCTCGCCCCGAGGCTACCCTTTCGGTAGCACTGGGGGTGAATTCCGTGCATATGACACCCAGGACCCACGGGGTACGGGTTCCCCGGTTCGTCGGTCTGATGGCCGTGGACGCCAGGGCGGCGGCCGTGGCGCACGGCGTGGTGCTCGACACGCCGGACCGGCCCGACCCCTCGCACCCCGACCGGCCCGTCGTCGACTACGTCGTCCGGCAGTACCCGGTCCCCGGGGCGGTGGTGCCCCGGGGCACCACCGTCACCGTCTGGTTCGACCTCGGCCCCGGGGAGGGCGAGGGCGGTTCCGGGGTGCGGGAGCCCCGCCGCCCGGTGCCCTCGCCCGGTGGCGAGGGCCGGGAGCGCACGCCCTGCGGGGCCTGACCCGGGAACCCGGCGCCCGGGCGGGCCGGCGCCCCGCGCGGGCCAGGGCCCCTCAGGCCCCGGGCGGCCGGGCCCCGGGCGCGTGGGCCCCCTGCACGGTGAACAGCCGGGTCAGCAGCCCGCCCACCGCGATGCCCCCGGCGACCCAGAGCAGGCCGAAGAGCAGTGCCGCGGAGACCTCGGTGCCCATGTGCATCTGTCCCGCCGAGCCGAAGCCCGCGCCGGACTGGTCCATCCCGACCCCGCCGATCGCCACCAGCCCCAGGAACAGGACCAGGAACACGCCGCCGGCCAGGTAGCGGTCCGCGGCGCGGGCGTGGCGGCGGGCCGCGAGGACGCCGAGGAGCAGCGCGCACACGGCGCCGGCCGCGAGCGAGCCGGCGACCGCCCAGCCGCCGACCGCCTCGCCCAGGTCGGAGAGTCCGAAGCTCTCGCGTCCGCCTCCGCTCCCGGAGCCGGCCTCCATCCGCGCCGGGGCGCCCCAGCCGAAGCCCAGGCCGCTGACCGCGAGGTTCACCAGCAGGAACACCACGATGAGGTGCGGCGAGAACTCCCCGTCGACGGCGCTCTCGTCGTGGACCGCGTCCCACTGGAGGTAGACGACCAGCAGGATCAGCGCGCACAGGGCGAGGGCCGCCGCGAGGGCGCGCAGCGCGGTGCCGAACGCTTCGGTGAGGCGCAGCAGGCCGGGCCGGGCGGCGAGCCAGCAGGCGTGCTCGTCGCGGCTGAGGACCACCGCGGACAGGACGCCGGCCAGCAGCAGGGTGCCCGGGACGGCCCACAGGGATCCGGTCACCTCGATCTCCCGGAGGGAGGGCCGGGCGATCAGTGCCAGCACCAGCGTCCCGAGGGTGAGGAGCAGGGTCACCCGGGCCGCCGCTTCGAGGCCCGCCGTGCTGCCCCGGGTCCACGGCGTGGCCGCCGCCCAGGGGCCGGCCGGGGGCGGCGGGCCCCCGGGACCGGCGGAGGGCGACGGCCCGTCCGTGCGGTGCCGGAGGCGGTCGCGCAGCAACCGCACCCCGCCGTAGAGGGCCAGCAGCCACACGGCGGTGACCAGGAGCGGGGTCATCGCGAGCCCGCCCCGGCCGGCGTCCGGTTCGCCGAACGGGCTCCGGTCGGAGCCGTAGCCCTCGTCCGCGTCGACGGCCGGCCAGTTCTCACCGGAGCCGAACCGCGGGCCGCCGACCTCCTCGAACTCCAGGTCGCCGCCCACCGATTGGAGGACCAGCGCCAGGCTGATCTGGAAGCGGTCGCCGAAGCCCACGGTGTCCTCGTCGTACTCGCTCTGCCCGTACGACGGCGCCGCGAGCAGCACGGTGACCACCAGCAGGGCGAACAGCGGCCAGACCGCGGCCCGGAAGGCTCCGGCCCAGTCGCCGCCGGCGACCCGGCGGAAGAACGTGGCCGCCCCGCCGGGCGGGGCGGGCGGCGGCGGCAGGACGTGCCCCGGCGGGAAGCCGGTGCCGCCCGGGAGGGTGGCGGGGGCGGGGGCGGGCGGGGCCACGGGAGGCGCGGGTGCCTCGGGGGGCGCGGGCGGGG
>NZ_JBEOWM010000057.1:0-35579 GCF_040296045.1 Streptomyces sp. NPDC002490 | reverse complement strand
CCTCGCTGCTGTACTACTGGGTGCCGGACTCGCGCTGCGCGTTCCGCGAAGCGGAGAAGCTGCCGCCGGGCACCTGGCTGCGGTGCCCCGGCCATGCGTCCGTCGCACCACAATCCGTACGACTAATGCGCTCCTCCCGGACGCCGCCCGGTCGCCGTCCTAGGCTCGGCTCACGCTGTGTGATCACGCAGGCCGAGCGCCCAGGAGAGCGATGCCCGACAGCCAGCCGCAGCAGCCGCCCTCCGGCTCTCCCCGCCCCTCCGGCGACGACGGCGCCGCGGCCGACGGCTCGGGGCTGCTGCTGTGCGGGGCCCGCCTGGTGGACGGGCGGACCGTCGACGTGCGGATCGGGAGCGGCCGGATCGAGGCGGTCGGCACCGCCGGCAGCCTCACCGCGTACGCCGCCACCCGGCTCGACCTCACCGGGTACCTGCTGCTGCCCGCGCCCGCCGAACCCCACGCCCACGCGGACACCGCGCTCTCGGCCGACGCCCCCGGCCCCGTCCCGTACGACGTCCAGGACGTCCAGCGGCGCGCCACCGAGGCCGCGCTGCTCCAACTCGGGCACGGGGCGACCGTGCTGCGCAGCCACGTCCGCGTCGGGGACGTGGCCGGGCTCGGCGCGCTGGAGGCGGTGCTCCAGGCCCGGCGGGCGCTGCGCGGGCTGGCCGAGCTGTCCGTGGTGGCGATGCCCCGGCTGCTGACCGGGGTGGCGGGCGCGGACGGGCTGGCGCTGCTGCGGGACGCGGTCCGGATGGGGGCCACGGCGGTCGGCGGCCGCCCCGACCTCGACCCCGACCCCACCGGGTACGTGCAGACGGTGCTGGAACTCGCCGCCGAGCACGGCTGCGCCGTGGACCTGCACACCGACGGGGACGACCCGACCCGGTTGGCCCGGCTCGCGACCATGGCCGGCGGGCTGCGCCCCAAGGTCGCCCTCGGCCCCTGCGGGGGACTCGCCCACCTCCCCGACCAGGCCGCGGGGCGGGTCGCCGAACGGCTCGCGGCGGCCGGGGTCTTCGTGGTCTGCCTGCCGCAGGGCGGCTGCGGGGGCGCGGAGCGGCGGGAGACCGCCCCGGTGCGGCTGCTGCGGTCGGCGGGGGTGCGGGTGGCCGCCGGCAGCGGGGCGCTGCGGGACACCGGCAACCCGGTGGGCCGCGGCGACCCGTTGGAGGCCGCCTACCTGTTGGCCTCCCGCTACGGGGTGCGGACCGACGCGGCGTACGACACCGTGTGCGCGACGGCCCGGGAGGTGCTCGGGCTGCCGCCGGTGCGGGTCGAGGCCGGCTTCCCGGCCGAGTTGCTCGCGGTGCGCGGGCAACGGCTGGGCGCGGTGCTGTCCTTGGGGTACAGCCGGATCGTGATCCACCGGGGGAGGGTGGTGGCCCGCACCAGCGCGGTGCGGGAGTACTGCGACTCGGCGGCCGCCGCGGCCCTGGAACTGCCCCGGCAGGGACGGCCCCAGGCACCGGGCTGACGCACGGCGGCGCCTGGCCGCCCGGCGGGCGCGGCGGGCGTACGGTCGGGACATGCGGATCGTCATTGCTGGAGGACACGGTCGGATCGCGCTGCGGCTGGAGCGGTTGCTCGCCCGGCGGGGGGACGCGGTGGCGGGCCTGGTGCGCCGGGCCGAACACGCCGAGGACCTGCGGGCCGCCGGGGCCGAGCCCGTGGTCTGCGACCTGGAGGCCGCGGGGGTCGAGGAGGTCGCCCGGCACCTGACGGGCGCCGACGCGGTCGTGTTCGCGGCCGGGGCGGGGCCCGGCAGCGGCGCGGCGCGCAAGGACACCGTCGACCGGGCCGCGGCGGTGCTCCTCGCGGACGCGGCCGAACGGGCCGGCGTGCGCCGGTTCGTGGTCGTCTCGGCGATGCGGGCCGACCCCGAGCACCCGGGCGACGAGGTGTTCGACGCGTACCTGCGGGCCAAGGGCGCGGCCGATGCCGACGTCCTGGCGCGCGACGGTCTGGACGCCACGGTGCTGCGGCCCGGCCTGCTCACCGACGACGCGGGCACCGGGCTGGTCCGGTTGGAGGCGTCCACGGGGCGGGGCCCGGTGCCGCGCGACGACGTGGCCGCGGTGCTCGTGGAGTTGTTGGACACCCCGGCGACGGCCGGGCTGACGCTGGAGCTGATCTCGGGTCGGGTGCCCGTGTCGGTGGCGGTGAAGGGCGTCGCGGGCAACTGAGCGCGGGGCACGGGCCGGCGGGCGTCGCGGGGCGGTCCCGTGGCGCCCGCCGGTGCGTGCGCGGGGGTGTCACGGGTCCGCGGACGGCCGTTTCCGATCGCTGCCGGATGGGAGCGTTCTCAGGAAGCGTTCAGAAGAGGGGCAGTTGCCCGGGGAACTCGGGGGGTGCGTATCCGTCGAGAGCGGGTTGTGCCGCCCCGAGCGCGGCGATTGCGCGTGACCCGGGGCAGGAGAGCAGAGAACCGGCGTTCCGCGCGCCGGGTGGGTCGTGACGGGCGAAGCGCCCCGCGACAACGGCGATTTCGCGGCGGCACCGGGGGCAGAGCCTACGGCGACTGGACATCCCACCAGTGTGCCCCGGACCACTGACAACAGCCCGCGGCACGCCCCTGCGTCACCTGCCGAACGGGTCCGCGCCGGAGCCTCCGGCGGGGCGGAAAACGGCTGGAAACAGCCGCCGGAGCGGTCGGCGGACCGAGCGGACGGGTTGCCGTCCCCGCAGCTCACAGACCTCTCCTCGCCCCGTGTTCAACGGTTGACGCCTGGACGGCTCACGCGTTTCTCACATCCTCATCTGGCTCCCATGCGGACTCGACATGCTGCGTGCCGCACACCCCACCGAGGCCGAAACCTTTCGGCATCCGGCCGCCCGTTCCGCGTCCCGCGCGGACGGCATGACCACCCCCCACCCGCGCGGCGGTACAGGCTCGTCGTGCCGCCGTGGGGGCCGGCACTGGACAGGAGAACCATGGTTCGTGCTCTGCTCGCCTCCGGCGCGGCGGTCGCCGCACTCCTCGCGACGGCCCTTCCCGCCCACGGCGCCGGCGCGTCCGCATCCACCATCGAGGCGCCGCCGGACAAGATCGTGATCGAGGTCGCGACCGTCAACGGCTCCGGCTGTCCGGCGGGCACCGCCGCCGTCGCCGTCTCCCCGGACAACACCGCCTTCACGGTGACCTACAGCGACTACCTGGCCAAGGTCGGGGGCACCTCGCTGCCGACCGACTTCCGGAAGAACTGCCAGCTCAACCTGATCGTGCACGTGCCGCACGGATTCACCTACGCGATCATGAGCGCCGACTACCGCGGCTTCGCCTCCCTGGAGCCCGGTGCGTCCGGGGTGGAGAAGGCCTCCTACTACTTCCAGGGCTCACCGGCCACGGCGTTCCGCTCGCACACCTTCAACGGGCCGCTCCTTGAGGACTGGCAGGCCACCGACACCACGGAGTGGGCCAACCTCGTGTGGGCCCCGTGCGGGGTCAAGCGCAACCTCAACATCAACACCGAGCTGCGCGTGAACGCGGGCACCTCGGACCGCACGAAGACCAGCTTCATGACGATGGACTCCACCGACGCCGCCCTCGACACCGTCTACCACCTGGCGTGGCGGGAGTGCCCGGCCGTGTGACCCCGAAGACTCCGTCGAGGGCCGCCCCGGGACGCGACGGCCCCTGACGGAAGCCCGCCCCGGCGGGCCCCGCACACCCGCTCACCGTGCGGGACGCCCGCCGGGGCGCGGCGCCCGGTGTCCGTCGTCCGCCGGACCGCCGCACCCCCGCGGCGGCCCGGCGGACGGTGGACACGGAACACGGGTCAGGCCCGGCAGAGGGACGTACGGCAGCCACCCGCCCACCCCCGCTCTTCCGCCCGACCGGTCGTCCGCCAGGCCGGACGACCGCCCACCTGCCGACCGCGGCGCCGACCCGGTGCCGCGGCGGTCCTCACGCAACGGACAGGAGAACCATGGTTCGCGGACTGCTCGCCTCCAGCGCGACCGCCGCACTCATCGCGGCGGTCATCCCCGCGCAGAGTGCGACCGCATCGGTCACCACCCCCAGCGCACCGCCCCCCGGCAAGGTCACCGTGGACGTGGTGACCGTCAACGGCTCGGGCTGCCGCGCGGGAACGGCGGCCGTCGCCACTTCGCCCGGCAACACCGCCTTCACCGTCACCTACAGCGACTACCTGGCCCAGGCGGGCGGCGCCTCGTCGCCGACCGGGTTCCGGAAGAACTGTCAGCTCAACCTGCTCGTGCACGTCCCGCAAGGCTTCACGTACGCCGTCACCAGCGTCGACTACCGCGGCTTCGCCTCCCTCCAGCCGGGCGCCACCGGCGTGCAGAAGGCGTCGTACTACTTCCAGGGCGCCTCCGACACCACCTCGCGGACCCACACCTTCAACGGCCCGCGGGCGGACGACTGGCAGGCCACCGACAGCACCGACTGGGCGTCCCTGGTGTGGGCTCCCTGCGGGGTCAAGCGCAGCGTCAACGTCAACACGGAGCTGCGGGTGCTGCTGGGCGGTTCCGACCCGGCGGAGACCAGCTTCATGACCATGGACTCCACCGACGGCAGCGTCAGCACCGTCTACCACCTGGCCTGGAAGGAGTGCCCGACCGCCTCCTGAGCGGCCGTCACGAACGCCGCCGGCCCACGGGTGAGCGGGCCGGCGGTCACCGGGGGTCCGTCCGCCGCTGGTCACCTCGGACGGACCCCCTCCGCCGCGTCAGCGCACGTCGACGAAGTCGGCGGTGCTGGTGGCGGGCCCGGTCGCGGAGTCGCCCTGGTACACCCAGCGGTAGTAGCCGTCGACCGAGGCGGTGACCGTGGTCCTCAGCGCCCCGGTCCGGCTGGTGGTGGCCTTCTTGACCGTCGTGAAGGCGTCGGTGCCCTTGGCGCGGAACTGGAGGCTGGCCGTGCGGTCGCCGTAGCCGTCGTACCTCTTCGTGCTCCAGTTCGCCCGGGTCAGCTTGCCCGTGACGGTGACGGTCCGGCCCCGGACCACCGGCTCCGGCGAGGCGTCGACGGTGGTCTTGGAGACGCGCCTGAGGGGGACCGTCAGGGAACGCGTCTCCAGTTCGCCGGTCAGGAAGCCCCCGCTGGGCTTCCACAGTTGCAGCGCGACGCCGACCTTCCAGGAGGTGGCGTCGCTGTTGGAGTCGACGTGCTCCTGGCTCGGCTCCGGGTTGATGTAGAGGTGGCCCTCGCAGCGGGCCCGCCGGGAGTCGACCTCGTAGCAGATGTAGCTGCCCGGGCCGATGTAGTTGTCCCCGGTGTCGGTCGCCCTGGTGATGCTGCCGCGGTAGAGGAAGGGCTCCCCGCCGTAGCTGAAGGGGTTCGCGGTGCTGTAGCCCCGGGGCAGGGTGATGCGGAAGCTGAGGGGCGGCTCCACCACCTTGGTCGTGCCGACGAGGATCGGCTTGCCCTTGTTGATGACGATGTCCGACACCGTGATGCCGGTGTCCGCGGCATGGGCCGTCGACGCGTTCAGCGTCGAGAGGCCCAGCGCCCCCACGAGCGCGGCCACCGCGGCGGTTCGTCTGCCTGTCTTCATTCCCCACCCCATCAGGAAGGATGCTGCCGTCAAGAAGGGCGGCAGCCTATCCGACGGGTCCCCGCTCTGCGGGCCCGAACTGCGGCGATGCCTCGGCGGGGGCTCCGGGGGAGGGCATCACGAAGGGCCCGCGACCACTGGGTGGTCGCGGGCCCTTCGTCATCCGTGTGGCGGCGCCAGGATTCGAACCTGGGAAGGCTGAGCCGGCAGATTTACAGTCTGCTCCCTTTGGCCGCTCGGGCACACCGCCTGGGATATCGCTGGAGACCGGGCGTTTCCGCTGCGCTCTCTGGCAACGACGTAAACGATACCCGATCCCCGGGGGTGCTTCGCCACTCGATTGAGCGGCACCCCCCGGCGGAGCGGTGGCTAGGCTTTGCGGATGCGGTCCCGGCCCCGAGGCCGCATCCCACGCACCCGATCCAAGGAGCCACAGCACATGGCCGACTCCAGTTTCGACATCGTCTCGAAGGTCGAGCGGCAGGAGGTCGACAACGCCCTCAACCAGGCGGCGAAGGAGATCTCGCAGCGCTACGACTTCCGCAACGTCGGGGCGTCGATCGCCTGGTCCGGTGAGAAGGTCCTGATGCAGGCGAACTCCGAGGACCGGGTGAACGCCATCCTCGACGTGTTCCAGGGCAAGCTGGTCAAGCGCGGCATCTCGCTGAAGGCGCTGGACGCGGGCGAGCCGCAGCTGTCCGGCAAGGAGTACAAGCTCTTCGCCTCGATCCAGGAGGGCATCTCCCAGGAGAACGCCAAGAAGGTGGCGAAGATCATCCGGGACGAGGGCCCGAAGGGCATCAAGGCCCAGGTGCAGGGCGAGGAGCTGCGGGTCAGCTCCAAGAGCCGGGACGACCTCCAGGCCGTCATCGCCCTGCTGAAGGGGCAGGACTTCGACTTCGCGCTCCAGTTCGTCAACTACCGGTAGTCGCTGCCGCCCGCGCGGCGGGCGGCAGCGCCGGTGGCATTCCGCGGCCCCGGTCCCTCCGAGCCCCCTCGTCGGGGCGGAGGGGCCGGGGCCGCGCCGTCACCAGCGGCCGGCGAACGGCCGGTCGGTGCTGACGATCTCCTTGCCGAGCGGCATCAGCGAGACCGGGATCATCTTGAAGTTCGCCAGGCCCAGGGGGATGCCGATGATGGTGAGGCACTGGAGGACGCCCGTGACGACGTGGGTGAGCGCCAGCCACCAGCCCGCGAGGACCAGCCACAGGACGTTGCCCACGCAGGACGGCGCGCCCGCGCCGGGGCGGTCCACCACCGTCTGTCCGAAGGGCCACAGGGCGTAGACGCCGATGCGCAGCGCCGCCAGGCCGAAGGGGATGCCGATGATGGTGATGAAGAGGAGGAGTGCGGCCAGCAGGTAGCCGAGGAACAGCCAGAACCCGCTGAACACGAGCCAAATGACGTTGAGGATGGTCTTCACTGGTGTGGTCCTGCCATCTGTTCGAGTCGGGCGATGCGCTCGGCCATCGGCGGGTGGGTGGAGAACATCTTGGACAGGCCCTGACCGGGACGGAACGGGTTGGCGATCATCATGTGGCTCGCCGTCTCGATCCGCGGCTCCGGCGGCAGGGGCAGTTGCTTCGTCCCGGCGTCCAGCTTGCGCAGGGCGCTCGCCAGCGCCAGCGGGTCACCGGTGAGCTGGGCCCCGGAGGCGTCCGCCTCGTACTCCCGGGAGCGGCTGATGGCCAGCTTGATCACGGAGGCCGCGAGCGGGCCCAGGATCATGATCAGCAGCATGCCGAGGAGGCCGGGGCCCTCGTCGTTGTCGGAGCGGCCGATCGGGATCAGCCAGGCGAAGTTGACCAGGAACATGATCACCGAGGCGAGGGCGCCGGCGACCGAGGAGATCAGGATGTCGCGGTTGTAGACGTGGCTCAGCTCGTGGCCGATCACCCCCCGCAGCTCGCGTTCGTCGAGGATGCGGAGGATGCCTTCGGTGCAGCACACCGCGGCGTTGCGCGGGTTGCGCCCGGTCGCGAAGGCGTTCGGGGCCTCGGTCGGGGAGATGTAGAGCCGTGGCATGGGCTGTCTGGCCTGCGTCGACAGCTCGCGGACCATGCGGTAGAGCGCCGGCGCCTCGAATTCGCTGACCGGCCGGGCACGCATCGCGCGTAGCGCCAGCTTGTCGCTGTTCCAATAGGCGTAGGCATTGGTGCCCAGGGCGATGACCAGGGCGACGATCAGCCCCGTGCGTCCGAAGAGGCTGCCGATGACGATGATGAGCGCCGACAGCCCTCCGAGGAGAACAGCGGTCTTCAACCCATTGTGCCGGCGGTGCACAGTAAGCCCTCCTGGTGGTGCGGCAGGGGAACCCTCTGCTCCTTGGTGCTGTGTGCCGCGGTGGGGGCCGCGGCGGCTCTTCCACGGTCCAGTGGACCCTCCCGTACTGGTCAACGCCAGGCGGGCGGGACGAGTTCCCTTGTGCGCACGCCCCGGCGTGTCGGCCGGCCGGGTGACGGCGCGCGTCACCCCGTCCGGGGCCGGCCCCGGACGGGGTGGGCGGGGCGGCGCGGACCGGCAACGGGACAGGTCCGGGGCACGGTCGCCGCGGGGAACGTCAGAACAGGACCGTGTCGGCGAACCGCAGCACGAGCTGCGGGGCGACGGACAGGACGACGCCGAGGGCGGTGGTCAGGGCGATCGCGACCGCAAGCGGAACGGGAACGGCGGCGACCGGCGGCACGGCGGTCGGGGCGGTGGTGACCGTGGTGGCGGCGGGGACCGCGGCGCCCGGGGCCGGGGCGGCGGGCGCCGCGGGGGGCGTGCCCGGCGCCGCGGGGGCGGGTGCCTCCTCGGGGCGGCGGAAGAGCAGGGCCGTCCACCGGAGGTAGTAGGAGAGCGCGATGACGACGTTGACGGCCATGACGACGGCGAGCCAGCCGAGGCCGGCGTCGACGGCGGAGGAGAAGACGGTCACCTTGGCGAACAGGCCGACGATCCCGGGCGGCAGTCCGGCGAGGCAGAGCAGGAGGAAGGCGAGCGCCAGGGCGGTGAGCGGGCGCTCGGCGTACAGGCCGCGGTAGTCGTCGAGGCGGTTCGAGGGGCGGGTGCGGGCGACCAGCGCGACGACGGCGAAGGCGCCGAGGTTCACCACCGCGTACATCAGGGCGTACGCGAGGGTGGAGCCGACGGCGCGTTCGGCGTGGGCGGTGGCGCCTCCGGCGGGGTACGCCGCCGCGGCGATCGGGACCAGCAGGTAGCCGGCCTGGCCGACCGAGGACCAGGCCAGCAGGCGCACCGCGCCGCGGGCCCGGGTGGCCGACTGGCGCAGGGCGGCGGCGTTGCCGACCGTCATGGTGAGCGCGGCGAGCACCGCGAGGGCGGGGCCCCACACGTCGGCGTAGGCGGGGAAGGCGAGGACGGTGACCAGGACCAGTCCGGTGAACCCGACGGCCTTGCCGATGACCGACAGGTAGGCGGCGACGGGCAGCGGGGCGCCCACGTAGGTGTCGGGCACCCAGAAGTGGAACGGTACGGCGGCGGTCTTGAAGGCGAAGCCGACGAGCGTGAGGACGACGCCCGCCCGGGCGAGGGTCGCGAACTGCCCGTCCGCTTCGGTGAGGGCGTCGGCGATCTCCGTGAGGTACATGCTGCCGGTGGCCGCGTACACGAAGCTGACGCCCATCAGGGTCACGGCGGTGGCGGTGACGGAGGACAGGAAGAACTTCAGGGCCGCTTCGGCGGACATCCGGTCGCCGAACTTCAGTCCCACCAGGGCGAACGCGGGCAGGGAGGCGACCTCAAGGGCGACGACCAGGGTGGTGAGGTCGCGGGCGGCGGGCAGCAGGGCGGCGCCGGCCGCGGAGCACAGCAGCAGGAACCAGTACTCCCCGTCGGGGAGGGTGCGGGTGCCGGTGTCACCGGTGGTGCCGTGGGCGTCGTCGGCGAGCAGGGTGACCGAGAGGAGCACCGCGATCAGGGCGCCGCCGAGGACCAGCACCTGCACGGCCAGGGTGAACTGGTCGGCGGTGTAGCTGCAGGTGTCGGCGGCGGAGCGGCGGCAGAAGGTGCCCCGGTCGTCGCCGAGGAGCGGCAGCAGGGACAGGAGGGCGAGGGCCAGCGCCCCGGCCGCGGCCCAGCCGAGCAGGTGCTTGCGGCGTTGCGGGACGAAGAGGTCGGCGACCAGGACGAGCAGTGCGGCGAGGGCGGTGATGGTGGGCGGGGCGATGGCGACCCAGTCGACGGACTGGACGAGCTTCACGACGTCCGCGGCGGCGAGGGTCACGACTTGCCTCCCGAGAGGAGTTGCTGCACGGCCGGGTCGGTGAGGCTCAGCAGCACCGCGGGCCAGAGTCCGGCGAGGACGGTGAGCGCGACGAGCGGGGCCCAGGCGGCGTACTCGTGGCGGTGCACGTCCGGGAGGGCCGGCGGGCCCGCGGGGTCGGCGGTCGGCTTCGGCGTGCCCATGCAGACGCGGCGGACGACCAGGAGCAGGTACGCGGCGGTCAGCAGGGTGCCGAGGCCGGCGAGGGCCATGAAGGTGAGGTAGGCGGGGCGGTTGAGGCCGTCCGCGGGGTCGAAGGCCCCGAACATGGCGAGCATCTCGCCCCAGAAGCCGGCGAGTCCGGGCAGGCCCAGGGAGGCGACGGCGCCGAAGGCGAGCAGTCCGCCGAGGCGGGGGGCGGTGCCGTACAGGGCGGCGCCGGTGGTGCCTGCGAGGGCGTCGAGGTCGGTGGTGCCGGTGCGTTCCTTGAGGGCGCCGACCAGGAAGAACAGCAGTCCGGTGATGAGGCCGTGGGCGATGTTCGCGAAGAGCGCGCCGTTGACGCCGGTGGGGGTGAGGGTGGCGATGCCGAGGAGGACGAAGCCCATGTGGCCGACCGAGGAGTAGGCGATCAGCCGTTTGAGGTCGCCGCCGGCGCCGGGCCGGGCGAGCGCCAGGCAGGCCAGCGAGCCGTAGAGGATGCCGACGACGGCGAAGGCGGCCAGGTACGGGGCGAGCACGTGCATCCCGTCCGGGGCGGCCGGCAGCAGGATGCGGACGAAGCCGTAGGTGCCCATCTTCAGCAGGACGCCCGCGAGGAGGACGGAGCCGACGGTCGGGGCGGCGGTGTGGGCGTCCGGGAGCCAGCTGTGCAGCGGCCACATCGGGGTCTTCACGGCGAGCCCGATGCCGATCGCCAGGACGGCGATGACCTGGAGGGACGTGCTGAGCGAGCGGCCGTTGTCAGTGGCGAGTGCCACCATGTCGAAGGTGCCCGCCCTGAGCCCGATGAGGAGCAGGCCGAGCAGCATGACGACCGAACCGAGCAGCGTGTACAGGATGAACTTCCCGGCGGCGGCCGTGCGGCCGGCGCCGCCCCAGCGGGCGATGAGGAAGTACATCGGGATGAGGACCGTCTCGAAGGCGAGGAAGAACAGCAGCAGGTCGAGGACGGCGAAGGTGGCCAGGGTGCCCGTCTCCAGGAGGAGCACCAGGGCGACGAACGCCCGGGGGGACGGCCCGGCGGGCGGCTTGCCGTAGGTGTACAGGGCGCACAGGAAGGTCAGCAGCGCCGTGAGGACGAGGAGGGGGAGGGAGATGCCGTCGACGCCGAGGTGGATGCGGACGTCCAGCGCGGGGATCCAGCTGATGTCCGTGGTGGCCTGCATCGTCGACGGCCGGTCGTGGTCGAAGCCGAGGGCGAGGACGAGGGCGGCGAGGAGGACCGCGCCGGTCACGGTGACGCCGTGGCGGAGCACGGCCTGTTCGGGTGACTTCCCCTTCAGTCCGGGCGGGGCCGGCAACAGGGCGGTGACGGCGCCCAGGAGCGGGCCGAGCACGACGAACGCGAGGAGGAACTGCATCACGGACTCGTTGATATCGATCACGGCGGCTCACGCTCCGGCGGTGGCGACGAGGACGGCGGCGATCGCCAGGACGACGGTGCCCGCGAACAGCACGCTCAGATAGGTCTGCACGTTGCCGGTCTGGGCGCGGCGGGCGGCGGTGCCGAGCCAGCGGGGCAGGGCCGCCGCACCGCGGACGTAGGTGTCGACGACCTCGCGGTCCAGGAAGCGCACCAGTCGGGCGGCGGCGAGCACGGGGCGGACGAACAGCGCGCGGTAGGCGGCGTCGAGGTGGAAGCCCTCGGCGGCGTGGCGGTGCAGCGGTCCGAGCAGGAGCCGTCCGGGGTCGCCGGGGTCGGGTGCGGCGGCCAGGTAGCCGTAGGCGCGTTCGTGGGCGGCGAGGGCCTCCGCCTCGACCAGGGAGCCGTCCTCGTCGGGGTGGGGGGTCGGGGTGGGGAGCGGCGTCCGGGTGGCCGGGGCGGTCTGGCGCCAGGTGCCGTACACCAGCAGGGCGCCGATGAGGGCGGCGCCGGTACCGAGGACGGAGGTGGTCAGGGTCGGTGACAGCGACTGTCCGCCGAACCAGTCGGGCAGCACGCCCGCGGTGAGGCCGAAGGCGAGGGAGGGCACCGCGAGCACCCACAGCACGCCGGTCATGGCGAGCGGCTGGGGGCCGTGGTCGGGCGCCTCCTCGGTGCCCCGGCCGCGGAAGACGAGCAGCCACAGGCGGATCGCGTAGGCGGCGGTGAGGAGGGCGGTGAGCAGCCCGGCGGCGAGGACGGTCCAGCCGACCGCGGTGGGGACGCCCGGGGTGTCGCCGTGGGCGGCGTGCTCGGCGCCGACCAGGACGGCCTCCTTGGAGAAGAAGCCGCTGAACGGGGGGATCGCGGCGAGCGCGAGCAGGGCCACGGTCATCGTCCAGAACGCGTCCGGGATGCGGGCGCGCAGGTTCCGCATCCTGGACATGGCGGTGAGCGAGTTGGTGCCGGCGGCGTGGATGACCACGCCCGCGGCGAGGAACAGCAGCGCCTTGAAGGCGCCGTGGGAGAGGAGGTGGAAGACGGCGGCGCCCGGGTCGGCGACGGCGAGCGCGGCGGTCAGGTAGCCGAGCTGACCGATCGTCGAGTAGGCGAGGACGCGTTTGATGTCGTCCTGGGCGAGCGCGGCGAGCGCCGAGCCGAGCATCGTGACGGCGGCCATCGCGGCGAGCACGGCCAGTGCGGCGGCGGAGGCGGTGAAGACGGGCAGCAGCCGGGCCACGAAGTAGACGCCGGCGGCGACCATCGTGGCGGCGTGGATCAGCGCGGAGACGGGGGTGGGGCCGGCCATCGCGTCGGGCAGCCAGGTGTGCAGCGGGAACTGGGCCGACTTGCCGGCGACTCCGGCCAGGAGCAGCAGGGCGATGGGCGTCGGGTGGTCGAGTCCGCCGCCGGAGACGGCGGCCAGGACGGTGGAGATGCGGAAGGAGCCGGCGTCCGCGGCGAGTGCGAAGAGTCCGATCAGGAAGGGGACGTCGCCGAGTTTGGTGACGAGGAACGCCTTGAGCGAGGCGGCCCGGGCTTCGGGCGTCTCCCAGTAGTGGCCGACCAGGAAGTACGAGCAGATGCCCATGACCTCCCAGCCCACCAGGAGCACCATCAGGTCGCCCGAGTAGACGACGAGGAGCATCGCGGAGGTGAACAGGGACACCAGCGCCGCGTACGAGGGGTAGCGCGGGTCGTGGCGCAGATAGGCCGTGGAGTAGATCTGCACGCAGGTGGCCACCACGGTGACGAGGACCGCGACAAGGACCGCGAAGCCGTCCAGGTGCAGCGCCAGGTCGATGGGGACCGAGCCGGTGGGGGTCAGTTGGGTGGCCGCTTCGAGGGTCCGTCCGCCGCCTTGCCGGGCGGCGACGAGGACGGCCAGCACCAGCGCGGCCAGCGTCGGCAGCACGGCCAGCGGGCGGACGAAGCCGGGGGCGGTGCGGCCGAGGGCCAGCCCGGCGAGGGCGCCGAGGAACGGCAGGGCGGGGACGAGGGCGGCGAGGGTGGTGGTGGTCACGCGGCGGCCTTAGGAGTGGGTGCCGGGGTGCCGGAGCCGTCCGGGCCGTCGAGCGGGCCGGGTCCGGTCTCGGCGGTGTCGCGGAGTTCGTCGACGGCGGAGGTGCCGCGGGCCCGGTAGACGGCGAGGACGATGGCCAGGCCGATGCCGATCTCGGCGGCGGCGATGGCGATGGTGAACAGGGTCAGCGCCTGACCGGAGTGCAGGGTGTCGCGGGCGGCTTCGCTCAGCCAGACGTCGAAGGCGACGAGGTTGAGGTTGACGGCGTTGAGCATCAGCTCGACGGACATCAGGACCAGGATCGCGTTGCGCCGGGCCAGCACGCCGTAGAGCCCGGTGCAGAAGAGGAGGACCGAGAGGACCGCGGGGTAGGCGAGGTGCATCAGTCGGTCTCCGTCCGCGGTGGCGTTGCGGCGTCCGGCGTTGCGACGTCCGGCGTTCCGGCGTCAGGGGCTCCGGCCTGCGGGGCTCCGGCGCCGTGGCCGTCGTCGGCGGGCTCGGCGGGGGCCGGGGTGCGGGCGCCGGCGCGGGCACGGCCGGGGGCGGCGGGCGTCCGGCGGGGGCCGCCGGGGCGGCGGGCCGGGGCCTCGGGTTCGGTGGGCCCGGGCTTCCGGCGGGAGAGCACGATCGCGCCGACCAGGGCCGCGAGCAGCAGCACCGAGAGCGCCTCGAACGGCAGTACCCAGTGCTGGAAGAGCGCCGCGCCCATGACCCCGGTGGAGCCCTGGGCGGCGCCGTCGAGGTCGAGGCGGACGGTGCGGAAGGCGTCCACGACCACCCAGACCAGCACGGTCGCGGCGGCGAGTGCGACCCCGAGGGCCACCCACCGGTTGCCCGAGTCCGCGTCCGGGGAGCGTCCGATCGGGGCCCTGGTGAGCATCAGCCCGAACAGCAGCAGGACGACGACGGACCCGACGTAGATCAACACCTGCACCCAGGCGATGAACTCGGCGGTGAGCAGCAGGTACTCGACGGCGATGCCGCCGAGCGCGACCACCAGCCAGAGTGCGGCGTGCACGAGTTGTCGGGTGGTGACCGTGAGGACGGCGGCGCCGAGGGTGACCAGGCCGACGAGCAGGAAGACGATCTCGACGCCGGTCGGGGACAGGAACCCGGTGGTCCCGGCGGCGAACGCGGTGGCGGGGGTCACGCGGATCCCTCCTGACCCGGGGCGGCCCCGTCCTCGGTCCGGGCCTTCGCTTCGGCTTCGGCGGCCAGCTTCTCCGTGGCCTTGCGGGCCGCGGCGAGTTCCTTGGGTTCCTCGGCGGCGGGGTCGAGGGCGCAGGGCGCCGGCACCGTCCACATCCACTCGCGGAGCTTGTCCCGCTCGTGGGTGAGCTCCCGGATGTCGGTCTCGGCGTACTCGAACTCCGGGGACCAGAACAACGCGTCGAAGGGGCACACCTCGATGCAGATGCCGCAGTACATGCAGAGCGAGAAGTCGATGGCGAACCGGTCGAGCACGTTGCGGCTGCGCTCCCGGCCGCCGGGGGCCGCGGGCGGCACGGTCTCCTTGTGGGAGTCGATGTAGATGCACCAGTCGGGGCACTCCCGGGCGCACAGCATGCAGACCGTGCAGTTCTCCTCGAAGAGTCCGATGACCCCCCGGGTGCGCGGCGGGAGTTCGGGCTGGACGTCGGGGTACCGGGCGGTGACGGACTTGCGGGTCATGGTGCGCAGGGTGACGGCCAGTCCCTTGGCGAGACCCGATCCGGGGAACCTGCGCGGACCGTCCTGGGGCGCGTCGGCCACGGTCACATCACCACCTTGACGGTGCCGGTGAGGGCGATCTGGGCGAGGGCGAGGGGGACGAGCGTCGTCCAGGCGAGGCGCTGGAGCTGGTCCTCCCGCAGCCGTGGGTAGCTCACCCGCAGCCAGATGACGACGAACGCGAGCACCGCGACCTTCAGCAGGGTCCACACCCAGCCGAGGCCGTCGGCGCCGAACGGGCCGTGCCAGCCGCCCAGGAAGAGGACGGTGGTCAGGGCGCACAGCACGACGATCCCGGCGTACTCGGCGAGCAGGAAGAGGGCGAACCGCAGGCCGGTGTACTCGGTGTACGCACCGAAGATGATCTCGGAGTCGGCGACCGGCATGTCGAACGGCGGACGTTGGAGCTCGGCGAGTCCGGCGACGAAGAAGACCAGCGCGCCGACGATCTGCCAGGGCAGCCACCACCACTCGAAGGCGTCGACGATCCCGGGCAGCGAGACCGTGCCGGCCGCCATCGCCACCGAGGCCGCGGCGAGCAGCATCGGCAGTTCGTAGGCGAGCAGTTGCGCGGCCGTGCGCAAGCCGCCGAGCAGCGAGAACTTGTTCGCCGACGCCCAGCCCGCCATCAGCGAGCCGAGGACGCTGACGCCCATCACGGCGAGCGCGAAGAACACCCCCGCGTCGAGCACCACCCCGACCGCGCCCTCCCCCGGGCCGACCGGGACGACCACGAGGACGAGCAGGTACGGCAGCAGGGCGACGGCCGGAGCGAGTTGGAAGATCCTGCGGTCGGCCCGGGCCGGGACGATGTCCTCCTTCTGGGCGAACTTGACGCCGTCCGCGATGAGCTGGGCCCAGCCGTGGAAGCCGCCCGCGTACATCGGGCCGAGACGGCCCTGCATGTGGGCCATCACCTTGTGCTCGGTCTGTCCGATGACCAACGGCAGGACGAGGAAGACGGCGAAGACGACGAGGAGCCGCAGGGCGACGTCGAGTGCGTCGTTCACCGCGTGCCTCCTGTTCCTGGGGTGTGGCCGTCGTCCGGGTGGCCCTCGCCGTCGTCCGGGGTGCCCGGCTCGGCGGGGGCGCTCGGGTCGTTCGGCGGGCGCTCGGGGGCAGGTGGGCGCTCGGGGGCGCTCGGGTCGGCCGGCGGCTCGGGAGCGGTGGGTCCGGTGGGGTGCTCGCGCTCCGGCCCGGGTGGCGGGGCGTCGGGGCGGGGCGGGTCGTCCTCGAAGGCCGGCCGGGCGTGGTGCCAGGGCGCGTCGGAGGAGGTGCCGCCCGGGGCGGCGGGTCCGCCGGTGCCGGCGGGGGGTTCCTGTGCGGGGGCGGTCCGCTGCGAGGCGGAGCCGCTCGCGGCGGACCGGTTGCGCCGCGGCGGCCGGGCGGTCGTGCCGGTGTCCCCCGGCGCCTCGGGCGCGGGGTCGGCGGGGGTCGGCGGGGCCGGGGTGGCGGTCTCGGGGGCGGTCGTCTGCTGGCTCGCCGAGCCCCCGGCGGCCGAGCGCATGCGTCGCGCCGGGCGTTCGCCCGCTCCGCAGCCCGCGGCTCCGGCGCGCGCAGCAGCACCCGTGCGCCCCGCCGCACCCGCGCGCGCGGCGCCTCGCGCCGGAGCAGGTGGCAGCGTCCCCTTGAGGGGACCCCACTCGTTCGGGTCGGGCACCCCGGGCGGCAGCATCTGCCGGCGCTTGGGGCCGCCGTGCTCGGACTCGCCCGGTTCCTTGGCCCCGGGCCACGCCTTCACCACCCGGGCGGCCAGGACGAAGTCCTTGCGCAGCGGATGGCCCTCGAACCCCTCGGGCAGCAGCAGCGGCGCCAGCCCCGGGTGGTCCGTGAAGTCGATCCCGAACATCTCGTGCGTCTCGCGCTCGTGCCAGGCGGCGCCGGCGTAGACGCCGACCGCCGTGGGCAGGACGGCGTTCCCGCGGGGCACCGTCGTCCGCACCAGCAGGCGCCGCACCGGGTCGAGGGCGACCAGGTGCGCCGACACGTGAAACCCGGTCCCGCCCTCGTCGACGGCGCTCAGCCAGTCGAAGAAGGTGCAGCCGAGGTCCGTGCGCGCGCGCTCCAGCGCGGCGAGCCAGTCGGCCGCGGGCACGTCGACGGTCAGGACCTCGTACGACTCCTCGGCGGTGGCGCCGGGGCCGAAGAGGTCCGTGACGGGGGCGGGCAGCCAACCGGTCATCGGTCGTTCCCCTCGCCCTGGACCGGCCCGGTCGGCCGGGCCGGGGGGTGGACCAGGTCGCTCCGGAGCGCGGCGGCGGAGGGCCGGCTCCCGCTCCCGTACCGCTCCCCCAGCGACTCGCGGGCGATCTTCTCCTGGAGCTTGAGGATGCCCTGGAGGAGCGCTTCCGGGCGGGGCGGGCAGCCGGGCACGTACACGTCGACGGGGATGATCTGGTCGACGCCCTTGGTGACCGAGTAGGAGTCCCAGTACGGGCCGCCGCAGTTGGAGCAGGCGCCGAAGGAGACGACGTACTTGGGCTCCGGCATCTGCTCGTACAGCCGCTTGACGGCGGGTGCCATCTTGTCCGTGACCGTACCCGAGACGATCATCAGATCGGCCTGTCGGGGGCCGGGGGCGAAGGGGATCACGCCGAGCCGGATGAAGTCGTGCCGGGACATCGAGGCGGCGATGAACTCGATGGCGCAGCAGGCCAGTCCGAAGTTGAAGACCCAGAGGCTGTAGCGGCGCCCCCAGTTGAGGACGACCTTCATCGGTTCGGGGGCGAGCCGGGAGAGCACCCCGAGCCGCCGGGGCTCGGGCAACGGCACGGCGGCCGCCGGAGCGGGCGCCGGCGCCGGATCGGCGGGGTCCGCGGCGGACGCGGATGGGGTCACGTCCATGTCAGGACGCCCTTCTTGTACGCGTAGAGCAGGCCCACGGCGAGGAAGCCGAGGAAGACGAACATCTCCACCAGGGTGGTCGCCCCGTACGCCGGATCCGCGAAGACGGTGGCCCAGGGGAAGAGGAAGATCGAGTCGACGGCGAAGATCACGTAGAGGAACGCGTACACGTAGTAGCGCACTTGGGTGTGCGCCCAGCCCTCGCCGACCGGGTCGACGCCGCATTCGTAGGTGAGGAGCTTCTCCGGAGTGGGCACGACGGGGCGCAGCAACCGTCCGGCGCCGAAGGCGACCGCGACGAAGACCACGCCGACCAGGGCCAGCAGGCCCACGACGGAGTACGACGAGAAGTAGCTCTGCGAGCCCTCCGCGAGAACGGTCGGTTCCGGCACGTCCGCCCCCCGCTCCTTGCCTCGTGCACCCGCGTCCCCGGACCCGACGCCGGCGGCGGAACGGGTGGGGCGCCAGTGGTGCGCTGTGTGTCGACGATCTCTACGCACGGGAGTCTAGGCCCTGCTCACGGGCGTGTGAGCAGTCCGTCACCGGCGGCGGGCCGCGGCGGGAACGGTGACGGACCCCCCGGGGAGCCGTGGGCGGCCCGGGGCCAGGGGCGCCCACCGGGTCGGCCGGGGTGGCGGTTGCGGACGGGCCGGGGTGGGCCTGCGCGACCGTCGGGGTGGGGTTATCCACAGGACGAGATGGCGGCTCCCCTCATGGCGTGGCCCGCCGTGACCAGGCACGCTTTCCCCATGACCGCACGCATGACTCCTTCCGCCCGGAACCGGGACGCCACCGCCCGGGGCGGACGCACGGCCGGGGAGCCGGCCGGTGGCGAGGCCACCACCGAGGCCCTGCCGCCCGCGCGCGTGGCCTTCGAGCCGCAGACCTGGCGGGAGATATCCCATCTGCTGCTCAACCTTCCGATGGGCCTGCTCGGCTTCGTGTACGCCGTGGTGTCGCTGGCCGTCGGCGCGGGGCTCTCCGTGACGGCCGTGGGCTTGCCCCTGCTCGCGCTCGGTCTGCTGGCCGGGAGACGGCTGGGGTCCGTCGAGCGGGCCCGGGCGCGGCGCCTGTTGAAGGTGCGGGTGGACGAGCCCAGCGCCCTGCCGTTGCGGGGCCGCCCCTGGTGGACGCGGATGCGCACCTGCCTGACCGATCCGGTGGGCTGGCGCACCATGCTCTACCAGGTCGTCCGGATGCCGTGGGCGGTGTTCACCTTCGCGGTGACGCTCCTCGGCCTGGTGGCGCTGTGGCCGGTGCTGCCGTTCGTTGCCCGGGCGTTGACCAACGTCGACCGGATGATGGTGCGGGGGCTGTTGTGCCCGTCCGACGAACTGGAGCGCCGGATCGCCGAGCTGGAGTCGGACCGCGGGGTGGTGGTGGACACCGCGGCGGCGGACCTGCGGCGCATCGAACGGGACCTGCACGACGGGGCCCAGGCCCGGCTGGTCAACCTGGCGATGGGGTTGGGGCTGGCGAAGGAGAAGCTGCTGGAGGACCCGGACACGGCCGCGGCGATGGTCGAGGAGGCGCACGGCGAGGTGAAGCTCGCCCTCCAGGAGTTGCGGGACCTGGCGCGCGGCATCCACCCGGCGGTGCTCACCGACCGCGGGCTGGACGCCGCCCTCTCCTCGGTGGCCACCCGGTGCACGGTCCCGGTGCGGGTGACGACCGAGTTGGGGAGCCGGCCGGCGGCGGCCATCGAGGGGATCGCCTACTTCACGGTCTCCGAACTGCTCCAGAACGTCAGCAAGCACAGCCGCGCCACCCGGGCGAGCATCGACGTCTGGCGCTCAGAGAACCGCCTCCTCCTCCAGGTCACCGACAACGGCATCGGCGGCGCCACCCTCGACGGCGGCACCGGCATGGCCGGCCTCGCCGAACGACTCGGCGCCGTCGACGGCCTGTTCGTGGTCGACTCCCCCGCCGGCGGCCCCACCACGGTCACCGCCGAACTCCCCTGGCGGGACCGGGAGCCGGGACGCTCCCCGTCCCCCGCCCAGCGCCGCCGGTAGGCCCGCGTCCCACCGCATGCGCACCCGCCTCGACCGGCCGGGCGCGCATGCGGCGTACCGGGGGCGCCCGGCGGCAGACGGGCGCCCTGCGGAAAACCGGGGGCCGGGGGTGGGGAAAACCCCCCGCCGGAAACGGAGACCTGCCTCATGGCGTCGAGCGGGCGGGACGAGGAGTCTGGAGGTACGTCGACGGTCCCCCGGACGGGGGCGCCGGCGGGAACCGGGGACGGCGGGCCCGACCGGCGCGCACGGCGCGAGCAGCGGCACGAACGAGAGAAGGACGACGAGGATGGCCACGGAGTACGGACAGGGGTACGGACGGCAGCACCGTCCCGGGTCGGCGGGGTCAGGCCGCGGAACGCTCCCGATGGGGCTGCGGGCGCCGGTCGCCGGGCGGACCTGGCGCGAGTTCGGATACGTCCTGCTGGGGCTGCCGATCAGCGTGATCATGTTCGCCTTCGCGGTGACGATGGTGTCCCTGGGCGCCGGCCTGCTGATCACCTTCCTCGGCGTCCCGGTGCTCGCGGCGACGCTGTCGGCGGCCCGCGGCTTCGCCGCGCTGGAGCGGGGGCGGGCCCGGGCGCTGCTCGGCATGGACATCGGTCACGCCGAGCCGCTGCGGATGGCCCGGCCGGGGCTGATGGGCTGGATCGGCGCCCTCTTCAAGAGCGGCTCGTCCTGGCGCAACCTCCTCTACATGGTGGTGCACCTCCCCTGGGCGGTGTTCGCGTTCACGGTGGCGGTGACCTTCTGGACGCTCGCCCTGGGGCTGCTGTCCTACCCGCTGTGGCACTGGGTGTTCCCCCGGTACACCGACCAGGAGGGCATGCAGATCCTCTCGGACGGGGAGAACTCGATCGTCATCGACAACGCCTTCGAACTGACGATGACGGCCCTGGCCGGCCTGGTGCTCACCCTGGCCACGCCGTGGGTGGTCCGGGGGCTGACCATGGTGGACCGCCTGTTGGTGTTCGCCCTGCTCAGCCCGTCCCTGTTGGCCTCCCGCGTGGTGGAGCTGGAGGCGGACCGCGGGGTCGTGGTGGACACCGCGGCGGCCGACCTGCGGCGCATCGAACGGGACCTGCACGACGGGGCCCAGGCCCGGCTGGTCAACCTCGCCATGGACCTGGGGCTGGCCAAGGAGAAGCTGGCCGAGGATCCGCAGGAGGCGGCGCGCATGGTGAACGAGGCGCACGGCGAGGTGAAGACGGCGCTCCAGGAGTTGCGGGACCTGGCGCGCGGCATCCACCCGGCGGTGCTCACCGACCGCGGACTGGACGCCGCCCTCTCCTCGGTGGCCACCCGGTGCACGGTCCCGGTACGGGTGGAGGTGGACCTGCCGGCCCGGCCGGCCCCCGCGATCGAGGGGATCGCCTACTTCACGGTCTCCGAACTGCTCCAGAACGTCAGCAAGCACAGCCGCGCCACCCGGGCGAGCATCGACGTCTGGCGCTCCGAGAACCGCCTCCTCCTCCAGGTCACCGACAACGGCATCGGCGGCGCCACCCTCGACGGCGGCACCGGCATGGCCGGCCTCGCCGAACGACTCGGCGCCGTCGACGGCGTGCTGGTGGTGGACTCCCCCATAGCCGGCCCGACCCGCGTCACGGCGGAGCTGCCCTGGCGCACCTGAGGGCGGGCCGGGGCCGGACGGACCGGGCTGCGGGCGGCACCCCCTCCCCGCACCCGCCCCACGGCCGGGTGCGCCCGGTCGGCGGGGGAAGCCGGACGTACTGGGATGCTGGACCCTTCGGATTCGGGTGACACAGGGGGCCAGCGAACGTGGAGACAAGGGTGAAGGTCGTCATCGCGGAGGATTCGGTCCTGTTGCGCGAAGGACTGACCCGGCTGTTGACGGACCGGGGTCACGAGGTGGTCGCCGGGGTGGGCGACGCGGACGCCCTGATCAAGACGATCACGGAGCTGGCGGCGGCGGGCGACCTCCCCGACGTGGTGGTGGCGGACGTGCGGATGCCCCCGACGCACACGGACGAGGGGGTGCGGGCGGCGGTCCGGCTCCGCCGGAGCCACCCGGGGCTGGGGGTGCTGGTGCTCTCCCAGTACGTGGAGGAGCAGTACGCGACGGAGCTGCTCGCCGGGTCCAGCCGGGGCGTGGGCTATCTGCTGAAGGACCGGGTGGCCGACGTCCGGGAGTTCGTGGACGCGGTGGTACGGGTGGCGCAGGGCGGCACCGCGCTCGACCCGGAGGTGGTGGCGCAGTTGCTGGGCCGCAGCCGCAAGCAGGACGTCCTCACCGGACTGACCCCCCGGGAGCGCGAGGTGCTGGGGCTGATGGCGGAGGGCCGCACCAACTCGGCGATCGCCCGGCAGTTGGTGGTGAGCGACGGGGCGGTGGAGAAGCACGTGAGCAACATCTTCCTCAAGCTGGGCCTCTCGCCGAGTGACGGGGATCACCGCCGGGTGCTCGCCGTGCTCACCTATCTGAACTCCTAGGGCTCCGCGGGCGGGGCGGCCCCGTCCCGCCCGCGGAATCCCCGCCGGCGACGGGCCCGGCGGGGCGCGCCTTCCACCGACACGGACGGGTGGGAGTGGGGAGCGTCACCCTCACGGGCGGGCGGAATCGAGGAATCATGGAGCGGCGGGGTATCACGCGGTCTCAGCCGTCTCAAAAACGCGTCCATCATACGAACGGCCGAGGGTAGGTGACCCTTACCGACGTAGGGTGGGCGGTGGAAGGGCCGGTGGGCCGACCCTTCTCAGAGCCGCGCCGAGGGAGGTCCAGTTCAGTGACCAGCCAGGTCAGTAGCCCAGCCGAGCCAGCCGACGGGACCGTCGTGGAGCAAGTGGGCGAGCAGCGTACGCCGACGACCGCGGAGCCGGGCGGTGAGAAGGAAGTCCGCAAGCTGGACCGGGTGATCATTCGCTTCGCGGGTGACTCGGGTGACGGCATGCAGCTCACCGGTGACCGGTTCACCTCGGAGACGGCGTCGTTCGGGAACGACCTGTCGACGCTGCCGAACTTCCCCGCCGAGATCCGTGCTCCCGCCGGGACCCTGCCGGGTGTCTCCTCGTTCCAGTTGCACTTCGCCGACCACGACATCCTGACCCCGGGTGACGCGCCGAACGTGCTGGTCGCGATGAACCCGGCCGCCTTGAAGGCGAACGTGGCCGACCTGCCGCGGGGCGCCGAGGTCATCGTGAACACGGACGAGTTCACCAAACGGGCGATGCAGAAGGTCGGCTACGAGACCTCCCCCCTGGAGGACGGGTCGCTGGACGGGTTCCACGTCCACCCGGTGCCGCTGACCACGCTGACGGTCGAGGCGCTGAAGGGCTTCGACCTGTCGCGCAAGGACGCCGGCCGCAGCAAGAACATGTTCGCGCTGGGCCTGCTGTCGTGGATGTACCACCGGCCCACCGAGGGCACGGAGAAGTTCCTCACCGCCAAGTTCGCGAAGAAGCCGGAGATCGCGGCGG
This sequence comes from Streptomyces sp. NPDC002490, assembly GCF_040296045.1. Lineage (NCBI taxonomy): Bacteria > Bacillati > Actinomycetota > Actinomycetes > Kitasatosporales > Streptomycetaceae > Streptomyces > Streptomyces sp. NPDC002490. The sequence goes on along the minus strand of NZ_JBEOWM010000057.1, from coordinate 12,238 downwards.
CGAACATCGCGGCCTTCCGCGCGGGCTGGAACTTCGGCGAGACCACCGAGGACTTCGCGGTCTCCTACGAGGTGGCCCCGGCGTCGACGGCGTTCCCCACCGGCACGTACCGCAACATCTCCGGGAACCTGGCCCTGTCCCTGGGGCTGGTCGCGGCCGGGCAGCAGGCGGACCTGCCGCTGTACCTCGGTTCGTACCCCATCACCCCGGCCTCCGACATCCTGCACGAGCTGTCGAAGCACAAGAACTTCGGCGTGCGCACCTTCCAGGCCGAGGACGAGATCGCCGGCATCGGTGCGGCGCTGGGCGCCGCCTTCGGCGGTTCGCTGGCGGTGACCACCACCTCCGGCCCCGGAGTGGCGCTGAAGAGCGAGACCATCGGCCTGGCGGTGTCGCTGGAGCTGCCGATGGTGATCGTGGACATCCAGCGCGGCGGCCCCTCCACGGGCCTGCCCACCAAGACCGAGCAGGCCGACCTGTTGCAGGCCATGTACGGCCGCAACGGCGAGGCCCCGGTGCCGATCGTCGCCCCGCGGACCCCGGGCGACTGCTTCGACGCGGCGATCGAGGCGGCGCGCATCGCGCTCGCCTACCGCACCCCGGTGTTCCTGCTCTCCGACGGGTACCTCGCCAACGGCTCCGAGCCCTGGCGCGTCCCGGAGCCCGGCGAACTGCCCGACCTGCGCACCCAGTACGCCCAGGGCCCCAACCACACCCTCGACGACGGCACCGAGGTCTTCTGGCCGTACAAGCGCGACCCCGAGACCCTGGCCCGCCCGTGGGCGATCCCGGGCACCCCGGGCCTGGAGCACCGGATCGGGGGCATCGAGAAGCAGGACGGCACCGGCAACATCTCCTACGACCCCGCCAACCACGACTTCATGGTGCGCACCCGTCAGGCCAAGGTCGACGGGATCACCGTCCCCGACCTGGAGGTCGACGACCCCTCCGGCGAGGCCGAACTCCTGGTGCTGGGCTGGGGCTCGACGTACGGGCCGATCACCGCGGCGGTGCGCCGGCTGCGGAACTCGGGCGAGCGGGCCGCGCAGGCCCACCTGCGTCACCTCAACCCCTTCCCGGCCAACCTGGGCGAGGTGCTGAAGCGCTACGACAAGGTCGTGGTCCCCGAGATGAACCTCGGTCAGCTCGCCACCCTCATCCGCGCCGAGTACCTGGTGGACGCCCGGTCGTACACCCAGGTCACCGGTCTGCCGTTCAAGGCGGAACAGCTCGCCACGGTCCTCAAGGAGACCATCGATGGCTAACCCCACCACCGACGCCGCCCCCGCGGGGCTGCCGGCGCTGTCCCTGGTGCCCAAGGCCGCCGCCAAGCAGTCGATGAAGGACTTCAAGTCCGACCAGGAGGTCCGCTGGTGCCCCGGCTGCGGTGACTACGCCGTCCTCGCCGCGGTCCAGGGCTTCATGCCGGAGCTGGGCCTCGCCAAGGAGAACGTCGTCTTCGTCTCCGGCATCGGCTGCTCCTCCCGCTTCCCGTACTACATGAACACCTACGGGATGCACTCCATCCACGGTCGGGCCCCGGCGATCGCCACCGGGCTGTCCACCTCCCGCCGCGACCTGAGCGTCTGGGTCGTCACCGGTGACGGCGACGCGCTCTCCATCGGCGGCAACCACCTGATCCACGCGCTGCGCCGCAACGTCAACTTGAAGATCCTGCTCTTCAACAACCGCATCTACGGCCTCACCAAGGGGCAGTACTCCCCCACCTCCGAGGTCGGCAAGATCACCAAGTCCTCGCCGCTGGGCTCCCTCGACGCCCCCTTCAACCCGGTGTCGCTGGCCATCGGTGCGGAGGCCAGCTTCGTCGCGCGGACCGTGGACTCCGACCGGCAGCACCTCACCAGCGTGCTCCGCCAGGCGGCGGCCCACCCGGGCACGGCGCTGGTGGAGATCTACCAGAACTGCAACATCTTCAACGACGGCGCGTTCGAGGTCCTCAAGGACCGCGAGCAGGCCCAGGAAGCCGTCATCCGTCTGGAGCACGGCCAGCCCATCCGCTTCGGCGTCGACGGTGCCAAGGGCGTCGTCCGCGATCCGGTCACCGGGGACCTGGAGGTGGTGGAGGTCACGGAGGAGAACCAGAGCAGCATCCTCGTCCACGATGCGCACAGCTCCTCGCCCACCACGGCCTTCGCCCTCTCCCGGCTCGCCGATCCGGACACCCTGCACCACACCCCCATCGGCGTCTTCCGCTCCGTCGACCGGCCCGTCTACGACACCCTGATGGCCGACCAGCTCGACGCCGCGGTGGACCAGTACGGCAAGGGCGACCTGGGTTCGCTGCTCGCCGGCGGCGACACCTGGACGGTCGTCGGCTGACCGCCTCCCCCGTACGAAGGGCCCGGGGTCCGGAACGTGAGCTGACACGTTTCGGACACCGGGCCCTTCTCCCTCACCGGCCCCGTACCGCATCGTGGTAGGGACATGACAGTCCGGGGAGGTCGGGTCTACCGTCGGAGGATTCGCGCCGTGCGGGTGCGACCGGTCACCAGGAGGACCCTTGTCGGCGCACGAAGGGGAGCCCACGGCGGCAGCGGCGACGGCAGCGCACCCCTTGGGCGGTGTGTCCGCCCCGCCCCCCGTCGGCCGTCCCGCACCGGCCCCGGCCGGCTCCGCGCCCACCGCCCCGGGACCGGACGGCACCGCCGGTCGGGAGCACCGGTTCGGGCTGCTCAACGGGATCGCCTCGTACGCGATGTGGGGGCTGGTCCCGCTGTTCTGGCCGTTGCTCAAGCCGGCCGGCTCGGTGGAGATCCTGGCGCACCGGATGGTCTGGTCCCTGGTCCTGGTCGCCCTCGCGCTGCTGGTGGTCCGCCGGTGGGGGTGGACCCGGACCCTGCTGCGCGACCCCCGCCAACTGGCGCTGATCACGCTCGCGGCGGCCCTGATCACCGTCAACTGGGGCGTGTACATCTGGGCCGTCAACAACGGGCAGGTGCTGGAGGCGTCCCTCGGCTACTTCATCAACCCGCTGGTCACCATCGCGATCGGGGTGCTGCTGCTGAAGGAGCGGCTGCGGCCCTGGCAGTGGGTCGCCGTCTGGACCGGTGCGACCGCGGTCGTGGTGCTCGCCCTGGGCTACGGTCGGCCGCCGTGGATCTCGCTCTGCCTGGCCTTCTCGTTCGCGGTGTACGGGCTGGTGAAGAAGAAGACGGGGCTGGGCGGGCTGGAGTCGCTGGCCGCGGAGACGACCGTGCTCTTCCTGCCCGCCCTGGGCTTCCTGGTGTGGTGGGGCGTCCGGGGCGAGGGCACCTTCACCACCGAGGGGGCGGGGCACGCGGCCCTCCTCGCGGCCACCGGAGTGGTGACCGCGGTACCGCTGGTGTGCTTCGGTGCGGCGGCGATCCGGGTGCCGCTGTCCACCCTGGGGCTGCTCCAGTACCTGGCGCCCACCTTCCAGTTCCTGCTGGGGGTGCTGTACTTCCGCGAGGCGATGCCGCTGGAGCGCTGGATCGGCTTCGGCCTGGTCTGGGCGGCCCTCTCGCTCCTCACCTGGGACGCGGTGCGGACCGCCCGCCGGGCCCGCCGCCGGCTCGCCCTCGGCTGAGCCGCCCCCTCACGCCCGACTGGGTTCCCGGACGGCCGGCAGGCGGGTCGCCGCGGTGAGCGCGTGGCGCCGGCCCCGGTGCACCCCGTACAGGGCGAGCGCCAGGCCCGCCGCGGCCATGGCGAAGGGCACGGTCAGCGCCCAGCGGAGGGCCTCGACGCGGGGGGCGCCGCCCTCCGCGACGATCCCGTGCACCGCCGTGACCACCGCGATGCCGAGGGCCGAACCGAACTGGACGGCCGTGGTGAACAGCCCGCCGGCCAAGCCCTGTTCCGAGGCGTCGACGCCCTCGGTGGCCGTCACCGTCAGCGGGCCGTAGACCAGCGCGAAGGCGATGCCGGCGAGCAGCAGCGTCGGGAACAGCGCGAGGTAGGGCCAGTCGGCCCCGAGCGGCAGCACCAGCCCGTACCCGAGGGCCGCGAGGGCGAAGCCGACCGCGGCCACCCGAGCGGTGCCGAACCGCCGCACCAGGTGCGGGGTGAGCGTCGGCGCGAGGACGGCGTCCAGGCCCATCGCGATCAGCGCGAACGCGGTCTGGATCGGGGACCAGCCGCGCACCTCCTGGAAGTACAGGGTGAGGACGAACTGGAAGCCGAAGAAGGCGCCGACGAAGAGGGCGGCCCCCAGGTCGGCGCGGACCATCGCCGAGCGGCGCAGGATCGCCAGTCGGACCAGCGGACGGGCGGCCCGCCGCTCGACCCGGAGGAACACCAGGGCGAGCAGGGCGCCCGCGACCAGCACCGCCACCGTGGTCGGCCACCCCTCGAAGCCGTGCTCCAGCCGGACCACGCCGTAGGCGGTGAGCAGCATCGCGCCGGCGGCGGTGACCGCTCCGGGCACGTCGAAGGAGCGGCCTTGCGAGGCCGACCGGGGCGGGTCGGCCGGCACCAGACGGACCGCGGCCGCCCACAGCGCCGCCGCGAACAGCACCGGCGCGAAGAACACCCACCGCCAACCGAGCGCCGTGAGCAGACCGCCGATCACCAGGCCGAGCGAGAAGCCCGCGGCGCCGGCGCCGGCGAACACCATCAGCGCCTTGGTGCGCTCGGGTCCCTCGGCGAAGGAGGTGGTGATCAGGGAGAGGGCCGCGGGGGTCATGAAGGCGGCGGCGACCCCGGTCGCGAACCGGGCCGCGACCAGGGTGGTGCCTTCGGTGGCGAAGCCGCCGAGGCCCGAGAAGACGAGGAAGACGCCGAGCCAGAACAGGAACATCCGGCGCCGGCCCAGCAGGTCGGCGGCCCGCCCGCCGAGCAGGGTGAACCCGGCGTAGCCGAGAACGTAGCCGCTCATCACCCAGGCGGCCGTGCCGGTGCCCAGGTCGAGGTCGGCGCGGATGGCGGGAACGGCCACGCCGAGCATCGCCACGTCCGCGCCTTCCAGGAAGATCGTGCCGCACAGGACCAGCAGCAGTGCTCTGGCCCGTCCGGTCATCCGGGAGGTGCTGTCCGTGCCCACCGTGGCACTCCTTCGGCAGTCGTGGTGCCGCGCCCGGAGGGGCCACGGCCTGAGGGGTTACCGGATCGAGGGTCGGTTCCCTCTTGTAACCGTCTCGATGGTGCGGCATCCTCAAGGCCCCAGGGAAGAAGGCACTATGAAGTCACCCGGTTACTCCGAAGGCACCGTGGACGGCGCACGGGTCGAGGCCGCCGCCGAGGAGCGGCCCCCGGTCGTGCTCGACCCCGGGGGCCACGGCCCCGACGGGGCGGCCTGCCCGTCCGCACCCGCCGTCTGCGCCTGCCCGGACGCCGATCCCTTCCAGTGGGACACCCGCGAGGACTGCGAGGTGCGGCAGATCCTCGACCGGATCGCGGACAAGTGGTCGCTGCTGGTCATCGCCCTGCTCGACGGCCGCACCATGCGGTTCACCCAGTTGCGGCGGGAGATCGACGGGATCAGTCAGCGGATGTTGACGGTGACGCTGCGCCAGTTGGAGCGGGACGGGCTGGTGCTCCGCACGGTGTACCCGGTGGTCCCGCCGCGGGTGGAGTACGCGTTGACCTCGCTGGGCCGCACCCTGCACGAGACGGTGCACGCGCTGGTGGAGTGGACCGAGGCGAACCGTCACGAGGTGGCCGCGGCCCGCGAGGCGTACGACGGGCGGACCGCGGCGCGCGACGGGGAGTGAACCGGGGACCGGACGGCGGCGGCTGACGGTCCGCCGGGTTCAGCCGGCCGGCTCCGGGGCGGCGCCGCGCGCCCGGTGGGCGCGGACCTTGTGGCGGTTCCCGCAGCGCTCCATCGAGCACCAGCGGCGGCGGCCCGGCCGCGAGGTGTCCACGAACAGCAGGGCGCAGTCGTCGGGGGCGCACTCCCGGACGCGGTGGGCGTGGGGGCCGGTGAACAGGTCGACGGCGTCCCGGGCGACCGTCGACAGCAGTTGGGACACGGTGGCTCCGGGCACCCAGGCGCGTTCGCCCGCGGCAGTGAACCGCACTCCGAGGGGGGCGTTCCCGGCCGCTGCGTTGACGGTCGCCAGAGGGGCCGGGTCCCACGGGCGGCCATGGGCCCGGTCGGCGGCGAGGACGTACAGGGCGTTGCGCAGGCTCCGGGCGGCGGGCAGGTCCTCGGGGGTGACGGCGAGGTCGAGCCCGTCCGGGAGGCGGCTGAACTCCGCCCAACGGACGAGGTCCTCGGGGTGGTGCAGGGACTCGAAGCGGGCCAGCCGGCCGGGGCCGCCGGTGAGCACCAACTCCAGGCAGAGCGCGCCGGGGTCGAAGCGGAAGGCGACGCCGTCGCGCCCGTGCAGCGTGAAGCCCACGCCCCGGCGCGGGAGTTGTTCGTCGAACCTGATCCCGGCCCGCGGGATCCCGTCCGGGGGACCCGTGTCCGCCGCGGGGGTGACCCTCCGTGCTGCCGCGCTTGCCGCCTCCGTCATGTAACCACTATAACTAGTTACATGACGGAGAGCCCACGCCCCCTGCACTGGAAACTGGTCGTCGACGCGGCCGACCCGCATGCGCAGGCCGCCTTCTGGGCCGCCGCGCTCGGCTACGAGATCGAGGACAACGACGCACTCATCACCCGGCTGTTGGGCTTCGGCGCGGTCACCGAGGAGCAGACCGTCACGGCCCGGGGCCGCCGCGCCTGGCGCGATCTGGTCGCGGTGCGCCACCCGGAGGACCCGTACGACGCCGAGAGCGGCACCGGGCTCGGGCGCCGGGTGCTCTTCCAGCGGGTCCCGGAGCCGAAGACCGGCAAGAACCGGCTCCATATCGACGTGCACACCTCAGGCGAGGACCGGGAGGCGGAGGTCGCACGGCTGACCGGACTGGGCGCCTCCGTCGATCGGCGGGTGACGGAACCCGCAGGTGGCTGGGTGGTCATGAGCGACCCCGAGGGCAACGAGTTCTGTCTGCACTGACGGACCGTCCGCCCCGCCCCCCTCCGCACGGGTTCGACTATCGGACATCTCGCCGATAGTCGAACACCGATGTCCGAATAACACCCTTGAGGGAATCACCGGTTCCGCTGACCATCAGGCTCACGTCCCCCCACGGAACCGGAGCCCCCTCATGCCGTTCCCGCACCACCACCGCTCCCGTCGCGCCCTGATCGCCGCCCTGGTCGCCGGGGCCACCCTCGTCACCAGCGGCCTGGTCACCGGGGCCAGCGCCGCCCCCGCGGTCGCAGCTCCCCCCGACCTGCCGCTGGCCAACGTCCAGGCCCATCTGAGCCAGTTCCAGTCCATAGCCACGGCCAACGGTGGCAACCGGGCGCACGGCCGGCCCGGCTACCGGGCCTCGCTCGACTACGTCAAGGCGAAGCTGGACGCCGCCGGCTACACCACCTCGGTCCGGAGCTTCACCTCCGGCGGGCGCACCGGCTACAACCTGATCGCCGACTGGCCGGGCGGCGACCCGAACCAGGTGCTCATGGCCGGCGCCCACCTGGACAGCGTCGCCTCCGGACCCGGCATCAACGACAACGGCACGGGCTCGGCGGCCGTGCTGGAGACCGCGCTCGCGGTGGCCCGCGCCCAGTACCGGCCGACCAAGCACCTGCGGTTCGCCTGGTGGGGCGCCGAGGAGTCGGGGCTGGTCGGCTCCCGCCACTACGTGAACGGACTGACGGCCGCGGACCGGGCGGCCGTCAAGGGGTACCTGAACCTCGACATGGTGGGCTCCCCCAACCCCGGCTACTTCGTCTACGACGACGATCCGACCATCGAGCGGACCTTCAAGGACCACTTCGCCGCCCTCGCCGTCCCCACCGAACCCGAGACCGAGGGCGACGGCCGCTCGGACCACGCCCCGTTCAAGAACGCCGGCATCCCGGTCGGCGGACTCTTCACCGGCGCCGGGAACATCAAGTCGACCGCCCAGGCCGCGAAGTGGGGCGGCACCGCGGGGCAGGCGTTCGACCGCTGCTACCACCGGGCCTGCGACACCCTCGCGAACGTGTCGACCACCGCCCTCGACCGCAACGGCGACGCCTTCGCCCACGCGGTGTGGACGCTCTCCTCCTGATCCCCGCCCCGGCCGCACCGCCGCCCGGGAGCCCGTCCACCCCGGGCTGCGGTGCGCCACACCGCCCGCAGAGTGGCTGATCTTGTTCAGATAGTGGCCAGAATTGACAGTAAGGCAAGCCTGACCATATGCATGGGGTCGTCCGAGAACACCCCGATGGCCGAATGTGCGCGGCCCCCGGGTCCAGCCCAGGAGGCCCCTCATGCGTCGTCGTCGCCCGCCCGTCCGTCGCACCACCGCCCTCGCCCTGTCCGCGCTGCTCCTGCCCGCCCTCGCGGCCTGCGGCTCGAACGACGGGGACAAGAACGGCGACGCCAAGGACGCCAAGAAGGACGGCGCGACCACCGCGCAGTCCACGGACCAACTCGTCATCTACTCCGGCCGCAACGAAGAGCTGATCTCCCCGATCATCGAGAAGCTGGAGAAGGCCACCGGCACCGAGGTCGAGGTCCGCTACGGGGACAGCGCCGAACTGGCCGCGCAGATCCTCGAAGAGGGCGAGCGCACCAAGGCCGGCCTCTTCTTCTCCCAGGACGCGGGCGCCCTCGGCGCCCTCTCCCAGGCCGGCCTCCTCGCCGACCTGCCGCAGAAGTCGCTGGAGAAGGTCGACAAGGCGTTCCGCGGTTCGGAAGGCGACTGGGTCGGCGTCTCCGGCCGCTCCCGCGTCATCGCCTACAACCCGGAGCAGGCCGACAAGGCCCCCGACAGCGTCCACGACCTGGTCGAGCCCGAGTGGAAGGGCAAGGTCGGCTACGCGCCCACCAACGCCTCGTTCCAGGCGTTCGTCACCGGCATGCGCGTCCTGGAGGGCGACGAGGCCACCCTGAAGTGGCTCAAGGGCCTCAAGGCCAACGGTGCCAAGCAGTACGCCAAGAACGGCGCGATCCTGGACGCCGTCGACTCCGGCGAGGTCAGCCTCGGCCTGATCAACCACTACTACTGGTACGAGAAGGCCGCCGAGGTCGGCGCCGACAAGCTGAAGGCGAAGATCCACTTCCTGCCGGGCGGCGACCCGGGCGCGCTGATCAACGCCGCCGGCGTCGGCGTCCTCAAGGACGGCGGCCAGGACGCCGCCGCGGTCAAGGCCGTCGACTACCTGCTCTCCGACGAGGCCCAGACCTACTTCGCCGAGCAGACCAAGGAGTACCCGTTGGCCTCCGGCGTGACCTCCGCCGTCAAGGACCTCCCCCCGCTGGACTCCCTGGACGCCCCCGAGATCGACCTGGGCAAGCTGGACTCCCTCCAGCAGACCCTGGAGATGCTGAAGGAAGCCGGGCTGGTCTGAGCCCGCGGACACGGACGGACCACCGGGTACCGGCGTGAAGAACCGAGTGACCGAGCAGGACCGGGTCACCGCCGCCCCGGCGCGCACGGGCGACAGCCCGCGTGCGCGCCGGGGCGGCTTCCCGCGTCCCCGCGCCGGACGGCGCACCCCACCGTTGGTGCTCCTGCTACCGGCCGCCGCCGCCGCGGTGATCGCCCTGCTGCCGCTCGGCTACCTCGCGGTGCGGGCCCTGGAACGGGGCACCGGCTTCGCCCTCGACATCGTCCTCGAACAGCGCACCCTCGAACTCCTCGGCCGCAGCCTGGGACTCACCGCGATCGTGGTCAGCGCCTCCCTGGTGCTCGGCATCTCGCTGGCCTGGCTCACCGTCCGCACCGACCTGCCCGGCCGCAAGGCGTTCGGCGTGCTCGCCACCCTGCCGCTGGCCGTCCCCAGCTACGTCGCCGCCTTCACCTGGATCTCCGCGGCCCCCTCCCTCGCCGGACTGGCCGGCGCCTGCATCACCCTCACCTTCGCCTGCTTCCCGTACGTGTACCTGCCGGTGGCCGCGGTGCTGCGCGGCATCGACCCGGCGCAGGAGGAGGCCGCCCGCTCCCTGGGCAGCGGGGCGTGGCGGGCCTTCCGCACCGTCGCCCTGCCGCAGCTGCGGCCCGCCGCGGCCGGCGGCGCGATCCTGGTGGCGCTGTACGTGCTCTCCGACTTCGGCTCGGTGTCGATCACCCGGTACGACACCTTCACCCGCGCCATCCACACCTCCTACCAGGCCAGCTTCGACCGCACCCCGGCCGCCGTCCTCGGCTGCGTGCTGGTCGCCATGACCGTGCTGCTGGTGGCCGCCGAACACCGCACCCGCGGCCGGGCCGGGCACGCCCGCACCGGACGGGGCAGCGCCCGCCCGCCGGTCCGACTGCGCCTGGGCGCCTGGACCGGGCCCGCGCTGGCCTGGTGCACCGCCGTCGCCGCCGCCTCCGTCGCCTTCCCGCTGCTGACCCTCGGCTACTGGCTCACCGTCGGCAACTCCGGCTTCGACGGCGCGAAGTTCTGGTCCGCGACCCTCACCACCCTCACCGTCGCCGCCGTGGGCGCCCTGGTCACCACCCTGCTGGCGCTGCCGGTCGGCGTGCTCTCCGCCCGCCACCGGGGACGGCTCGCCCGGCTCCTCGAACAGTCCGTGTACGCGGGGCACGCCGTCCCGGGCATCACCGTGGGCCTCGCCCTGGTGTTCTTCGCCGTCCGCTACGCCTACCCCCTGTACCAGGAGTACCCGCTCCTGATCGTCGCCTACGTGGTGCTGTTCCTCCCGGTCGCCGTGGGCGCCGCCCGCGCCGCGGTGCTCCAGTCGCCGCCCGTGCTGGAGGACGTGGCCCGCTCCCTAGGCCGCGGCCCGATCGGGGTGCTGCGCGAGGTCACGGTGCCCCTCGCGGCCCCCGGCGTCGCGGCGGGTGCCGCCCTCACCTTCGTCGTGATCATGAAGGAGTTGCCGGCGACCTTGTTGCTGCGCCCGACCGGCGCGGACACCCTCGCCACCCGGCTGTGGACCGAGACCGGCGCGGGCGCCTTCGCCGGCGCCGCCCCCTACGCCGCGGCCATCGTGCTGCTCGCCGCCGTCCCCTCCTACCTCCTCGGAAGACGCTCATGACCGGCCTCGACATCACCTCGCTGACCACCTCCTACGGGCGCGGCGACCGGGTGCTCGACGGACTCGACCTCACCGTCCCCGAGGGCGAGGTCGCCGCCCTGCTCGGCCCCTCCGGCTGCGGCAAGACGACCCTGCTGCGGGTCGTCGCCGGCTTCCTGACCCCCGACGCCGGCACGGTCGCGGTCGGCGGAAGGACGGTCAGCGGCCCCGGCGTCCAGGTGGCCCCGGAGCGCCGCGGCGTCGGGATCGTGGCCCAGGAGGGCGCGCTGTTCCCGCACCTGAGCGTGGCCCGCAACATCGCCTTCGGCCTCCGCGGCCTCCCCCGCGCCGAACGCCGCTCCCGTACCGCCGAGATGCTGGACCTCGTCGGACTCGGCGACCTCGGCGAGCGGATGCCGCACGAACTCTCCGGCGGCCAACAGCAGCGGATAGCCCTGGCCCGCGCCCTCGCGCCCCGCCCCGCGCTGGTCCTGCTCGACGAACCCTTCAACGCCCTGGACAGCGGACTCCGCGCCGGCCTGCGCTCCGAGGTCCGGGCCGCCCTCCGGGCCAGCGGCGCCACCGCCCTGCTGGTCACCCACGACCAGGAGGAGGCCCTGTCCAGCGCCGACCTGGTCGCCGTGGTGCGGGCCGGCAAGGTCGTGCAGTGCGCACCCCCCGAAGAGGTCTACGCCCGGCCCGCCGACCCCTGGGTCGCCTCCTTCGTCGGCGAGGCGGTACGCCTACCGGCCACCCGCGACGACCGGCACCCCGGCCGGGCCGTGACCGCACTCGGCCCCGTCGACGTCACCCCCGCCCCGGACGGAGGGACGGGCACGGGCACAGGCACTGTGGTGCTGCGCCCCGAGCAACTCCGACTGGCCCCCGCCGACGGGGCCGACCCCAACGCCCCAGCCCCTCCGACCGGCCGCGTCACCGAAATCCGGTTCCACGGCCACGACGCGCTGGTCCTGGTCGACGTCCCGGGCACGGGCACCGTCACCGTGCGGGTGTCCGGTCCCCTCACCGTGCGGCCCGGGGACCCGGTAGCGGTCCGGGTGGCCGGGGCGGGCACCTTCCACCTCGGGTGACGCGCAACTGGGCTGCGGACCTTCAGGTGGCGCTGCCGTGGTCGGCGGTGCAGGGGCCGGGGTCGGTCAGGTGGTGGGGGCAGGCGTGGTGGGTGGTGAACCCGGTGTCGCGGGCGCTGGCGTAGCCGATGACGACGGGGGCGGTGGTCCAGCGTCCGCAGGTGCAGCAGTGGGTTCCGGACGGGGTGGGTGGGGTGGTGGTGAGGGCGT
>NZ_JBEOWM010000056.1:0-37366 GCF_040296045.1 Streptomyces sp. NPDC002490 | reverse complement strand
GGGCGGGTGCCACTCGATGTGGCACCCGCCCGCGGCGTTTCGATCTGTGTCGCCCGGCCCGGGACGGGGTCAGGCGGACTTGCGGCTGTCCCGCGGATGAACGGCGATGTTCATCGCGCCGCTGCGGAGTACGGCGAGCCGCTCTTCGAGGACCTCTTCGAGTTCCTCGCGGGTGCGCCGCTCCATCAGCATGTCCCAGTGCGTACGCGCGGGCTTCGCCTTCTTCTCCTCCGGACCTTCACCGTCCACCAGGAGTGCCTGGGCCCCGCAGACCTTGCACTCCCACTCCGGCGGGATCTCCGCCTCAACGGAGAAGGGCATCTCGAAGCGGTGCCCCTTCTCACATGCGTACTCCACGGCCTGGCGCGGAGCCAGGTCGATGCCGCGGTCCGTCTCGTAGCTGGTCACCACGAGGCGCGTGCCGCGAAGAGCTCGCTCACTCATGAATCGTGCCTCCCGGGCTTGTCGCCCACAGGACAGGTGTCGCTGTCGTCGTCATCCGGTCAACGTCCGGTCGGCGGTAAAGATTCCCGTTCCGGGCCCTGCGTCGCCGTCGTAGCCGCAGCCTTGTTGACCAATGCAGTACCCACCGGCGCCCGGTTTGTCACATCTACTAGGAGATGTCACCCAACGTTTCGGCTGGTTTGGCGCGCAGTAACGGTACGCCTGGCAGGCCAAAGGCGTACACTACCGCCCTTTGCGCTCGCGCGCTAAATCCGTTCCGGCACGGGATTGCCCGCGTCGAGCACCGCCCGGCGGACCGGCACCCGTGCCAGCAGCACGAAGCCGATCGCGAAGAACGCCACCAGGGACAGGATCGCATCCCGGTAGCTCCCGGTGAGCTGGTAGGTCAGACCGAAGATCAGCGGCCCCAGCCAGGACATCCCGCGATCGCTCAACTCGTACGCGGAGAAGTACTCGGCCTCCTTGCCCGGCGGCACCAGGTGCGAGAACAGCGAACGGGACAGGGCCTGCGTACCGCCCAGCACCAGGCCGATGCCCGCGGCCAGCAGGAAGAAGAAGACGGGCGCCCCGGCGGGCAGGAAGTAGCCGGCGCCCAGGATCAGCGTCCACACCACCAGGGAGGCGAGGATCGTGCGCTTCGCCCCGTGGCTGCGCGCCAGCCGCCCCATGCCCAGCGCCCCCGCCACGGCGAGGACCTGCACCAACAGCACCGCCACGATCAGCGTCGACTGGTCGAGCCCCAACTCCTCGGAGCCGTACACCGAGGCCTGGGAGATCACGGTCTGCACCCCGTCGTTGTAGACGAGGTACGCGAGCAGGAACGCGAGGGTGAGCGGTCGGCGCCGCATGTCCCGGACCGTCGCGACGAGTTGCCGCCAGCCGCCGCCGACCGCGGTGCCCGCCTCCGCGGCCGGAGCGCGCCGATCACGCAGGCGGCGCAGTGGGATCACCGTGAACGCCCCCCACCACAGGCCCGCCGAGGCAAGGCAGATCCGGACCGCGGTGCCCTCCGACACGCCCAGGTCCTCGTGGCGCAGGTACAGCGCCAGGTTGGCCAGCAGCACCAGCGCGCCCGAGGTGTAGCCGAAGGCCCAACCGCGCGAGGAGATCGCGTCCCGTTCCTCGGGCCGGGCGATCGACGGCAGGAACGCGTTGTACAGCACCGTCGACACCGCGAGCGATGCGTTGGCGACGATCAGGAGGAGGCCGCCGAGCAGGTAGCGGTCGCCCGACAGGAAGAACATCCCGGTCGTGGCCGCCGCCCCGAGGTAGGCGGCCAGGGCGAGCAGCGGCTTGCGGCGGCCGGTGCGGTCGGCGGTGGCGGCGGCCAACGGCATGAACAGGATCGCGACGATCACGGACAGGGAGACGGAGTAGGCGAAGTAGGACCCCGCGCGCACCGGGATGCCCAGCGGGTGCACATAGCCCTGCGCGTCCGCGGCGGTCTCGGCCACGTCCGTGAGGTAGGGCCCCAGGAAGACGGTGAGGACCGTCGTCGAGTAGACCGAACAGGCCCAGTCGTAGAAGTACCACCCGCGTCGTTCGCGTCGTCGCCCGGCGTCGTCGTCGGTCTCCGTCCGTACGGCCTCGGCCCCCACCGGCCCCCCTCGTCAGCCCGTCGTTCCCCGGTGCGGAAGGTCCCCCCGGGGTGCGCTCACGCCCATGCGCCCCGCTCGACCATGACCGAGCGCAGCGCGTCGACGTGATCGGTCATGATGCCATCCACGCCGAGGTCCAGCAGTGCGTGCATCCGTTCCGCATCGTTGACCGTCCACACGTGTACGGCAAGCCCCCGGGAGCGGGCCGCCCGCAGGAAGCGCCGGTCCACCACGGGCACTCCGAAGTGGTGCTGGGGGACCTGGACGCACACGGCCGAGCGGCGCACGGCGGCCGGCAGCCCGTAGGAGCCGAGGCGCAGCCCGAGGACGCCCCGCATGCCCAGGGAGGTGGCGAGTCGGGGGCCGCCGAGCCGCTGGGCCCGGGCCACCCGGGGTTCGGAGAAGGAGCCCACGCAGACCCGGTCCCAGGCCCCGGCGCGTCGGACCAGGTCCAGCAGCGGTCCGAGGGCGGTGTCCGTCTTGGCGTCCACGTTCCAGCGGGCGCCGGGGAACTCCTCCAGCAACTCCTCCAGCAGCGGTACCGGCTCGGTGCCGCCGACCCGGGCCCGGCGCACCGTCGACCAGGGCAGTTCGGCGATGCGCCCGGCCCCGTCGGTGACCCGGTCGAGGGTGGGGTCGTGGAAGGCGACCAGACGGCCGTCCGCGGTGGTGTGGACGTCGGTCTCCAGGTACCGGTACCCCGCCTCCACGGCCCGTCGGAAGGCGGCCGTCGTGTTCTCCAGACCGGCGGCGTCGCCCCCGCGGTGGGCGAACGCGATCGGTGCGGGGTGGTCCAGGTAGGGGTGGCGGGGCGGCGGTGTCACCGTGGCAGTATGGCGCGCCCGTCCGCCCCGTCGTGCACGGGTGCTCGGGGCGGAGGTGGGGAGTCCACCGCGAACACCCGCAGGAAGAACTGGGCGAGCGGGCCGATGGTCAGGGCGTACAGCACCGTGCCCGCCCCGACCGTGCCGCCGAGGAGGAAGCCGCCCGCCACCACGGTGACCTCCAGTGCGGTGCGCACCAGCCGGATCGACCGCCCGGTGTGCCGGTGCAGTCCCGTCATCAGGCCGTCCCGCGGGCCCGGGCCGAAACGCGCGGCCAGGTAGAGCCCGGTGGCGACGCCGTTCAGCCCGACCGCCACCACCAGCAGCGGTATCCGCGCACCGAGCGCCCCGACGTCCGGGAGCAGGAACAGGGTCGCGTCCATGGCGAGGCCGATGACGACGACGTTGGAGACGGTGCCGAGCCCCGGCCGTTGGCGCAGCGGGACCCACAGCAGCAGCACCAGCGCGCCGACTGCGATGGTGACCGCTCCGATGGGCAGCCCCGTCAGGTCCGCCAGTCCCTGGTGCAGGACCCCCCAGGGTTCGAGGCCGAGTCCCGCCACGACGAGGAGGGCGCAGCTCACTCCGTAGAGCGCGAGTCCGCCGTACAGCTGGAGCAGCCGCCGGGGGAGCCGGGCGGGCGGTCCGGTCGGTGCGGATGGTCGGTGCGGTGGGGTGGGAGTTGGCACGGTGCGCCCCTCGGTGGTCATAGTGGCCTGGCGCGTGCCACTCTGTGGCGTGGGGAACCAGCGGTTCCATGGCCAATTCAAGGAAGGTGGACTGAAGAGCATGGCTCAGTGGACCTCCACCGTGGGCTCGGCGCAGCTCGCCCGTCTCCTCGGCTCCCAGCAGGACCGTCCGGCCGGTCCCGGCAGCCGCAGACCGCCGGCGTACCGGGCCCTCGCGGACGGGGTGCGACTGCTGGTGCTGGAGGGGCGGGTGCCGGTGGGCGCCCGGCTGCCGGCCGAACGCGAACTCGCCCTCGCCCTGTCGGTGAGCCGCACCACGGTGGCCGCCGCCTACGAGGAGCTGCGCACCGAAGGGTTCCTGGAGTCCCGCCGGGGCGCCGGAAGCTGGACCGCGGTGCCGGCCGGCAACCCCTTCCCCGCGCGCGGCCTCGAACCCCTGCCCCCGGAGTCCTTGGGGTCGATGATCGACCTCGGTTGCGCGGCCCTGCCCGCCCCCGAGCCCTGGCTCACCCGCGCGGTGCACGGCGCACTGGAGGAACTGCCCCCCTACGCCCACACCCACGGCGACTACCCGGCCGGGCTGCCGGCGCTGCGCGAGCGGATCGCCGCCCGCTACACCGAGCGCGGCATCCCCACCATGCCCGAACAGATCATGGTCACCACCGGGGCGATGGGCGCCACGGACGCGATCTGCCACCTCTTCGCCGGCCGGGGCGAGCGCATCGCCGTCGAGTCCCCCAGTTACGCCAACATCCTCCAGTTGATGCGGGAGGCGGGCGCCCGACTGGTCCCGGTGGCCATGGCCGAAGGGCTCGGCGGCTGGGACCTCGACCGATGGCGCCAGGTGCTGCGGGACGCGGCCCCCCGGCTCGCCTACGTCGTCGCGGACTTCCACAATCCGACCGGTGCCCTCGTCCCGGAGGACCAGCGACGTGCCCTGGTGGAGGCCGCCCGCGCCGCCGGCACGGTGCTCATCGTCGACGAGACGATGAGCGAGGTGCACCTGGAACCGGACCTGACCATGCCCCGCCCGGTCTGCGGATTCGATCCGGCCGGATCCACGGTGATCACCGTGGGCTCGGCGAGCAAGGCGTTCTGGGCGGGCATGCGCATCGGCTGGGTGCGGGCGGCCCCCGACGTGATCCGCAGCCTGGTCGCCGCCCGTGCCTTCGCCGACCTCGGCACCCCGGTGCTGGAGCAACTGGCGGTCAACTGGTTGCTGCGCGGCGAGGGCTGGGGGCAGGCCGTGGCGCTGCGCCGGACCCAGGCCCGCGAGAACCGGGACGCCCTGGTCGCCGCGGTGCGGCGGGAACTGCCCGACTGGGAGTTCGGGGTGCCCGGCGGCGGACTCACCCTGTGGGTGCGCACCGGTGGCCTGTCCGGTTCCCGGCTCGCCGAGGTGGGGGAGCGGGTGGGCATCCGGGTGCCGTCCGGACCCCGGTTCGGGGTGGACGGGGCCTTCGAGGGGTACGTCCGGCTGCCGTTCACGGTCGGCGGGGCGGTCGCGGACGAGGCGGCGGCGCGGCTCGCCGCGGCGGCCCGACTGGTCCGGGGCGGAGCGGGCGGGGCGAACGGCGCCGAACCCACCCGCACCTTCGTCGCCTGAACGGAGCGGTCAGCCCTCCACGGCCAACGTCCCGGGCAGGGCGGACGAGGCGTCCCGCACCTGCCGCACCGCCAGGGACTCGGTGTCCGGACCCGACTCCGTGCCCAGGGCGGCGGCCCGGTCGGCCTCCCGGTCCGCCAACAGGGCCAGCACCGCCGCCCGCCCCTCCTCGGGCGCCGTGTCGTCGTAGGGGTCGGGCGTCGCCGGGACCTGGAGCCGCAGGACCGGCCCGTCGCCCAGCCGGGCGTACCCGCGGCCGGGGGGCACCGCCGTGACGGGGGTGGTGCGCGGTGCCGCGCCGAGGACCCGGACGGTGTCCTCGCCCACCGGGCCCAGGGTCACGCGGGCACGGGCGTACTGGAGGAGCACGTCGGGCAGGGCGTCGAGCGCATCGTCCTGCTCGGCGACGACGACCGTGACGCCCGCCGCCCGGCCGTGCCGCAACGGCACCTGGAGCAGGCTCCGGGGGTCGGTCGACCCCTCCCGTTCCGCGAGGTGGGCGAGGACGGAGGGGCGGTCCACGAACACGTACAGCGGGCGCCGGACGTCCTTCGGCAGGGGGACGCCGGCCCGTCGGGCCTCCTGGGCGGCGATCAGTCGGCGCTCCGTCTCCCGGGCGGCCCGCTCCAGCCCGGCGAGCGCCCCGCCGAGCCCGTACTCCACGTCGAGCACGCCGGGCCGCCCGGCCAGGGCGGCGAACTCGCCCGAGCCGGTGCCCTCCACCAGCAGCACGTCCCCGTCCCGGAGCGCCTGGAGCGCCAGGGAGCGCAGCAGGCCGGTCGTCCCGCTGCCCGGTCCGCCCACCGCGAGCAGGTGCGGCGCGGTGGACCGGGGACCGGTGCGCCACACCACCGGAGGTTCGTCCCGCACGCCCCCTTCGGTGCGGACCGGGACGGTGCGGGGCACCGCGCCCGGATCGGTGAACCCGAGCACCAGCTCGCCCGGCGCCGTGACGAACCGCTGCGCCGTGATGTCGGTGGCCAGCGGGTCCAGGGCGGTCACCGTGAGCTCGTTGCCCTCCTCGTCCCAGTCGAAGCGGTATTCGCGACCGCGCCCGGACTTGGTGCGCAACACGTGTTCCACCCGGGCGCGGGAGGCGGCTTCCCCGTCGGTGAAGGACGCCGGGTAGCGCACCAGCAGGCGGGTGAGCCGGCCGTCGTCGTCGAAGGCGAACGCGCCGAACGCCCGCTCCCAGCAGCCGCCGTGGGCGTACCGGGGTTCCGCCGCGCCCTCCCCGGGCTCCCCGGGAACGGCGAAGTAGGGGACCAGCGCCTCGTACAGCGAGGCCAGCCGCCGGGCCCGGGCCGGGTCGGGCCCGGCGGGGGCCGCGGAAGCGCGGTCCCGGCCGTGCCAGGCCGCGGCGGCCATCAGGACGACCACGGCGAGCGGCGGTCCGTACGGCACCAGTGCCACCACCAGGACCACGGAGGCGGCCAGGAAGAGCAGCCCCCCGCGCCCGTCCCGGGGGGTGTCCGCCCATCGGCGCCGCCCCGCCCCGGCGAGGCGGCGCAGCCCGCGGGCGACGGTGATCAACGGATGGAGGACGTCGGCGGCGCTGTCGGCCGCCGATCGGGCCGCCTCCCGGCTCCGGGCGATCGGTGCGCTGCCGGTGCGCAGGAAGCGGGGGAGGGGGCGGGCCACGTCGAACTCCTGGAGGTGCGGGCGGTGGGGGGCGGGGCGGACGGTCAGAACTTGATGCCGCCCAGCAGGCTGGCGAGGCTCGCCCCGCCGGCCTTGATGCTGGGGGCGATCGCGGTGCTCGCCAGGTAGAAGCCGAAGAGCGAGCAGACCAGGGCGTGCGAGCCCTTGAGGCCGTCCTTGCGGAAGAACAGGAACACGATGATGCCGAGCAGTACGACACCTGAGATGGAGAGGATCATGGGGTTCTCCTGGTCGGTGGGGACAGTCACCATGAGCTGTTCCAGGCTCACAGCCGGTATCCGTACGATAAAAGGTGCATAAGGGTGAAAAGGTCGCCGTTTCCCTCGGGTGGGTCAGGGGTGTTCACCCGGCCGGCCGAGGGGGCGCGCCCGGTGCGGTGGCGCCGAACCCGCCGCGCCCGGCGCCGCCCGGCCCGCAGCCCCCCGGGCAAGTACCCTGTCCGTTCACCCGTACGGCGGTCGCGCCCCCGTCGTCGCCGGCACGGGGAGACCGCAAAGAACCAGAGGAAGGCACCGTTCGATGAGTGAAGCGCCCGACCCCGGCAGCGCCCCCGACGCCGATGTCGTGGAACTGGCGACCAAGCTCTACGGACTGGCCCGTGCCGGCGACGCCGACGGCCTCGCCGCCTACGTGGACGCCGGCGTTCCGGTGAACCTCACCAACGAACAGGGCCACACCCTCGTGATGCTGGCCGCCTACCACGGCCACGCCGGTGCGGTGCGGACGCTGCTGGCGCGCGGCGCCGACCCGAACCGGGTGAACGACCGGGGCCAGACCCCGATCGCCGGGGCGGTCTTCAAGGGGGAGGACGAGGTGGTCCGGGTGCTGCTGGAGGGCGGCGCCGACCCCACCGCCGGAACCCCGTCCGCCGTGGACACGGCCCGGCTGTTCGGCAAGGCCCACCTGCTGGACCTCTTCGGCGCCGGCTAGAGCAACCGCCCCTGACCAGGCGGAACGCCGGTCCGGGAAATCGGTCGCGGCATGGTGAACGCCTGGGTCATCATGACCACGTGATTCACGGACGCGACGGATGGGCAGGTGTTGCCGCACCGCGCGGGCCGTGAACGGCCCGGCCCGGGCCACCGACGAGAGGCAGAGGAAGATGGTCTACAGCAAGCAAGAGACGACGGGCGCCCCGACGTGTTGTCGCGTGACCTGCTGGTAGTGCGAGTTCCCGGTCGCGTCGACGCTTGATGTGAGGCTGTTTCCCATGTTCGATTCGGGCATAGCGCCCAGCGGCACGCTGCTAGGTCTCCTCCAGAGAGGCCGCGGCGACGGCACGCTGCACGCGCTCACCGCTCCGCGGGCGGATGCGCTCGCCGCCCTGAACCAGTGCGTTCTCCGAGACCCCCGCCACGACTGGCAGGTCGAGAACCGCTCCCTTTACTACGCCCGGCTCTACCTCGACCTGGACGGCGAGCTGACGGCCGTCGAAGCGCACCTCTTCCACCCCGAGGACGTCCTCGACCCGGAAGAGAACCGCACCGGGCTCGCCCTCGCCGTGCTGGGACACCTCGCCGCCTACGGCCGCCGCGACGCCCTGGAACTGCTGCGCCGGTACGTCGTGCACGGCGCCAACTGGGCCTGGGCCCTCGACGAACTCGCGCTGCGCGACGACGACGCCGGGCTGCGCGCCCTCGCCGTCCCCGTCCTCGCCCGCTTCGCCCGGGACGCCGAGGGCGATGCCGCCCTCGCCGCCGCGGTCCGCGACGCCTACGAACCACGACCCTGGCGCCTGTGGGCCGACGACCCCCGCGAAGCCGTGGCGACACGGGTGCGGGCCGCCCGGGAACAGGGCTCCTTCGACCGCTGGCAGCGCCAACTCGATTCCACCGGGCCGCGCCCCGACTGGAGCGTGCGCGCCGTCCTGGCCTGGGCCGACCGGGGCGCCGAACGCGGCACTCCGCTGCACGCGCCGGCCGCCCGCTGCCTCACCGCGGTGGCCGGCCCCGAGGACCGCCCCGACATCGTGGAAGCCGCCCTCGACGGCTCGGACGGCGCTCGCTCCGCCGCCCTGCGCTACCTCGCCGACACCCATGACCCCCTCGCCCTCGACCTGGTCGAAGCGGCCGTCGCCTCCCCCTCGGCGACCGTCGTGGAAGCCGCCGTCGAATCCTTCGAACGCATGCGCAGCGTGGCCGCCGTCGACCGGGCACGGGCCTGGGTCCAGCGCCCCGACGCCCTCGGCGCCGCCGCCGGCCGGGTCCTGGCCTGCCGGGGCGGTGCCCACGACGCCGCCCTGGTCCTCGGCGCGCTCCGCGAGGCCGTCCGCTCCGAAGGGCCCGACGCGGCCACGCTGTGGACCCTGGTCGACGGAGCCGGCCGCCTCGGCATCGGGTGCGCGGCCCCCGTGCTGCGCCACGTCTACCGCGAGACTGCCTCCTCCCACCTGCGGGGGCGTGCCGCCCGGGCCCTCGCCGCGACCGACGGGTCGTTCCCCGCCGGATTCGCCGTCGAATGCCTGTGGGACTGCGAGGAGACCACCCGCGAGATCGCCGCACGGCACGCCGAGACCGGTGACGCCCGGGTGGTGGAGCGGCTGCGCAGGCTCGCCGCCGACCCCGCGGAGGAGGACGAGGTCCAGACGGCCGTCCGCAGCCGCATCGGCCCGGACGCCTAGGCCGTCTGACTCCGAGCGTCCCGTGGGGCCGGGCCCGGTCGGCGTTCCCGACGTCGACCGGGCCGGACTCACCGACGCCCCGGGCGCCCGCCCCGGGCCGAGGCCACCACGAACCGCACCGGGGTCCCGGGCGCGGCCTGCGCCGCGGCCGCCAGGTCCGCCGCCCGGACCACCGCCACCACCGGATACCCGCCGGTCGTCGGATGGTCCGCGAGGAACACCACGGGACGCCCGTCCGCGGGCACCTGCACCGCCCCCAGCACCACGCCCTCACTGGGGAGTTCCGCGCAGACCGCCCGGTCCAGGGCCGGCCCCTCGGTGCGCAGTCCGACCCGGTTGCTCGCCGCGGACACCCGGTAGGCGCCGGTGGTGAGGGTGCGCAGCGCGCCCGAGGTGAACCAGTCGGCTCGGGGCCCGAACCGCACCCCGAGCACCAGGACCCCGGGCGGGCCCGGCTGCGGAGCCACGTCCACCCACCCGCGGGGCGGGCCCGGCGCCCCCAGGGGGAACACCGCGCCGTCGACCAGCGGGGCGGGACCCAGCCCCGACAACAGGTCCGTGGACCTGCTGCCCAGGACCGGCTCCACGGCCACGCCCCCCGACAGCGCCAGATAGCTGCGGACCCCCGGCACCGCCCGGCCCAGGTCCAGCACCGCCCCGGCGGGCACCCGCACCGCCGTGCCCGGGCCGACCGGGCGGCCGTCCACCGTGACCCGGCACGGCGCCCCGGTCACCGCCGCCCACACCGCGCACCGGGGCCGCACCGCGCAGCCGCTCAGCGTGGTCTCCAACACCGCGGCCCCGACCGGATTGCCGACCAGCCGGTTGGCGAGCGCGGCGGCCGGCGCGTCCAGGGCCCCGGACCGCGGCACCCCCAGGTGCGCGTGTCCCGGTCGTCCCCGGTCCTGCACCGTCGTCAACGCGCCGGCGCGCACCACCTCCACCGTCCGCTCACCCACCGGCGTCCCCGTCCCGGGCGACGAAGCGCACCGCGGACCCCGGCACGAGCAGCGCCGCCGGCACCCGCGCCGGGTCCCACAGCGCCGCGTCGGTGGTCCCGATGAGCTGCCAGCCGCCGGGGGAGGCCCGGGGATACACCCCGGTGTACGGCCCGGCGAGCCCCACCGAACCACTGGGCACCGAGGTGCGCGGGGTGGCCCGGCGCGGCACGGCGTAACGGTCCGGCAGCCCCGTTAGGTACCCGAAGCCGGGGGCGAAGCCGCAGAAGGCGACCCGGAACGAGGTGCCGGAGTGGATCGACGCGACCTCCCCGGCGCTCACCCCCCAGCGGGCGGCGACCTCCGCCAGGTCGGGGCCGTCGTAGCGCACCGGTATCTCGACCACGCCCCCCGAGGCCGCCCCGGCGTCCGGCACCGTCCAGGAGGCCATCCGAGCGGCGAGCGCGCCGGGGTCGTCCACCCCGTCGAGGAGCACCGTGCGGGCCGCCGGCACGATCTCCACGGCGCGCAGCACGCCGGCGTCACGACGGCGCACCAGCTCGGCGTGGAGCGCCCGGGCCGCCCGGGCGCTGTCCACCTCGACCAACAGGGCGTGCTCCCCGACCTCCAGCGGCCTCATGCGAACGCCTCCACCCGCACCCCCGCCCGTTCCAGCTCGGCCCGCACCCGCCGGGCCAGCTCCACCGCGCCGGGCGTGTCCCCGTGCAGGCACAGCGACCGCGCCGGCACGGCGATCCGCACGCCCCCGCGGCTGGTGACGGAGCCGGTGCGCACCAGGTCCACCGACCGGGCCACCACCGCGTCCGGGTCGGTGACCACCGCCCCGGATGTGCCGCGGGGCACCAGGGTGCCCCCCTCGGTGTAGGCCCGGTCCCCGAATGCCTCGCCGACCACCGGCAACCCGGCTGCCCCCGCGACCCGGAGCAGGTGCGAGCCGGGCAGCCCCAGCACGGGCAGCGCGTTCCCGGCGAGCAGCACCCCCTCGACCACCGCGGCGGCCTGTGCCTCGTCGTGGACGACCCGGTTGTAGAGCGCGCCGTGCGGCTTCACATAGGCGACCCGGGAGCCCGCCGCCCGTGCGAACACCTCCAGCGCCCCTATCTGGTACGCCACTTCGGCGGCCAGTTCGGCCGCCGGGACGTCCATCGCCCGGCGCCCGAACCCCGCCAGGTCCCGGTAGGACACCTGGGCCCCGATCCGCACCCCCCGTTCGGCCGCCGAGGCGCACACCCGCCGCATGGTCCGTGCGTCGCCCGCGTGGAACCCGCAGGCCACGTTGGCGCTGGTGACCACCGACAGCAAGGCCTCGTCGTCGGTGAGCTCCCAGCGGCCGAAGCCCTCGCCCAGGTCGGCGTTGAGGTCGACGGTGACGGTGCCGCCGTCCGTGTGCATCGTGGTGCCCCCCTCGTTCGGCACGGCCGTTCCCCGGAACGGTAGAGGATCCCCGAAGACCCGCTCAACGCCGGCGGGGAGCCGCCGTGCCCCCGGGCCCGCGCCGGCGCCGCCCGGGCGCCCCGCCGGCGCGCCCCGCCACGGTCCGGGCCTGCCGGCGGGCTGTGCATCTGCGCCGTTTCGGTCGATGTCGGAGCGAGGACCTAGGCTGTGCCCCGTGACTTCGCCTGCCTCGACGGAACCCGCTCCGCCCCAGCTCAGCGCGGGGCCGCGGCCGGCCCCCGGCCCGGCCGCCGACGAGGGCCTGGCACGGCGGCTGCGCGCGCTGGCCTGCACCGCCCCGCTGCACGACCTCGACGCCCGCAAGGCGAACCTCGCGGGCGAGTACTCCGTCTACGGCATGGCCGAGGTGGCGCTCTCCGCCATCGACCTGATCACCCTCAACATGGACTTCGACACCGGCGCCGACCACGAGCAGATCGTGGCCCGGCTGGTCCCGCGCATCGCGGCCCAGGCCCCCGGGCGACCCGCCCGGGAGCACGAGCGGGTCGCCCGCTGGGTGCTGGAGAACCTGATCAACGTCGGCAGCGTCGACCGCGGCTTCCGCGCCGTCTACGGCACCTTCGCCACCGACGGCACCTACGTCCGGCGCGACTACGACTTCAAACTCGTCGAAGAGGTCTCCGGCTACGGCGGCGGGGTCTACCTGCGGACCACCGACGAGGCGGTCAACGTCCTGGTCGGGGCGCTCGACACCGATGTCACCAGTGCCCAGATCGCGGCCGAGGTGAAGCTGGAGGTCCTGATCAGCCGGGGCCGGCTCGCGGACGCCCAACTCGCCGCCGAACAGGCCCGCTACCGCACCGTGCAGTACTCCGAGACCCTGCGCCGCGCCCTGGACGCCACCCGGCGCAACGTCCGCGCGGTCGACTGGCTGCACGGCATCCCCGACATGATCGACGAGGCGCTCGACCACGTGGCCGACCGCTACCGCCACGAGAACGCCATCCTCACCAACATCCGCAAGGCCCGCGACGAGTCCGAGGACCCCGAGCAGAAACGGCGCGCCGCCGAACTCGTCGACATCGTCAAGGACTGCATCCGCCGGCACACCCAGCTCCAGTCCCGGTTGCTGGAAGCCGGCCCCCTGTTCCGCGCCGAACAGGACCGGCAGGCGTTCGCCACCCCCGCCGTCAGCGCCGGCCTGGACCTGTACGGGCACCTGGTCGCGCCGCTGCTGCCGCTCCCCGTCGAGCAGGCGAAGCGGGTCACCGACGCCTACTTCACCCGCGGCACCGGACTGCGCACCCCGGTGTCGGTCCGACTGGCCGACCTCGTGGACCTCCTGCTCACCCCGCCCCTGGAACGCGAGCACCTCGGTGCGGAGATGCCCGAGCCCGACCTGATCGCCACCCCCGACGACAGCCGCTTCAGCGACGAACAGCTCGCCCGGGCGATGCGGCTGCTGGACCTGTCCCCCGACGCGCCCCGGCGGCTGTCCGGGCTGCTCGCCGAGGCCCGGCGCACCGACGGGGACGAGGAACTGCCCTACCTGGTGGCCCTGCTCGCCGTCCACGCGGCGAGCCCCGCGGTGGGCACCGCCTACCGCCAGGGCGAGGAGAAGCTGCTGTTCGCCGTCGACGACGGCACCCCCCTGGACGACCCGGGGTTCGGCGGCGCCGACCTCATCGTGGGCACCGCCCTGCTGGACGCCGCCGGCATGGCCGCCGCCCGGACGGAGGCGGTGTGACCCCCCGGCCATCCGCGACGAGCACCATCCGCACCATCCGCACCGCGCACCACCCGATCGAGGAGAACCAGCCGTGAGCGACCACCACGCAGACACCGCCGCGTGGAGCGACGCGGAGGACCGGCACCAGCCCGCGGCGCCCCCCGCCGTCACTCCCGCCGACACCGCCGACGCCGCCCGACTGGTCGCCTTCGGACTCCAGCCCAAGCTCCAGCCGGCCCGGGACCAGGAGTACACCGAGCTCCTGCGCCGCTACCGCGAGGACCCCGCCTTCGCCCGCCTCGCGGACGCCGTCGCCACCGGCCTCGGCCTGGTCGTCCTGGAGGTGTCCCCCCGTGCCGGCATGGCCGTCACCGCCGCCGAGGACTCCGTCTTCGCGGTGCGCATGGGGGACTACGCCCGCCGCACCGCCACCGACTCCACCGACCGCTTCCTGCACGGCCTCGCCCACCTCGCCGTCGCCGCACTCGCCTTCCCCCGACCCGAGGACCTCGTCGACGACGGCTACGTCGGCCGCGTCACCGTCAACGGCGTCGACGCCTTCGTCCGTCAGGCGTGCCGCCGGCTGGAGGAGAACGCCGCCCGGCAGGGCGAGAACACCGACCCCGCCACCGACGCACCCGGCCTGGAGGCCGCCTGGCGGATCTGGGCCCGGCGCAGCTCCACCGGCGCCACCAAGGACGCCCGCCGCCTCGCCGGCTCCACCACCGGCATCGTCGCCAAGGCCGTGGCCTTCCTCACCGATTCCGGCTTCCTCCAGCGCACCGGGGACGACGCCGGAGGCACCTACCGCACCACCGCCCGCTACCAGCTCCAGGTCCGGGAACTGGCCGGCGGCGCCGCGATGGCCGAACTGCTCGACCTCGGGGTGGTCCCGGTCACCGACGGCGCCGCCACCCTGCTGCCCGCCGACGAGGTCGACGACCTGGAGCTCGTCGCCGACGCCGGGCTCCCCTTCCACTCCTGACCCCGGGCCGGTCGCGCTTCCCGCCCGGCCGGCCCCGCCCCCGCCCCCCACGTCCACGTCCTCGACGAGAGTCCGCCGCCATGTACGAGCTGTCCCGGGTCCGCCTCTACTCCATCGGGCCGGCCGGTGCGCGCTACGCCGACACCGTGCTGGACCTGCGCGGGGTCGGCGCCCCCGTGCCCGACCCCGCCCCCGCCCAGGCGGAGTTCTTCGAGGCGGAACCGGTCGGCCCGCCGCGTCGCCCCGCTCCGGCGGGCGTGCTGTTCCTGGAGAACGGCGGCGGCAAGTCCGTCCTGCTCAAACTGATCTTCTCGGTGATGCTGCCGGGCCACCGCAACACCCTGGGCGGCGCCAGCTCCGGCGTGCTGCGCAAGTTCCTGCTCGCCGACGACTGCGGCCACGTGGCCCTGGAGTGGCAGCACACCCTCACCGGCGAGTGCGTGGTCGTCGGCAAGGTCAGCGAATGGCGCGGACGTCAGGTCTCCAACGACCCCCGCAAGTTCGCCGAAGCCTGGTACTCGCTGCGCCCCGGCCCCGGGCTCAGCCTGGACAACCTGCCCGTCGCCGAGTCCACCGCGGTCCGCCCGCCCGTCGAGGGCGCCTCCGGCGCCCGGGGCCGCCGCCGCACCATGAAGGGCTTCCGGGACGCGCTCACCGAGGCCGGCAAGGCGTACCCGCACCTCGACGTGCACTGGGAGGAGACCCACGAACGCTGGACGGACCACCTCGGCGAACTGGGCCTCGACCCCGAACTGTTCCGCTACCAACGCGAGATGAACGCCGACGAGGGCGAGGCGGCCGGTCTCTTCGCCGTCAAGAAGGACTCCGACTTCACCGACCTGCTGCTGCGGGCCGTCACCGACACCCGCGACACCGACGGGCTCGCCGACCTCGTCAGCGGCTTCGGCAACAAGCTGGGCCGCCGCGCCGAACTCATCGCCGAACGCGACTTCACCGCCGGCTCCGTCGACCTGCTCGGCAAGATCGTCGATGCGGCCGCGACCCGCAGCGCCGCCCGCGAGGTGCACACCGCCGCCGAACGCCGCACCCGGGCCCTGGCCCGCCGGCTCGGTGCCCGCGGCGCCGCCGAACACCGCCGCGCCGCCGACCTCGCCGGCCGGGTGACCGCCGCCGCGCAGGCCGTCACCGAGGCCGAACGGGCCCGCGAGCGCACCGACCTGATCGCCGCCGAACTCGCCTTCCGGCACGCCTCCCTCGCCCTGGCCGGAGCGGAGAAGGCCGCCGCCGCGCAGAAGCGCGAACTCGTCGACGCCCGTACCCTGCACGCCGCCTGGCAGGCCGCCGAAGCCGTGCTGCGGCACCGCGCCGCCGCCGACCGCGCCGCCCGGGTCGCCGCCGCCATCCTGGAGGCCGAGCGCGACGCCGCCCCCGCGCTCGCCGCCCGTACCAGGGCCGCCACCGACCTGGTGCGCGCCCTGCACACCGCGGCCGGGGACGCCGAGGGCCTCGCCAACGAGGGGGAGGAGCGCTCCGCGGCGCTCCAGGAGGCCGGCGAGGCCGCCCACCGGGACGCCACCGTCGCCGCCACCGAAGCCCAACGCGCCCGCAGCGAGAGCGGCCACCTGCGTCAGCGGCTGGCCGAGGTCGAACAGGAGACCGCCGAAGCGGTGCGCGCCGGCTGGCTGGACGACACCGCTCCCGACGCCGACCCGGCCAGGGCCGCACTCGCCGCCAACGACGCCGAACAGACCGCGGTCGCCGCCTGGGACGCCGCCCGGGAGGCGGCCTCCCGGGCCACCGAAGCGGCCCGGGAGGCCGCTGCCGCCGAGTCCCGGGCCGAACTCACCGCGGCCCGCGCCGCCGACGCCGCGCAGGCCGCCCACCGCGCCCACGACGCCGAGCGGCTGGCCGCCGAGGCACTGGCCGCCGAGGAACGCCTCGCCGAACTCCTCAGCCTGCCCGGCGCCCCCGCCCGCGCGGCCGAGGGCCACGGGGTGCCCCAACCCCGCCGCGGCACCGTCGCCCCGGCGCCGGCCCCGTGGGGCGCGGAGGAACTCGACCGCGTCGCCGACGACCTGCGCCGCCTCCTGGACGACGGGGTCGCCACCGCCGAGCGTCACCTGTTCGACCTGCGCACGGCAGCCGCCGACGACTCGCGCATCCTCGGAGCGCTCGGCGACGGCGGACTGCTGCCCCCCGGCCCGGACGTCCTCGCCACCGTCGAGTTCCTCGGCGAACAGGGCATCCCCGCCCTGCCCGGCTGGCGCTACCTCGCCCAGGCCGTCGACCCCGCCGACCACGCCCGGGTGCTCGCCGCCCGCCCCGAACTCGTCGACGGCGTCATCATCACCGACCCCGACACCCACGCCCGGGCCCGTCAGGCGCTGACCGGTGCCGCCCTGCTGCCGCGTTCCACGGTCGCCGTCGGCACCGCCGCGGCCCTGCTCGCCCCCACCCCGCCCACCGGCGACGGGGACACCGCCGACGCCACCGCCGTGTTCCTGGTGCCACCGAACCCGGCCATGCACGACGAACACGCCGCCGACGAGGAACGGCACGCCCTCCGGGCCCGGGCCACCGCCCGCGACGAGGAGATCCGCGGCCTCGCCGCCCGGCTCGGCAAGGACCGGGAGCTCTCCTCCCGCCTCGCCTCCTGGCGCACCGCCTGCCCCGCCGGCCGCCTCGCCGAACTCGCGACGGCCGCCCGCGCCGCCCGGGACTTCGCGGAGGAGACCGAAGCCGAACTCGCCGAGGCCCGGGTCGCCCGCGCCGAGACGGAGGAGACCGCCGCCGAGGCCACCCGCGTCCGCGAGGAACGCCAGGAGGTCGCCCAACGCGCCCGCCGCGCCGCCGACGCCCTCGCCGGCCTCGCCTTCCGCCTGCGGGAACGTGCGGGCTGGCAGGCCCGCTTGCGGGAACTCGCCGACGAGGCCGTCGAGGCGGAGGCCCGCGCCCAGCACTGCCTGGACCGGGCCCGCGCCGCCGACGAGGACCGCCGCGCCGCCCAGCGCGCCGCCGACGACGCCCGCCGCACCGCCCGAGCCCTGCGCGCCGAACGCGCGGACATCGCCGGAGCCCCCGACGACCTCGCGGCACCGGCCGGCGACCCCCTCGACCCGGCGGCGCCCACGGTGTCGCTGCCCGCGCTGCGGGAGGCGTACCGGGCCGCCTCCCAGGTGTACGAGAAGGTCGGGGTCGGCGCCGACCTGCGCGCCGAGCAGGCCCGGGCCGAGAGCGACGAGAGCGCCGCCCGCACCGAACTCGACCGGCTCAGCAACAAGGTCCGCACCCGTGCCGGACACCTCCTGGAGTCCCCCGAGGGCGCCGACGGCCCCTCCCGACAGGCTGCCGCCGCCCGCGCCGAGGAACAGGTCCACCTCCTGGAGAACCGGGCCTCCGTCGCCAGCGAGCAGCTCGGACGGCTGCGGGGCGACACCGAGCGGCTCGCCCCCGAGGACGGCGGGACCCACACCGAACTCCCCGACGACCAGGTGCCCACCGGCGTCGACCACGCCCAGTCCCTGCTGCGGGCCGCCACCACCGAGTCGGCGGCCCGCGGCGAGGCGGTGCGACAGGCCCGCGACGCACACGCCGAACTGGTCCGTTCGCACCGGGCGGCGGAGGACGGGGCGGGGGGCTTCGAGGAGACCGCGGCCCTGCTGCGCGACCAACTGCGCGACCACCCCGTCGAGTCCGCCGAAGCCCCGGAGGAGGAGCCCGAGCCCTACCCCGGCACCCTGGCCGAGGCCCGTACCGCCGCCACCGAGACCCGACGCGCCCTGCGCGGGTGCGCCGCCGAACTCGGGGCCGCCGACACCGCGGTCCGCGAGGCGAGCGACGTGCTGGTGCGGCACGCCAACTCCACCCGCTACGAGCAGGTCCGCACCCCGGCGCGCCAGCAGATCCGCGAACTGCCCGCGTCGGCGCTCCCCGAGCACGCCCGGAAGTGGGCCGAGGCGTTCGCCCCCCGACTGCGGGTGCTCACCGACGAACTGGCCCAGCTGGAGCGCAACCGGGAATCGATCGTGGACCGGCTGCGCGGGCTGGTCGAGTCGGCGCTGGCCACCCTGCGGTCGGCCCAGCGGCTCTCCCAACTGCCCGAGGGGCTCGGCGAGTGGTCGGGGCAGGAGTTCTTGCGCATCCGCTTCGAGGAGCCCGACCAGGCCACCCTGGTGGAACGGCTCGGCGAGGTCATCGACGAGGCGACGCGGGCCGCCGTCCGCAAGAACTCCGACCTGCGGCGGGACGGCATGTCCCTGTTGCTGCGCGGGGTGCACGCGGCGCTCCAGCCGCGCGGCGTCTCGGTGGAGATCCTCAAACCGGACGCCGTGCTCCGCGCCGAGCGGGTACCGGTGGGGCAGATGGGCGACGTCTTCTCCGGGGGGCAGTTGCTGACCGCGGCGATCGCCCTGTACTGCACCATGGCGGCCCTGCGCTCCAACGACCGGGGCCACGCCCGGCACCGGCACGCGGGCACCCTCTTCCTGGACAACCCCATCGGCCGGGCCAACGCCACGTACCTGTTGGAGCTCCAGCGCGCCGTCTCGGATGCGCTCGGGGTCCAACTGCTCTACACGACGGGCCTCTTCGACACCACGGCCCTCGCGGAGTTCCCGCTCGTCATCCGGCTGCGCAATGACGCCGACCTCCGGGCGGGGCTGAAGTACATCAGTGTGGAGGAGCACTTGCGGCCCGGGCTGCCGCAGGCCAGCGCGAGCGACGAGGGCGTCCACGGCGAGATCACCGCCACCCGGATGTACAAGCGACCGGCGCCCACCGCCTGAGCCGCCCGGGCGGGGCCGCGCCGACGGCACGGCCCCGCCCCGGCAGGCGGCCCCGGACTCAGGAGCGGGAGAAGCCCTCCCGGGCACCGCGGCGCTCCTGGCGGGCCCGCTCCCGCTCCGCGCGCCCTTGCTGGCGGTGGGCCCGGCGGCGTTCACGGCGCAGGGCCCGTGCGGTGCTGCTGGGGGTGGACACCACCCCGTGGCGCTGCTTCCAGACCTGACGGGTGACCCAGACGTCCAGCACGCTCCAGGTGGCGACCACCGTGCTGAGCACGCTGCTGAGCACCATGGGGAAGGCGAGCCAGGACTCGGCGAGCGTGCAGAAGAACGCGACCATCGCCTGGATCAGGGTGACCGACACGATCAGCACGGCGCGCACCGCCGCCGTCCGCACCGGGTCCGCCATGCGGTAGCGGGACGCGGGTTCCTCCACCCACAGCGACCTGTGACGGAACGCCGCACCCTCGTCCCTCGGCTCCGTGACGTCCCCTCCGTCCTTCCGCGGTTCCCGGCCACCCGGTCGGGTGGCCGAACCGCCTGCCGGGGCGGTCTTCTCCCGGGCCGTGTCCCTCGCGGCCGTACGGCCCGCCGGGACGCCCCGCCCGGTCGCCGTCCGTCGCTCTGCCGTCTTCATGACCTCGTCACTCCCCACCATCCACGGGCCGAACCGCGGGTGCCGTAGTCATCGACACCCGTGTGGTGCCCGTCGTGCTCCGCTTCATACCGCCCGGTGACGGCATGAGGCCGATGTGTGATCCCACGGTGACCGGCGGCGCCCCCGCCCGTCCCCGTCCGTGCTCGCTTGCCCTCGTCGAGGTCCGCCCCCGTACTCAACTGCCGTACGAAAGACGAACGAACACCCCGGAAGATTCCCATGAACCATATGATTTCGGCCAACTGATCGTGCTGGTCGAGTGGTTCGCGACCACTTCCGGGTCGAACGACGGGGGAGACGATCTCCCATCATAGAGGGACAACTGCTGATGTCCCGACCCGTCCCGGGTGCAGCGACATCCGGACACGTCTTCGAGAACTTCCCACGTCAGTAGTAGGCTCACGCCGTTTATTGACGCGCCTGTTTACCCCCTCGGCGGGGGTTCGATGTATGGGGAGGCCATGCGCTTTCGCGGGAAGTCGATCCGCCGGAAGATCGTG
This sequence comes from Streptomyces sp. NPDC002490, assembly GCF_040296045.1. Classification (NCBI taxonomy): domain Bacteria; kingdom Bacillati; phylum Actinomycetota; class Actinomycetes; order Kitasatosporales; family Streptomycetaceae; genus Streptomyces; species Streptomyces sp. NPDC002490. The sequence goes on along the minus strand of NZ_JBEOWM010000056.1, from coordinate 16,934 downwards.
GCGTTGCTGCTGGTGCCGCTCGTCTCGTTGACCGCGCTGTGGGGTTTCTCCACCATCATCACCAGCCGCGAGGCGGCCCGTCTGCTGACCGTCGCCGAAGTGGTCGACAAGATCGGCTACCCGATCGAGGACATGATCCAGGCGGTCCAGGAGGAGCGCCGGCAGTCCCTCGTCTACCTCGCCGACCGCCGGTCCACCGCCGCCCTGTCCGATCTGCACCGGGTCGCCGCGCGCACCGACGCGCTCGTCGCGAAGGTCCGCGAGAACACCCGCGGTTCCGGGGTCGCCGACGACCTCGACGAGGAGTCCCGCGGTCGCCTCGCCCACCTGCTCGAAGCCCTCGACGGCGTCGACTCCCTGCGGCACGCGGTGCGCGAGGGCACCATCAGCAGGACCACCGCCCTGGACCTGTTCAACCGGCTGATCGATCCGGCCTACGCGCTGGTCATGACCGTCCACGGCCTCGACGACCCCGAGATGGACAAGCAGGGCCGCGCCCTCGTCGGCATCGCCAGGGCCCGCGAACTCCTCTCCCGCCAGGACGCCCTCCTCGGCTCCGCCCTGGTCACCCGCAACCTGACCCGGCACGAGATCCGCGACATCTCCGACCTGGTCGCCCAGCGCCAACTGCTGTACGAGGTCAACCTGACGCTGCTCCCGGCGTCCGAACGCGAGCGCTACCAGAGCTTCTGGAACAGTTCCGACGTCAACGCCCTCCGGGTCGCCGAGGAATCGGTGGGCGCCGCCGGCCCCGGCCGGCCCGCCGCACTCACCGCCGCCGGGTGGAACGAGACCAGCGAGTTCGTCCTCGACGAACTCGCCGACCGCAACGCCGCCGCCAACGACCGCTACCAGGACCGGGTCCACCCCATCGCCGTGGGAGTCATCTCCCGCGCCGTCATCGCCGGTGTGCTCGGCCTGATCGCCCTGCTGTTCTCGGTGTTCCTCTCGGTGCGCGTGGGCCGCAGCCTCATCCGCGACCTGCGGCTGCTGCGTCTGGAGGCCCACGAGGCGTCCGGGGTGCGGCTGCCCAGCATCATGCGGCGACTGGCCGCGGGGGAGCGGGTCGACGTCACCACCGAAGTGCCCCGTCGCGACCACGGCAAGGACGAGATCGGCCAGGTCGGGCTCGCCCTGAACACCCTCCACCGGGCCGCCGTCGAGGCCGCGGTCAAGCAGGCCGAACTGCGCCACGGGGTCTCCGAGGTCTTCGTCAACCTCGCCCGCCGCAGCCAGGTCCTCCTGCACAAGCAGCTGACCCTGCTGGACGCCATGGAACGCCGCACCGAGGACACCGAGGAACTCGCCGACCTCTTCCGCATCGACCACCTGACCACCCGGATGCGTCGTCACGCGGAGGGCCTGGTCATCCTCTCCGGCGCCGCGCCCTCCCGGCAGTGGCGCAAGCCCGTCCAACTCATGGACGTGGTCCGGGCGTCCGTCGGCGAGGTCGAGGACTACGAGCGGATCGAGATCCGTCGGCTGCCCCGGATCGCCGTCACCGGCCCGGCCGTCGCCGACGTCACCCACCTCGTCGCCGAACTCCTGGAGAACGCCACCGTCTACTCCCCGCCGCACACCACCGTCCAGGTGAACGGCGAGTACGTGGCCAACGGCTTCGCCCTGGAGATCCACGACCGGGGCCTCGGCATGACGCCCGAAGCACTGGTCGACGCCAACCTGAGGCTCGCCGAGACCCCCGAGTTCGAACTCTCCGACACCGACCGCCTCGGTCTGTTCGTCGTCAGCCGCCTCGCCCGGCGCCAGGGCGTGCGCATCTCGCTCCAGGCGTCGCCGTACGGCGGCACCACCGCCGTCGTCCTGCTCCCCGAGAACCTCCTCACCGACGCCGGCCCGGAGGGCGACACCGAGGGGGTCGGCGTACCGGCCGGCCGGCTCCTGGCCGAAGCCCGACCGGGCATCCGGGCGACCACCCCTGCGCGGGGCTCCGGCACCCTGCCCGGACTGCCCGCCTCGCTCCTCGAAGGCCCCGCGGAGGTCGCCGCCCCGGTCGGCTCGGCCGACGACATCGAGGTCTTCACCGGGCGCCTCGCCCCCGACACCGGTGACCGCGCCCCGCTGGGCGGACCGCGCCGCGCGGTCACCGCCCTGCCCAGGGAGCAGCGCCCCGCCCGCGAGCCCGAGCCCACCGGCCCGAGCCCGTCCGGCGCGGACCGCGCGGGGGCACCGGACGAGCACCCCACCGGCCCGGCCGGCCTGCCCCGCCGGCGCGCCCCCAAGCTGGTCAGCTCGCACGGCCGTCCGGTCGGCGACCGCACCCCGCGTCCGGCCGAGCCCGCACCGGCCCCGCCGGACCTCCCGCGCCGTCGCCGCTTCCCGGAGGCCACCACGGCCGCCCCCGGCACCGACGACGCCGTCCGCAGCATCCAACCCACCGGTGACCCGTCCCGGCGCGACCGCAGCGGCTCGGACCGCCGTCGCCCGGCACCGGACGGACCCACCCCGGCGGCACCCCCGACCGGCGCCCTTCCGCGCCGGGTCCGCCAGACCCATCTCGCGCCGCAGCTCAAGGACGGCCCGGACCGACGCAGCGAACGCGTCCGCCCGGTGCTCACGGAGCGGGACGCCGAGCAAGTACGTAGCCGCATGGCCTCGCTCCAACGAGGGTGGGCCCGCGGTCGCGAGGAGAACGCCGAGGGCGACACCGCCCGGGGCGGCACAGCACACGGAACGACATCTGAAGGGGACGGTCGATGACCGCACCACACGCCAACGGCCACACCGCGTTCGGGGGGAACAGCGATCTCAACTGGCTGCTCGACGAGCTGGTCCAGCGCGTCGCCAGCATCCGCAAGGCGCTCGTCCTGTCCAGTGACGGCCTGCCGACCGGCGTGTCGCAGGGCCTCACCCGGGAGGACAGCGAACACCTCGCCGCCGTCGCGTCCGGCTTCCACAGCCTGGCCAAGGGCGTCGGACGCCACTTCGACGCCGGCGGCGTCCGGCAGACCATCGTGGAACTCGACGAGGCGTTCCTCTTCGTCACCGCCGCCGGCGACGGCAGCTGCCTGGCCGTCCTGTCCGACGCGGACTCCGACGTGGGGCAGGTCGCCTACGAGATGACCCTGCTCGTCAAGCGCGTCGGCGTGCATCTGGGGTCCGCTCCGCGCACCGATCTGTCCGCGGGCGGGTAGTGGGACTGCATGAGCGCAGAGAGTCAGGGACCCCCCCACTGGTTCGATGACGATGCCGGCCCCGTGGTCCGTCCGTACGCGATGACCCGGGGCCGTACCACCAGCGCCACCCAGCACCGCCTCGATCTGATCGCGGTGGTCGTCACCGAACCGCACGTAGCCGACCCGGAGGCCGATCACACCCTTTCCCCCGAGCACGTCGACATCGTCGAGCTGTGCCGGGACACGCCCCAGTCCGTTGCCGAACTCGCCGCCGAGCTGGACCTGCCGATCGGCGTGGTGCGGGTCCTGATCGGAGACCTCGTGGACGACGAACTCGTCCACGTGACACGCCCCGTACCGCCCGCCGAACTCCCCGACGCGAGTATCCTGCGCGACGTGATCAACGGCCTGCGGGCCCTCTGAACAGCGCGGCAGCGGGAGGACGACGTGACGGGCTGGCAGTTCTGGGTCGACCGCGGCGGCACCTTCACCGACGTCGTCGCCCGGCGACCCGACGGGCGCCTGGTCACCCGCAAACTGCTGTCAACGCGCCCCCCGCGCGACCCGGGGGCGGCCCCGAGCGCCGAGCCCGTGCCGGACGCCCCCGACGCAGCCGTCGAGGGCATCCGGCTCCTGCTGGCCGAACACCCCGGCCACGGGACGGAGGTCGCGGCCGTCCGCATGGGCACCACCGTCGCCACCAACGCCCTCCTGGAACGCACCGGCGAGGGCACCCTCCTGGTCACCACCCGGGGCTTCCGGGACGCCCTGCGCATCGGCTACCAGAACCGGCCCCGGATCTTCGACCGGGAGATCGTGCTGCCGGCCCCGCTGTACGACCGGGTCGTCGAGGTCGACGAGCGGGTCACCGCCCAGGGCGAGGTGCTGCGCCAACCCGACCTGGACGCCCTCGAAGGCCCGCTGCGGGCCGCCCTGGACGAGGGCCTGCGGGCCGTCGCCGTCGTCCTGCTCCACAGCCACCTGCACCCGGAGCACGAACGGCGCGTCGGTGCACTCGCCACCCGTCTGGGCTTCCGGCAGGTCTCCCTGTCCAGCGAGGTCAGCCCGTTGGTGAAGCTCGTCCCCCGGGGCGACACCACCGTCGCCGACGCCTACCTCTCGCCCGTGCTGCACCGCTACGTCCACCACCTCGACGCCGCCCTGGAGGTGCCCGCGGGCCGCCTGCAGTTCATGCAGTCCAACGGCGGTCTGACCGACGCCGGGCGGTTCCGCGGCAAGGACGCCGTCCTGTCCGGCCCGGCCGGCGGCATCGTCGGCATGGTCCACACCTCCCGGCGCGCCGGCTTCGACCGCGTGATCGGCTTCGACATGGGCGGCACCTCCACCGACGTCTCGCACTACGCGGGCGCCTACGAACGCGTCCTCACCCACACCGTCGCCGGGGTCCGGCTGCGGGCACCGATGCTCGCCATCCACACCGTCGCCGCGGGCGGCGGGTCCGTCCTGCACTTCGACGGCAGCCGCTACCGGGTGGGCCCCGACTCCGCCGGCGCCGATCCCGGCCCCGCCTGCTACCGGGCCGGGGGACCGCTCACCGTCACCGACGCCAACCTGATGCTCGGCCGCATCCAGGCGTCGCGCTTCCCCCGCACCTTCGGCCCCGACCACGACCAGCCCCCGGACGAGGACGGGGTCCGGGAACGCTTCGCCGCCCTTGCCGCCGAGATCACCCGGCGCACCGGCGACGAGCGCACCCCGGAGCGGGTCGCCGAGGGGTACCTGCGGATCGCGGTCGCCAACATCGCCAACGCCATCACCCGGATCTCGGTCCAACAGGGCCACGACGTCACCCGCTACGCCCTCACCACCTTCGGCGGCGCCGGCGGCCAGCACGCCTGCCAGGTCGCCGACTCCCTCGGCATCCGCACCGTCCTGGTCCCCCCGATGGCCGGCGTCCTGTCCGCGCTCGGCATCGGCCTCGCCGACCTCGCCGCCCTACGGGAACGGTCCGTCGAGGCCCCGCTGGAAGCCGCCGCACTGCCCCGGGTGCTGGCCGCCGCCGACGAGCTGGAAGCCACCGCCCGCGAGGAACTGCGCGCCCAGGGCGTCCCCGACGCCCGCATCGACGTCACCCGCCGCGCCCACCTGCGCTACGACGGCACCGACACCACCCTCACCGTCGAACTCGGCGCCCCGGAGCCCATGGCCCGGGCCTTCGCCGAGCGTCACCGGGCCGTGTACTCCTTCGCCCTCGACCGGCCGATCGTGGTCGAATCCGTCTCCGTCGAGGCCCTCGGCCGCACCGACGCACCCCCGGAGCCCGCCGCCCCGAGCGGGCCGCCCCCGTCCGCCGAACCCCCCGGCACGGCGGCCCTGCACACCGGGGGCTCCTGGCAGCGGGTGCCGCTGCACGACCGGGCCCGGCTGACGCCGGAGCAGCCCCTCACCGGGCCCGCCCTGATCACCGAGGACGGCGCGACCACCGTCGTCGACGAGGGATGGCGGGCCACCGCGGCCCCCGAGGGACACCTGCTCCTCGAACGCACCGCCCCGCCCCGGGGGAGCCGCACCGGCACCGAGGCCGACCCGGTGCTGCTGGAGGTCTTCAACAACCTGTTCATGTCCGTCGCCGAACAGATGGGCGCCCGGCTGGAGTCCACCGCGCAGTCCGTCAACATCAAGGAACGCCTGGACTTCTCCTGCGCCCTCTTCGACCCCGAGGGCAACCTCGTCGCCAACGCCCCCCACATCCCGGTCCACCTGGGCTCCATGGGCACCAGCGTCAAGGAGGTCATCCGCCGGCGCGGGGCCACCATGCGCCCCGGCGAGACCTACGCCGTCAACGACCCCTACCACGGCGGCACCCACCTCCCGGACGTCACCGTCATCACCCCCGTCTTCGCCCGCCCCACCGACCTGACGGACCGCACCACCCCGCTGTTCCACGTCGCCTCACGCGGCCACCACGCCGAGATCGGCGGCACCGCCCCCGGCTCGATGCCCGCCGACAGCCACACCCTCGACGAGGAGGGCGTCCTCTTCGACAACTGGCTGCTCACCGAGGACGGCCGCTTCCGCGAGGAACCGACCCGGCGGCTGCTCACCGACGCCCCCCACCCCTCCCGCGCCCCCGAGACCAACCTCGCCGACCTGCGTGCCCAGATCGCCGCCAACCAGAAGGGCGTGGACGAAGTCCGCCGCATGATCGACGAGTTCGGTCTCGACGTCGTCCAGGCGTACATGCGACACGTTCAGGACAACGCCGAGGAGTCCGTGCGGCGCGTCGTCGACACCCTGCGGGACGGCACCCACGCCTACGAGACCGACTCGGGCGCACTGATCCGGGTCCGCGTCGCCGTGGACCGCGAACGACGCGCCGCGACCATCGACTTCACCGGCTCCTCGCCCCAACTGGCCACCAACTTCAACGCCCCCTCCGCGGTCGTCGTTGCCGCCGTCCTCTACGTGTTCCGCACCCTGGTCGCCGCCGACATCCCCCTCAACGACGGCAGTCTGCGCCCCCTCCACCTGGTCGTCCCGCCCGGTTCGCTGCTGGCCCCGCGGCCCCCGGCCGCCGTCGTCGCGGGCAACGTCGAGACCTCGCAGGCCCTCGTCGGCGCCCTGTACGCGGCGCTGCGGGTCCAGGCCGAGGGCTCCGGCACCATGAACAACATCACCTTCGGCAACGAGCGCCACCAGTACTACGAGACGGTCGCCTCCGGTTCCGGCGCCGGCGACGGCTTCCACGGGGCGTCCGTGGTGCAGACCCACATGACCAACTCGCGACTCACCGACCCCGAGGTCCTGGAAGGGCGACTGCCCGTCCTGCTGGAGGAGTTCGCGATCCGCCCCGGCAGCGGCGGCACCGGCCGGTGGCACGGCGGGGACGGGGCCGTGCGCCGCATCCTCTTCCGCGAGCCCATGACCGTCTCCACCCTCTGCGGACACCGCAGGGTCCCGCCCTACGGCCTGGCCGGCGGCGCCCCGGGGGACCTCGGGGCCGCCCGCATCGAGCGTCGGGACGGTACCGTCCTGCACCTGGAGGGCAGCGACTCGACCCGGGTGCGTCCCGGGGACGTCCTCGTCGTCGAGACGCCGGGCGGCGGCGGATATGGTCCACCGATGCGCAATTCCACCGAGGCAGGAGAAGGAACCGATGATCCTGGGCCGTACTGAGCGCGGCAAGGCCCCCATAGAACCCGTCACCCTGAAGATCCTGGTGGCGGGTGGTTTCGGGGTGGGCAAGACGACCCTGGTCGGCGCGGTGAGCGAGATCAAGCCGCTGCGCACCGAGGAGACCCTCAGCGAGGCGGGCCGCCCGGTCGACGACACCCAGGGCGTCGAGGGCAAGAACACCACCACCGTGGCGATGGACTTCGGCCGCATCACGCTGCGCGAGGACCTGGTGCTGTACCTCTTCGGCACCCCGGGACAGGACCGGTTCTGGTTCCTGTGGGACGAGTTGGCCACCGGCTCGCTCGGCGCGGTCGTCCTCGCGGACACCCGTCGGCTGGAGGACTGCTTCGCCGCCGTCGACTACTTCGAGCGCCGCAACATCCCCTTCGTGGTGGGCGTCAACTGCTTCGACGGCGCCGACCGCTACCCTGCCGAAACGGTACGCCAGGCCCTGGACCTGGATTCCGGGGTCCCGGTCGTCCTCTGCGACGCACGGGAACGGGGATCGGCCAAGGAAGTGCTCATCGAGGTCGTCGAACACGCCCTGGCCGTCGGCGAGATGGCCCGCCAGCCCGCCACCACCTGACGGAACGGGCCGCCGCACCCCCACCCCGGCCCGGCCCCACCGGCCGAAAGGTCACCCGCCGCGGAGAACCGTGCGGGCGCCCGCTGCGTCAAGACCTATCGACGGGGTGGCCGGGACCGACGGGGGTGGTCCCGGCCACCCCGTCGCCCTTTCCCCACCCGCAGCACCGCCACTGAGCAGGGCGGGCCCTGCGGTACGTCGACTCCGGGCCGGAACACCCGCACATCCGATACAGTCCGCGGGTGTCCGAATCGCAAGCCCACACCGCCAACCCCGTACGGGATTCCCACTGTTCGAGCTGCGGCGCCGCCCATGCCGAACTGTCCGAATGGCCCCGGAAGTGCCTCGCCTGCGGCACCACGGCCTACAGCAACCCCCTGCCCGTGGCGGTGGCCCTCCAGCCCGTCTACGACGAGCAGGGCACCGCCCTGGTCGTCATCACCCGCACCGTGGAGCCCGCACGCGGCGGCATAGCCCTGCCCGGCGGGTTCGTCGACCACCACGAGGACTGGCGACACGCCCTGGTGCGCGAGCTCAAGGAGGAGACCGGGATCGACGCCGCAGCCCGGGACGTCCGCCTCGCCGACGTCCTCAGCTCGCTCGACGGCTACCTGGTCCTCTTCGGCGTCCTGCCCGAACGCCCCGCCGCCGAACTCCCGGCCTCGACACCCACCGACGAGACCGAGGGCTGGCAACTCCTGCGCCGTCCCACCGAACTCGCCTTCCCCCTGCACACCATCGCGGCCGGGGCCTGGTTCGAGGGCCGCTACGCCTGACCCACCACCGCGCCACGGGAGGGCGGGGGGTCCACCTCGCGCACCCGCACCGGATACCCCACCGGGCCGCCCCCGTGACGCCGCACGACCACCCGGCCACCCCGCAGACGGGTCGTGAACCGCTCCACGACGTCCGACTCCCACCCGTCACCGGCGTCCGTCACCACGAGCCCGCCTCCCGCGCTCCCGGGCACGGGAGGCCACACCTCCAACTCCCGCTCGTCCCCCTCGCCCCGCACCGGCACCACCGCCCCGGCCCGGGCCAGCACCGGAATCCGCGACAGCGGCGCCGCCACCCGCACCCGCCCCGGCCCCGTGAACCTCTTCCCGCTCACCACGTCGTACCAGGTGCCCTCCGGCAACTGCACCTCCCGCTCCACCACCCCCGGGTCCAACACCGGTGCCACCAACAACGCGTCCCCCAACAGGAACGCGTCCCCGCAGTCCCGCAGCTTGCGGTCCTCCGGAGCCCCCCACCACAACGGGCGCACGTACGGCGCCCCGGTCCGCGCCGCCACCCGCGCCAAGGTCCCGAAGTACGGCACCAGCCGCCGCCGCTCCACGGCCGCGGCCCGTGCGTGCCCCAACGCCTCCTCGCCGAACGCCCACGGTTCCCGCCGCGCCGCCCGCAGCGCCGCGTGCGTGCGGAACAGCGGCAGGTACGCGCCCAACTGGAACCACCGCACGTACAGCTCCGCCGACGGACCGTCCGTCCCGCCCCCCACGTCCGGCCCGGAGTACGGCACCCCGCACAACCCGAGGCCCAACACCCACGCCAACGAGGCCCGCAACCCCGGCCACCCCGTCACCACCCCGCCCGACCAGGCGCCCCCGTACCGCTGGAGCCCCACCCAGCCCGACCGCGAGAACACGAACGGCCGCTCCGCGGGCCGCGCCCGGCGCACCCCCTCGTACCCCGCCCGCGCCATGCCCAGCGCGTACACGTTGTGGGCCTCCCGGTGGTCACCGCCCCGCCCCTCCAGGGAGTGCCGCGCCGACCGCGGCAGGGTCCGCTCCCCGAACGCGGTGAACGACACCGGCTCGTCCAGGTCGTGCCAGAACCCGGCGAACCCCTGGGCCAACCGCTCCCCGTACCACCCGCCCCACCACGCACGCGCCCCCGGATCGGTGAAGTCCGGGTACACCGACGCCCCCGCCTTCGACGTGCCCACCGCCTTCCGCCCGCCCCCCTCCCGCACGAACGCCCGGGCCTCGCGCCCCGACTCGAACACGGCGTTCCCCCGCTCCGCCTTCACTGCCGGACCCACCACCGACACCAACCGCACCCCGTCCCGCGCCAACTCCCGGGCCAGCCCCGGCAGGTCCGGGTAGCGCCCCGGGTCGGCGGTGAAGACCCGGTGCCCGTCCAGGTGGTCGGCGCCGAGGTGCACCGCGTCCAGCGGCACCCCCCGCTTCCGGTACCCGGCCACCACCCGCCGCACCTCCGCGGCGCTCCCGAACCCCTGCCGGGCGTGGTGGTGCCCCAACGCCCACGTCGGCGGCACCACCGGCGCGCCCGTCAACGACACCCAGGTGTGCAACACCCGCGCCGGCGAGCCCACCACCACCCAGCACCGCAGCGGCCCCCCGTCCGAGCGCCACTCCACGGTGCCCGGACGGTCGTGCCCCGACCCCAGTCCCTCCTCGCCCTCCTGGAGCGTCACCGAGCCGTCCCACGTCGTGTCGTGGAAGACGAGGTGCGTCCCCGCGTCCGCGACCACCAACTGCACCGGCATCGTGAGCGAGAGCGGATCGTCGCCGGGCCCGAACGCCTTCCGCGGCCCGGTGTTCCACATCCGGTACGTGCCGTCCGGGAGCCGGGGCCCCGCCGACCGCCCGCCCAACCCGAAGAACCGGGCGTCCGCCGCCACCTCCGCCCGCTCCATCCACCGGGCCGCGCCCCCGTCCACCGGCTCCCACCAGCGCGGCGGCGCCACCTCCCGCAGCACCACCCCGCCCGGCGTGCACACCCGCACGCCCCCCAGCCGGGACACCACGAGGGTGACCCGCTCCGACACCACCCGCCACCCGCCGTCCATGTCCGGCTCCAGGGCCGCCCGGGCATCCGGCTCCGGCACCGCCCCCGCCAGGCCGTACGACGGCTCGGGGCCGGCCCCGTCCCACCCCCAGAACACCGCCCCCGTCACCGTCACCAGAACCCGCAACCGCGACCGGGCGAACCGGATGCTGCCCCCGCCCGGCCCCGGGACCACCTCCGCCACCACACCCGGCACCCGGGCCCGCTCCGCACCCCGCGGCGGCAGCCCGGCCGCATCCGCCCGCCGTCTGCGCACCGCCGTGCACACGGTACGAATCCCCCACACCGGGGTCATCGAACCGACCGCCCTCACCGAACGCCCCAGGCCGCGACCATCCATGACGATCACCCTGCCACCGCCTCCCCACACTCGGTGCCGCGTTCAACCAATCGTTCACTCGGAGCTCCGAACCCGCACCGGCGCGCCCTTCCCTGGTGCCCGGCGCCCACCCGTGGCATCGTCCCAGGCAGTCGTCCCGGGCACACCACCCCGTGTCCGCCGACGCCCCACGACCAGCAACAGCAGGGGAGCCCCCGCCATGTGCCCAGCGCCCACTCCGCCCCTCTGGCAGCCCGACCGGCAGACCGTCGACGGTGCACGGATCACCCGTTTCCAGGCGTGGGCAGCGGCCCACCACGGCGCTCCCGCCGCCGGCGGATATCCCGCTCTGCACCGTTGGTCCGTCGAAGAACTGGACACTTTTTGGCTGGCAATCGCCGAATGGTTCGACGTCCGCTTCACGACGCCCGCCACCCGTGTGCTCGGCGACCGCGCCATGCCCGGCGCCCAATGGTTCCCCGGCGCCACCCTCAACTATGCCGAACACGCCCTGCGGGCCGCCGATGAACGGCCCGACGAACCCGCCCTCCTCCACGCCGACGAGACCCACGGCCCGGTCCCCGTCACCTGGCGCGAACTCCGCCGTCAGGTCGGTGCCCTGTCCACCGCCCTGCGCGACCTCGGCGTCCGCCCGGGCGACCGCGTCAGCGGCTACCTGCCCAACGTCCCGCACGCCGTGGTGGCCCTCCTCGCCACCGCCGCCGTCGGCGCCGTCTGGACCGCCAGCGCCCCCGACTTCGGAGCCCGCAGCGTCCTCGACCGCTTCCAACAGGTCGAACCCGTCGTCCTCATCGCCGCCGACGGCTACCGGTACGGCGGCAAGGAACACGACCGCACCGACACCGTCGCCGAACTGCGCGCCCACCTCCCCACCCTGCGCGCCGTCGTCCACGTGCCGCTGCTCGACACCCCCGCCCCCGAGGGCACCCTGGACTGGTCGACGCTGACCGCCGCGGACCGCACCCCCGAGTACACCGCGGTGCCCTTCGACCACCCCCTGTGGGTGCTCTACTCCTCCGGCACCACCGGACTGCCCAAGGCCCTCGTCCAGTCCCAGGGCGGCATCCTCCTGGAGCACCTCAAACAACTCGGCCTGCACTGCGACCTCGGCCCCGACGACCGGTTCTTCTGGTACACCTCCACCGGCTGGATGATGTGGAACTTCCTCGTCTCCGGCCTGCTCACCGGCACCACCGTCGTCCTCTACGACGGCAGCCCCGGCCACCCCGACACCGGCGCCCAGTGGCGGATCGCGGACCGGACCGGCGCCACCTTCCTCGGCACCTCCGCCGCCTACGTGATGGCCTGCCGCAAGGCCGGCCTCCACCCCGCCGCCGACCACGACCTCGGCCGCGTCCGCTGCGTCGCCACCACCGGCTCGCCCCTGCCCCCGGACGGCTTCCGCTGGCTGCACGACGAGTTCGCCGACCGGGAGGGCGGCCTGTGGATCGCCTCCGTCAGCGGCGGCACCGACGTCTGCTCCTGCTTCGCGGGCGCCGTGCCCACCCTCCCCGTCCACATCGGCGAACTCCAGGCCCCCGGACTCGGCACCGACCTCCAGGCGTGGGACCCCCGGGGCCGACCCCTGATCGACGAGGTCGGCGAACTCGTCGTCACCCGTCCCATGCCCTCCATGCCCGTCCGCTTCTGGAACGACCCCGACGGCCACCGCTACCACGACAGCTACTTCGACACCTATCCCGGCGTGTGGCGACACGGCGACTGGATCACCCTCACCTCCCGCGGCTCCGTCGTCATCCACGGTCGTTCCGACTCCACCCTCAACCGCCAGGGCGTGCGCATGGGCTCCGCCGACATCTACGAGGTCGTCGAACGGCTCCCCGAGATCCGGGAATCCCTCGTCGTCGGCGTCGAACGCCCGGACGGCGACTACTGGATGCCGCTCTTCGTCCACCTCGCCCCCGGTGTCACCCTCGACGAACCGCTGCGCACCCGCATCCGACGCGCCCTCCGGGAGCACCTCTCACCCCGCCACGTGCCCGACGAGATCATCGACGTGCCGGCCGTCCCCCACACCCTCACCGGCAAGCGCCTGGAGGTCCCCGTCAAGCGACTGCTCCAGGGCACCCCCCTGGACCGCGCCGTCAACCCCGGCTCCGTCGACCGGACCGACCTCCTCGACTTCTACGTCGACCTGGCCCGACAACGGGCCTGAGCCCCGCAGCACGCCGGCCGTCACCCCCGCACCGGCGGCCGGCACCGCCCTCCCGACCACCGATGTCAGTGCCCCCGGTTACGGTGAGTGAGCATAGATCGACCGTGCAACAGGGGGAACCCATGGAACCCGTCCGCCCGACCCTCACCGAACGACTCCACCGCGAGTTCGCCGGCACCATCGGCCTCCTGGTCGACGAAGCCGACTTCGCGACCATGCGGCGCTACCGCAGCTTCGCCTTCGACGACCACCCCGCCTACCTCCGCCACACCGAGGCGCTCCTGCGCGACCTCGACGACCAGGGCCGGCACACCAGCCTCGCCCTCTTCGACCCCGAGCAGTACGCCGCCTACTGCGCCCGCACCGGCATCGACCCCGACACCCGCGCCTCCCGCACCCGCTTCACCGCCGAACTCGCCGCGAGCGGCCCCGCCGTCCCCTACGACGGCCGCCCCCTCGCCGAACTGCTCCCCGACCTCCTCGACCAAGCGGCCCGCCGCGCCACCTGGGAGCACGCCACCCAACTGCTCGACCGGGCGGGGGAGTGCGCCTCCTGCGGCGAGGACCTCGGCCGGGCCGCCTTCGCCCGCGCCTTCGACCTGCTGCGCCGCATCCTGCGCGCCGCCCCGCCCGGCGCCCACCACCTGGTCGGCAGCGTCACCGCCCCCGACGGACCCCTGCTCGGCGTCTTCCGCGCCCGCAGCGACGCCACCGGCATCACCGAGGTCGACGACTCCGCCGCCGTGGAACTCGCCACCGTCCTCGCCGCGGGCATCACCACCGGAGACCCGGGCGGACTCGTCATGCGGACCACCGCCCCCGGCCGCCACGACCGCGTCCGGGGCTGGCGCCTGCACGGCGACGGCCTGGTCCCGCTGACCGCCGCCGAGGTCTTCGACGCCTACTGCACCGACGCGCTCTCCGGGGACCTCATCGCCCCGGAACCCGACGTCGACTACTGCGCACCCCCGGGGGTCGAGGGCATCGCCCCCCGGCCGGAAGGACCCCACCGCCACTGACCACCGACCGGGGCGCCCCGGCACCGAGGCGCGGGCACGGCTACTCCCCGGACAGGACGGCCTGCGCCGCCGCCCGCGCGTCCCGGGCCGTGTCCGCGGCCCGGGCGGCGGCGGCGGCCCGCTCGCACTGGGCCAGGGTGTACTTCGCCAACGCCGTCCGCACGTACGCGATCGACGCGGCCCCCATCGACAGGGAGGTGACGCCCAGCCCCGCCAACACGCACGCCAACAGCGGATCGGCCGCCGCCTCCCCGCACACCCCGCAACTCTTCCCCTCGGCCTTCGCCGCCTCCGCCGACAGGGCGACCAGGTCGAGCAGTGCCGGCTGCCACGGGTCCTGCAACCGGGAGACGGCGCCCACCTGCCGATCGGCGGCGAAGGCGTACTGCGCCAGGTCATTGGTCCCCAACGACAGGAACTCGACCTCCTGGAGGATCGAGCGTGCCCGTAGCGCCGCCGAGGGGATCTCCACCATGGCACCGAACTTCGCCCGCAGCCCCGCCGCACGACAGGCGTTCGCGAAGGCCTCGGCGTCCGCGCGGTCGGCCACCATCGGCGCCATCACCTCCAGGTACACCGGCAACCCCTCGGCGGCCTTCGCCAACGCCGTCAGCTGGGTGCGCAACACCTCGGGATGGTCCAGCAGCGCCCGCAGCCCCCTGACCCCGAGCGCCGGATTGGGCTCGTCCGCGGGGGTCAGGAAGTCGAGCGGCTTGTCCGCCCCGGCGTCCAGCACCCGCACCACCACCCGCCCCTCCGGAAACGCCTCCAGGACCTGTCGGTACGCCGCCACCTGCTTCTCCTCGGACGGAGCCGTCGCGCTGTCGTCCAGGAACAGGAACTCCGTCCGGAACAGCCCCACCCCCTCGGCGCCCGCCGCCACCGCCGCCGCCACGTCCGCCGGCCCGCCCACATTGGCCAACAGCGGAACCTTGTGCCCGTCGGACGTCGCACCCGGCCCCCGCGACGCGGCCAGGGCCGCCTTCCGCTCCTCCGCCGCCTCGGCCAGCGCGGCCCGCTTCTGCGCGCTCGGGTCCACGAAGACCTCACCGGTGCTGCCGTCCACGGCCACCACCGTGCCCTCGGCCAACTCGGTGGCGCCCGGCAGGGCGACCACCGCCGGCACGCCCAGGGCCCGGGCCAGGATCGCGCTGTGGCTCGTCGGTCCGCCCTCCTCGGTGACGAAGCCGAGCACCAGCGCCGGGTCGAGCAGTGCGGTGTCGGCCGGAGCCAGGTCCCGTGCGAGCAGCACATAGGGCTCGTCGCTGTCGGGCACCCCCGGCATGGGGACCCCCAACAACCGGGCGACGATGCGGTTGCGCACGTCGTCGAGGTCGGCGACCCGGCCGGCGAGGTACTCGCCCGCCCCGGCCAGCAGCGCCCGGTAGGAGGCGAAGGCGTCGTACACCGCGCGTTCCGCGGTGCTCCCCACCGCGATCCGCCGTTCGACGTCGACGATCAGCTCGGGGTCCTGGGCCATGAGGGCCTGCGCTTCGAGCACCGCCTGGGCCTCGCCGCCCGCGAGGTTGCCGCGTGCGTTGAGGTCGGCGGCCACCGCGTCGACCGCTTGCCGGGCCCGTCCCTGCTCGCGCTCCGCGTCCTGGGGCGGGATCTGCTTCGCGGGTGGTTCGAGCACCGCCGTGCCCATGTGCCGTACTTCGCCGATCGCCACTCCGTGGCTCACGCCGACGCCTCGCAGCGTTGTCTCCATGTCACCGTCTCCGAGTAGCTGCGACGAACCGCGCCGCAGGAATTGCCCAGACCGTCGTCCCACCGCGGATCCCGCCCCGGCCGGCCGTGCTACCGCCAGTCGAAGAGCGTGTCACCGACCTTCACGTCACCACTCTCGACGACGGACGACAAGGCGTCCCCCGTGGCCTCCAGGGCCACCACGGGACAGATCGGGGACTTGCCCGCCTCCTCCACCTCGGTCGGGTTCCACCGCACGACGGACTGTCCGCGTTGAACGGTGTCGCCCTTGTGCACCAGCAGCTCGAATCCCTGACCGTTGAGCTGCACCGTGTCGATCCCCAGGTGGGTGAGCACCCCGTGCCCCTCGTCGTCGACCACGACGAAGGCGTGCGGATGGAGCGAGACGATCACTCCGGACACGGGGGAGACCGCTTCGGCCGGTCCCCGCTCCGGATCGACTGCGGTGCCCGGACCGACCATGGCACCGGAGAAGACGGGGTCCGGCACTGCGGTCAATCCGATGGCACGACCGGCCACGGGCGATGTCACGCTGGTCATGGGCAAGCCTCCCGGGGTCTGGACTCCGATGGCGCCGGCCCCTGCTCGTCCCGGGACGACGCACTGTTCAGCAGGGTAGATCATGAAATGTCCGAGTTCTGAGTCGAGGGAGCCGGTCGGTGGAGTCGAGCCCCACCCCCTCGATTTGCCCCTGCTGTCAAGCCCCCTGTACAGTCGTAGACCTGCCCGCGAGTGACGCGCACAGCGTCGAATGTCGGGCAGCTCCTATGAGGTTTGATTCTCGCTGAGAGGCCCTTATTTCGCATGCCTGCGAAATGACGGTCAAGAAGCGGGGAAACGGTCTGATAGAGTCGGAAACACCGAAGGGAAGCGCCCGGAGGAAAGCCTGCACCGAATGGTGGGGGTGAGTACGAAGGAAGCGGCCGTTCCTTGAGAACTCAACAGCGTGCCAAAAGTCAACGCCAGATATGTTGATACCCCGTCACTGTGACCGTCATGGTCTGGTGATGAGGTTCCT
>NZ_JBEOWM010000055.1:0-37450 GCF_040296045.1 Streptomyces sp. NPDC002490 | reverse complement strand
ACACCTACGCCGAAATCACCCTCCCACCCGAAGCCCACCCCCACACCCACACCTTCACCATCCACCCCGCCCTCCTCGACGCCGCACTCCACGCCTCGGACCTCGGGGACTTCGAAAGCGACGGCGACCGAGGGGACATGCTGTTGCCCTTCGCGTGGCGGGGCGTGACCCTGCACGCGACCGGGGCGACACGGCTTCGGGTGCGGCTCACCCGTACCGGCGACAACACGCTGTCCGTCCTCGCCGCGGACGCACGGGGCGAGACCGTGGTGTCCGTCGAGTCGCTCGTGCTGCGCGCCGTCACAGCCGACCAGCTTCCGCACCCCGAGGCCGGGCCGCGACCGCTGTTCGGTGTCGACTGGACGCCCGTGCCGCTCGCTCCGGTGGGCGCGGCGGCCGGGGAGGTCCTCACCGTGCGGCCTTCCGGCGCGCACACCACGGTGGACTCCTGGGTGCTGGACATCGAGTCCCAGCTACCGGCCGACATACCGGAGGTCGTCGTGCTGCACGACGACCGGTGTGCCGAGGAGGCTCCGGCGGGCAGCGCCCGGGGCCCCGTGTCCGCGGGGACGGCCTCGGCGGTGCGGACGGCGACCGGACGGGTGTTGTCGCTCCTCCAGCGCTGGCTCGCGGACCAGCGGTTCGCCCGTGCGCGCATCGTGGTCGTCACCCGACGGGCCGTTTCCGCCGCCCGCACCGAAGCCGGGGTCGAGGACGTGCTCGACCTCGCGGGCTCCGCGGTGTGGGGGCTCGTGCGGTCCGTGCGCGAGGAGCACCCCGGCCGGGTGGCGCTGGTCGACGTGGACGGTGCTCCGGAGTCCTGGCGGTCGCTGGCCTCCGCCGCGGAGGTGACGGGTGGGGAACCCGAGGTCGCCCTTCGGGAGGGCACCGCGCTGGCCCCGCGGCTCGTGCGGGTCACGTCCGCCGACGACGGCGCCGACGACACCGGCCCGGGGTCCGGGCGGGTGGGGCTCGATCCCGAAGGGACCGTGGTGGTCACCGGTGGGACGGGCGGCCTCGGCCGGGTGCTCGCACGTCACCTCGTCACGGAGCACGGCGTACGGCATCTGCTGCTGCTCAGCCGGCGCGGTCCGGCGGCCGAGGGGATCGACGAACTCGTCTCGCAGCTCGCCGAGTCGGGTGCCGACGTCGAGGTCGTGGCCTGCGACACGGCCGACGAGGGCGAACTGAAGGACGCCCTCGGCAGGATCTCCCCGGCGCACCCGCTCACCGCCGTCGTCCACGCCGCGGGGGTGCTCGACGACGCGACCTTGGCCTCGCAGACGCCCGAGCGGTTCGAGACCGTGTTCCGTCCCAAGGTCGACGCGGTGCTGAACCTGCACCGGTTGACGGCGGACGCGGACCTGGCCGCGTTCGTGGTGTTCTCGTCGGCGGCAGGCACCCTCGGTGCCGCCGGGCAGTCCAACTACGCCGCGGCCAACGCCTTCCTGGACGCCCTCGCCCAGCACCGGCGGGCCCGGGGCGCGGCCGGGCTCTCGCTGGCCTGGGGCCTGTGGAGCGCGGGCACCGGGATGGGTGACCAGCTCTCCGAGGTCGATGCGCGGCGGATGGGCCGCTCCGGGATGCGGGCGCTGCGGGAGGACGAGGGCCTGGCCCGGTTCGACGCGGCACTCGCCGGGGGTGGCCGGGGCCGTGCGGTGGTCCTCCCCATGGCGCTCGACGTCGTCCGGGCCGGGACCGGGTCGGGCGGCGACGGGGTGCCGGCGATGCTGCGCTCGTTGCTCGGCCAGCCCGTCCGCAGGGCCGCGGCGGAGGGAGTCGACGGGGGTGCGGACGGCGGGGACCGGAGCGCCGAACTCGTGGGGTCGTTGGCGGGTAGGACGTCCGAGGAGCAGGTGCGCACCCTGCTGGGCCTGGTGCGCGAGCACACGGCGGCGGTGTTGGGCCATGCCCGGGCCCAGGACGTGGATCCGGGGCGCGGGTTCGTGGAGCTGGGTTTCGACTCCCTGACCGCGCTCGAACTGCGCAACAGGTTGGGCGGGGCGAGCGGGTTGCGGTTGCCGTCCACGCTGATCTACGACCACCCGACCCCGCTGGCCGCGGCCCGTCACCTGCGGGACGAACTGGTCGGGGACGAGGTCGAGGTCTCGCCGCTGGACGCGCTGGAGGCCGAACTCGCGGGTCTGGAGGCGGCGATGCGGAGGACGGCGCCCGACGAGGCGGTGCACACCCGGGTCGCCGCCCGGCTGCGGGCCTTGACGGCGCAGTGGGGCGAGCTGGCCGGGTCGGCCGGCGTGCGCACCGTCGCGGACGACCGGGCGGAGCTGGAGTCGGTCTCCGCCGACGAGCTGTTCGACATCCTGGACGGCGAGTTGGACGCCGACTGACGCCGCCGGCCCGGCACCCGTAGAACGCCGGAACCGGCCGCTCGCCTCGTGGCGGCGGCCGGTTCCGGCGTTCTACGGCGCGTGGGTGGGCTCAGGCCGGTCCCGGTACCGTCGGGGTGTCCTCGTCCACGTCCGCCGCGGCACCCGTGCCGGCGGGCTCGGTGGCGGACCCGCGGCGAGCGGCCGGCGGGTCGGGCTCGGGTCCGGCGGCGTCCGCGTCGGCTCCCCGGGCGTGCCGCAGCAGGACCAGCGAGACCGCGGCCATGAGGAGCAGCAGGCCGGCCGCGGTCCAGGAGGCGGCACGCAGGCCGGCGGCGAACGCCTCCCGCGCGACGGTGAGGAGTTCGGCCCCGGTGGCTCCGGGCAGCCGGTCGGCCGCCTCCACCGCGCCGCCGAGGGTGTCCTTCGCGGACCGCACCGCGGACGGCGGCAGTCCCTGCGGCACCCGGTCGGTCAGGTCGGCGCGGTACACGGCGGTGCCGACGCTGCCGAGGATGGCGACGCCGAAGGCACCGCCGAACTCGGTGGCGGTCTGGGAGAGTCCGGAGACGGAACCGGCACGGTCCGGCGGGGCGGTGGCGATCACCAGGTCGGAGGTGACGGTCATGACGAGGGTGATGCCGGCCGCCATGACGACGGTGCCGGTCACGAGCGTCGCGACTCCGGACTCGACGTGCATCCGGGCGAGCACCAGGTATCCGAGGGCGGCGACCACCAGGCCGCAGGAGACCACCGTTCCGGGGCGTACGAACCGCACCAGCACGGGGGCGAGCCCGGAACTCAGCAGGGCGGCGCCCGCGGCGGGCAGGGCCCACAGCCCGGCCTGCAACGGGCCGAACCCGAGGACCATCTGGAGGTACTGGGCGGTGAAGAGGCCCGAGCCGACCAGGGAGAAGACGGCCAGCACGCTGGTCGCGACGGCGGCGCTGAACGCGCGGTCGTGGAAGAGCCGGACGTCGAGGAGGGGTTCGCTGAGGGTGCGTTGTCGCCGGAGGAAGTACCAGCCGACGGTGAGGCCCGCGACCAGCGAGGCGATCGGTGCGGGGCTGGCGCCGTCCTCGGCGATCCGTTGGATGCCGTAGACGGCGGGCAGGACCGCGGCCAGGGAGAGGGCGGCGCTGAACAGGTCGAACCGGGCGGGGTCGGTCGCTCTGGACTCCGGCAGCAGCAGTGACCCGAGGACCAGGAGCAGCGCGATGACGGGCAGGTTGACCAGGAAGACCGAGCCCCAGCGGAAGTGTTCGAGGAGCACGCCGCCGAGGAGCGGGCCGAGCAGGGCGCCGGCGGCGAACGCGCCGGTCCACACGGCGATGGCGATCCTGCGCTGTCCGTCGTCGCGGAACATGGTGCGGATGAGGGAGAGGGTGGAGGGCATCAGTGTGGCGCCGCCGAGGCCGAGCAGGGCGCGGGCCGCGATCAGCATCGTGGGGCTGGAGGCGAAGCTCGCCATCAGGGAGGCGGCGCCGAAGACGACGGCGCCGCCCATGAGCAGGCGTTTGCGGCCGATCCGGTCGCCGAGCGCCCCCATCGTCAGCAGCAGCCCGGCGAGGACGAAGGGGTAGATGTTGACGATCCAGAGGAGTTGCGCGCTGCTCGGTTCCAGCTCGGCGCTGATGAAGGGCAGCGCGTAGGACAGGACCTGCATGTCGAGCGAGACCAGCAGGACCACGACGGTGAGGACGGCGAGTCCCGTCCACTGTTTTCGGCCGGCTCTGGGGTGCTGCTGGTGGGACGCCGTTAAGGCATGGCTCATGGAGTGCTCCGCTCCTACTTCGCCGGCGGGTGCCGGGTCTCGGCGTTCAGATAGGCGAGCACCGCCAGGACCCTGCGGTTGTCGTCCCCTGAGGCGGTGAGGCCCAGCTTCGAGAAGATGTTGTTGGTGTGTTTGCTGACCGCCTTCTCGGAGACGAACATCCGGGCGGCGATGGCGGCGTTGGAACGTCCCTCGGCCATCAGTCCGAGGGCTTCGCGTTCCCGTTCGGTGAGGCTATGCACCGGGCTGTTCACGGTGTCGTGCCTGGTCATCAGCTCGGAGACGACCTTGGGGTCCATCACGGTGCCGCCGGAGGCCACCTGCCTGACCATGTCGACGAAGCGGCGCACGTCGAAGACCCGGTCCTTGAGCAGGTAGCCGACGCCGCCGTTCTGGTCGGACAGCAGCTCGCGGGCGTACATCTGCTCGACGTGTTGGGACAGCACCAGGATGGGCAGTCCCGGCACCTGGGCGCGGGCCTGGACGGCGGCCTGGAGTCCCTCGTCCGTGAAGGTGGGGGGCAGTCGCACGTCGACGATGGCCACGTCGGGCCGGTGGGCGAGCAGGGCGCGCAGCATCGCGGGCCCGTTGTCCACCGCCTCGACGACCTCGAAGTCGTGTGCGGTGAGGAGTTGGACGAGCCCCTCCCGCAGGAGTGCCAGGTCTTCGGCGATCACCACGCGCACGGGAGCTCCATCGTCACTAGGGTCGGCCCGCCCACCGGGCTGCTGATGTCGATTCTTCCGTCGAAGGCGGCCAGACGGCGCTGGAGCCCTCGCAGGCCGCTGCCGCCCTCGGCCCGGGCGCCGCCGCGTCCGTTGTCACCGACCTGGGCGCGGAGGGTGCCGTCGGCGTGCCAGAGCCGGATGCTGGCGCAGTTAGCGCCGCTGTGCTTGGTGACGTTGGCGAGGGCTTCCGCGATCACGAAGTAGGCCGCGGACTCGATGGGTGCCTGAGGCCGCCGGGGCAGGTCGATGTGGACGTCGACGGGGATGGCCAGGGCCATGGCGAGCGCCCGGACCGCCCCGTCGAGTCCGCGCTCGGCGAGTACCGGGGGGTGGATGCCGCGCACCAGGTCGCGCAGTTCGGTCAGTGCCTGGCTGCTGGACTCCATGGCGTCGGCGAGGAGTTGGCGCACCAGGGCGGGGTTGCTCTCCAGTTGGGTGTCGGCGAGGCCGAGTTTCATGCCGAGCGACACGAGGCGGGCCTGCGCCCCGTCGTGCAGGTCCCGTTCGATCCGGCGCAGTTCGGCGGCCTGCGACTCCACCGCGTCCGACCTGGTCTCGGTGAGGTGTTCCACGCGCAGGGTGAGTCGGGCGTTGCGGGTGGGGGCGAGCAGCGCCCGGTTGAAGCGCAGGTGCAACCGGCCCAGTGGCGGCGCGATCAGCAGGCCGAGCAGGACGAGGAGGAAGCCCTGGGGGATGGCGAGGTTGGCGTCGCCCTGGTCGGTGATGAACCAGGTCGCGCCGAAGCCCCAGTGCGGGCCCATGCTCTCCCACAGCAGGGGGGTGACGAGGATGCCGTTGAGGCCGTAGGCGACGAGGGCCGCGGGCAGCAGCCCGAGGACGAGGCCCACGACGCTGTCGAGCAGCATCCACAGGACGTCCCGCCAGGTGGCGGGGTCGGCCAGCAGTCGACGGCACTGGGCGAAGGTGCCCGCGGTGTCGTAGGCGCCGTCCCCGGCGGTGTCCCGGTAGGGGGTGTCGATGGCTTCGCCCGACCACTCCAGCGCGGTGCGCCGGTGGAAGTTGGCGAGACCGCGCACGGCGACCATGACGACCGGCAGGATGAGGAAGCCGACGCCGATGACCATGGTGGCGAAGGTGGTGATCGTGACGGCCAACAGCACGACGCTCCCCGCCTGGGAGAGCACGGCGACCAGCAGTCCCCGGGTGCACCAGCGCAGCCGCTCCGTGATCCCGCGCCGTTTCGGTGACCGTGCGGCCCCAACCTCGTCCAACTGCCCCGCCCTCCTGCTCTTCCCCCGACCGCGCC
Organism: Streptomyces sp. NPDC002490; assembly: GCF_040296045.1. Classification (NCBI taxonomy): domain Bacteria; kingdom Bacillati; phylum Actinomycetota; class Actinomycetes; order Kitasatosporales; family Streptomycetaceae; genus Streptomyces; species Streptomyces sp. NPDC002490. The sequence continues at coordinate 31,354 of NZ_JBEOWM010000055.1, read as the reverse complement.
CGCCCCCGCGTGCGCGTGCCGCGCGCGGTGGGGAGGTGCCGGCCGCTCCGGGTGGTCCGGCCCATGACCTGGCCCGGTCCCACGTCCTGGTGAAGGATCGCATGCGGAGCCCGGTCGGGCGGTGGGGATTGCCCCAGGTCGGGGGTAGGGATTTCTCTACCCCAGGTGTGGAAGAAGACCCATCGGCCCGGCCTCTGCCCGTCCGTAGCGTGGACCACGTGATCGCGTCTCCCACGCGACGGGTTCAGGGAGTTTGGATGGACACCAGCACCGCTGTAGACGACACAGTACGGCTCGACACCGTTCGCAAGGTGTACGGCCAGGGCGCCAACTCGGTGACGGCCCTCGACGGCGTCAGCCTGAGTTTCCAGCGCGGCAGCTTCACCGCCGTGATGGGTCCCTCGGGTTCGGGCAAGAGCACCTTCCTGCACTGCGCGGCGGGGCTCGACCGGCCGACCTCGGGCACCGTCCTCCTCGACGGCGAGGACCTGAGCCAGTACGACGAGACCACGCTGACCAAGATGCGGCGCGAGCGCATCGGCTTCATCTTCCAGGCGTTCAACCTGCTGCCCGCCCTCTCCGTGGTGCAGAACGTGACCCTGCCGCTGAAGTTGGCCGGGCGCCGTCCCGACCGCCGGCGGGTGGCGGAGGTCATCGAGCGGGTGGGGCTCGGTAACCGCAGGAACAACCGCCCCGCCGAGCTCTCCGGCGGTCAGCAGCAGCGCGTGGCGATCGCCCGCGCCCTGGTGACGGGGCCCGCGGTGGTCTTCGCCGACGAGCCGACCGGCGCGCTCGACACGCGCACGGCCCGCGAGGTGCTGCTGCTGATGCAGGAGTCGGTGCGGGCACTGCGGCAGACCATCGTGATGGTGACGCACGACCCGGTGGCCGCGTCCTACGCGGACCGGGTGGTGTTCCTCGCCGACGGCCGGTTCGTGGGGGACTTCTACAACCCGACGGCCGAGGCGGTCGCCGAGCGGATGACCCGTCTCGGCGCGTGGGGTGACGAGTCACGCGGCGCGTACGGCCAGCAGACCACCGCGGCCGGAGGCACGTACTGATGTTGTCCCTGGCCATGCAGACGCTACGGTTCCGCCTCGGCGGATTCGTGGCCACCTTCGTCGCCCTGTTCTTCGGCTCGGCCCTCATCATGGCCTGCGGGGGGCTCATGGAGAGCGGCGTCCGCGAAGCGGTGCCGGCACAGCGGTTCGCCGCCGCGCCCATCGTGGTGACGGGTGACCAGAAGTACGACGGCTCCACGCTCGCCGAGCGGGTGCGGCTCGACCAGGCGCAGGTGCGCACGGTCGAGAACGTGCCCGGGGTGGAGCGGGCGGTCGCCGACGCGTCCTTCCCGGTGGCCGTCGTGCGCGACGGCCGTCCGGTCACGGACCTGCCGGACAGCGCCACCGGCGACGAGCACCGCCCGCTCGGTCACGCCTGGGAGTCCGCCCGGCTCGCGCCCTACACCCTCTCCTCGGGGGAGCGGCCCACCGCGACGGGCGAGGTGGTGCTCGACAGCGGTCTCGCCGAGCGGGCCGGTGCCCGCGTCGGCGAGCGGGTGCGGATCGTCGTCGCCGGCCGCGGCGAGGAGTTCCGGCTCACCGGCGTCGTCGAGCAGTCCGGCGGGCGTGCGGCGTCCCAGCCCGCGGTGTTCTTCAGCGACGTCCAGGCCAGGGCGTTCGACGGCGGTGCCGTGGACGCGATCGGGGTGCTGCCCGAGCCGGGCACCGACACCGCCGAACTGCGCGAGCGGATCGACAAGGTCCTCGACGGCGGTGCCGTCACGCTGACGGGCGACGAACGGGGGCTCGCCGAGTTCCCGCAGGCCGCCGCCAGCCAGAAGAACCTCGTCATGCTCTCCGCGATCTTCGGCGGCTGGGCGGTCCTGGTCGCCATGTTCGGGGCGTCCTCGACGCTGGGCCTGACCGTGCAGCAGCGGCAGCGCGAGATGGCCCTGTTGAAGGCGATCGGCACCACCCCCGCCCAACTGCGCCTCATGATCCTCGGGGAGACCCTGGTCGTGGCCGTGCTGGCCGCGGTCCTGGGCTGTCTGCCGGGGGCGTTGCTCAGCGAACTCCTCTTCGACCAGTTGGTCGACGCCGGCATCATCTCGGGGGCCATCGAGTTCCGGCAGAGCCTGATCCCCGCGGTCGTGGCCGTCGTGGCCTCGCTGGTGGCGGCGGTCGGCGCCGCCTACCTCACCGCCCGCAAGGTCGCCGAGACCCGGGCCACCGACGCCCTGGCCAGCAGCGCCCAGGAGGGCGGCTGGCTCACCCGCGTCCGGATCGTGCTGTCGGTGCTCTTCCTCACCGGTGGCGTCGCCATGGCCGTCATGACCGTGACCATGATGAAGGGCGACCTGACGGCCAGCACCGCGGGCCCCGCCTGCATCATGTGGGCCATCGGGCTGGCGCTGCTCGCCCCCGGCTTCACCAAGGCGATCGTCTGGCTGCTCCAGGGCCCGATGCGTCTGTTGGCCGGCCTCACCGGACACATGGCGGTGCTCAACTCCCGTGCCCACACCATCCGGATGGCCTCGACCGTCACTCCGATCGTCCTGTTGACCGGTGTCGCCACCGGCACCCTGTACATGCAGCAGATCGAGGACGCCTCCCACCGGACCTCCCGCAACGGGGTCCTGCACGCGGACAACGTGGTGACCTCCGAGGTCGGCGGGCTCGCCCCCGGCACCCTCGACCGGGTGCGGCAGGCGCCGGGCGTCGACGCCGCTTCCTCCTACGTGACCAGCACCGGCTTCGTGCAGAGCCCCGAGGACGCCGACCAGACCGGCGACGGCTGGCCGCTCCAGGGCATCGACGACGTGGCCAACCTCGCGGTGCCCGCCGCCACCGGCTCGTTGGCCGACCTGCGCGGCAACAGCGTCGTCCTGCCCGTCGAACGCGCCGAGGCCCTGGGCCGCAAGGTCGGTGACAGCATCACCCTCAGGCTCGGCGACGGCACCCCGGTCAAGGTGACGGTGGTGGCGACCTACCACCCGAAGGGCGATGCGACGGCGCTGCTGCTGCCCGCCCCGCTGCTGGTCACGCACACCACCGACGGAGTGGCGAAGCAGATCCTGGTGCGCCACGCGGCGGGCGCCGACCCCGACGAGGTGACCGCCGCGGTGATCGCGCTGGTCAAGGACCAGCCGGGCGTCGAGGTGTCGGACAGCGAGGCACTGAGCGCTGCACGCACCGGGGGCCAGCAGCAGTTGGCCACCATCAACTACATGGTGGTGGGGCTGATCGTCGGATACACCGCGATCTCCGTGATCAACACCCTGATCGCGGCCACCGGGCGCCGGCGCAGGGAGTTCGGGCTCCAGCAGCTCACCGGATTCACCAGGAAGCAGGTCATGGTGATGATGGGGCTGGAGAGCGCGCTCACCGCGATCGTCGGAGTGTTCCTCGGCACCGTCGCAGCCACCATCACCATCTTCCCCTACAGCATGGCCAAGTTGGACGACGTGGTCCCCTCGGTGCCGCTGTGGATCTACTTCACGGTCGTGGCCGGCGCCGTCGTGATCGCCTTCGCGGCGACCCTGGTACCGACCTGGCGCGCCACGATGTCCCGTCCGGTGGAGGCGGCCACCTCGGCCGCCTAGCGACAGCCCGGTGGCCCGACCCCCCGGGGCCACCGGGCAGAGCCACCCCGAAGGCCGGATGCCCCAAATCCCCCGAGGGCATCCGACCGGGTCCCCACCGCCCTCCCCCGGGTCGGTGGGGACCCTCTTTCCTTCCCCTGCTCTCCCCCGCTCCCGCCGGCCCCTAGGCACCCCTGCTAGGGGTTGGCCCGGGGCGGGCCCCGTTGAGAGGCTTCCACCGCGGGCGCCCGCCCGCTTTGGCCCTCCACCCATCCGTAAGGGGAACCCACGTGACGAGCAGCGTTCAGGAGAAGAGCGCGTGGATCCAGCGCTTCCACCCGTCCGAGGACGCCAGGACCCGGCTCGTCTGTTTCCCGCACGCGGGCGGCGCCGCCACCTTCTTCCACCCGGTGTCCGCGGCGCTGAAGCCCGACATCGAGGTGCTCGCCGTCCAGTACCCGGGTCGTCAGGACCGCAGGACGGAGCCCGTGGTGCGCTCCGTCGAGGAGTTGGCCCACCGCGCCACCGAGGCGATGCGCCCCTGGGCCGACCGTCCGCTGACCCTCTTCGGACACAGCATGGGCGCCCTGGTCGCCTTCGAGGCCGCGCGCCGACTCGCCGACGAAGGCGCCCCGCCGCTCTCCGTCATCGTCTCCGGCCGCCGCTCCCCCACCAGCCACCGCGACGAGAACGTGCACCGCCGCGACGACCGGGGGATCGTGTCCGAGATGGCCCGGCTCGGCGGCACCGACCCGCGTGCCTTCGAGGACCCCGAACTGCGGGCCCTGCTGCTCCCGGTGATCCGTGCCGACTACGAGGCCGTGGAGACCTACCGCTACCGCCCCGGCCCCGCCCTGCCCTGCCCCGTGCTGGCGCTGCTCGGCGACGCCGACCCGGTGGCGAGCGTCGAGGAGGCCCACGGTTGGGCCGAGCACACTTCGGCGGAGTTCGCCCTGCACACGTTCCCCGGCGGGCACTTCTACCTCAACGACCACGCAGCCGCCGTGATCACGACCGTCCGCGAGCACATCGCGTCCCGCTCCGCCTGACCCGGCACCGACCGGGTACCACGACACCCGCCGGAGGGGCCGCACGGGGATCGCCCCGGCCGAGCGCGGCGCTTGACGCGCCGCGGGAGCACGGGAACCCGCCGCTCAGCGCGGCGGGCTTCCGGCCGTGACCGGTGAGACGGACACCCGCGGAGCGTGGGGCAGGTCGAGTGCGGCGGGAGAGGTGCCTGCGTCCCTGAACTCCGTGCGGGAGGCGTTGAGCTCCGTGCGGGAGGCGTTCAGACTGCCACGGGAACCACTGGAGGACGTGACCGTAGGCGTCCGCCCGATCCCGGCGGGCGACGGCGTGCTCCGTACGTCGTCGGCGAGTGCCCCGGGGCCCGCCCCGCGTTCCCCGAAGGCGGCTCCCGGCGCGCCCTCTCCGTGCACCGCGCCCTCCGTGGACGCGCACAGCATCCCGGACCGTCCCGAATCGGCTCAGAAGTCAGACAAGAGGCCGAATCTCCTCTAGGCGGGCTCGGATGGGCGCAGCACAATCCCCGGTACCGATGCCCCGCCGTCGTCGCGAGGTCCACCCATCCACGCACCGGCACGACCCGGCGCCCGGGAGAGAGGCCGCACCCCGGTGGCCGTTCCCCGACGGGCCGTCCCGCGTGACCGGAGGTGTCCCATGACCACCAGCCACGAGGTTTCCGTCCCGGTCCTCGACAGCGACGGAGGTGACCGGCTGTACGAGCAGATCGAGGAACTCCGCGCGGCCGGGCCCGCCGTGCGGGTCCGGCTGCCCCAGAACGTCATCGCCTGGTCCGTCACGCGCGGCGACGTCGTCAGGCGGCTGGTCACCCATCCGGATGTCACCAGGAACGCCCGTGGCGCCTGGACCGGCTACCGGCCGGGCGCCGTCCCCTGGCTCTCCCCCTGGATCGACGTCCACTCCATGGCCACCTCGGAGGGGGCCGAGCACACCCGGTTGCGGAGGCTGATCGGTCCCGCGTTCACACCGCGGCGCATGCAGTCGCTGCGGCCCTCGATCGAGTCCATCGTCACCGACCTCCTGGACGGCCTGGAGGCCCTGGAGGACGGCGCGGCAGTGGATCTGCGGGCGCACTTCGCGCACGGTGTGCCGACCCGTCTGATCTGCGACCTCTTCGGCGTTCCCGAGGACCAGCGCCCCGAGGTGCTCGCCGTCGCCGACACGGTCCTGGCCACCGGCGTCCCCCCGGAGGAGTCGGAGCGGGTCGCCAACGGGCTGATCACCGTCATGCGCCGGCTCGTGGCGGCGAAGCGACGGGAGCCCGGTGACGACATGACCAGTCTGCTGCTCACCGCCCACGAGGGGGACCGGCTCACCGAGACGGAGCTGATCTCCACTCTGATCCTGATGATCGGCGCCGGGAGCCAGACCACGATCGCACTGATCGGGAACGCCGTCCGGGCGCTTCTCACCCACCGCCAGCAGCTGGACGCGATCCTGGCCGAGCCCGCCCGCTGGGCCGATGCCATCGAGGAGACCCTGCGGCTCCATCCGCCGGTCGTCCACCTTCCGCTGCGCTTCGCGCTCCGCGACATCGACCTCGGCGAGGGCCTGACCATAGCGGCCGGGGAGGCCATCCTCATCGGGTTCGGGGCGCACGGCCGGGACCCGTCGTGCCATGACGCCGCGCACGACTTCGAGATCGACCGCGTGGACAGGGACCACCTGGCCTTCGGGTACGGCATCCACTACTGTCTCGGCGCCCCGCTCGCCCGGCTGGAGGCCGCCGTCGCCCTGCCCGCCCTCTTCGCCCGGTTCCCGGACGTCGTGCTCGCGGACGGGGGGACCGCTCCGGCCCCCCAGTCGTCGTTCATCGGCAACGACGTCCTCACCCTGCCCGTTCTGCTGCGCCCCCGGGGCCGCGCGGCGCGGTGAGCCGACCGCTCCGGTGAACGCCCGAGCCGTCCGTCCCCGCGGGCGGGCGGTTCGCCCGGTCATCAGACGCTGCTGGCCGTCGATGAGGAAGGACGGCTCCCCGCTCCAGCGCCTCCGCGAGGTCGGTGAGCAACTGGACCGCCTGCTCCTCCTACCAGGCGTACGGCCGTTGGCAGTCCGGGATCCGGAAGTCGTAGTCACTGCTGAAGACCTTGTGGAGGGGCATCTCGTGCGCTTCGGGCTTGTGCATGCGGCCATCATGACGGCCCCGCCGCCCCGTGTGCACTCCTCGCCCCACTCCGTACCGGCCCGACGACGGAGGCGTCCCCGGCCGCCGCGGGACCACCCGGCAGGAACTCTCCCGCGCGCGTGGTCCCCCTCCTGAGGAGATCAGCGGAACACCCGGCTTCAGGCGGTACCGTTGATGTACTTCACGGCCACCGAGAAGGCGGCCTTGGCCACGTTCCGGCCGACCTTCTCGCCCTCGTCGATGTCGAACGTCCAGTGTCCGCCGCCGTAGACGCGGGAGAGGCCGTCCTGGGTCGCGGCCTCGCTCAGCGTCTCCCACGTGAGGGTCACGTCCGAGGCGGGGGTCACACCGGGCTCGTAGACGGACGAACCGGCCTTGGTGGTGTGGGAGTCACCGAACTTGTCGCTGCCGGTCCACAGCTTCAGCGACTCGGCCGCCGTGCTGCCCCACACCGCGTGTCCGGAGACGTACGCAGCGAACGGAGGCGTCGTGACGTACGGGAACCAGGTCTCACCGGCGATCGTCTGCGTGCCCTTGCCGCGACCGGCGTATCCACGCACCTGCTTGCCCGACTTGTCGTAGCGGATCACCGTCGTCGGGCGGGCGTAGTCGTAGTGCACCTTGGTCTTCCAGGCCACGATGCCGGCGTCGGCCATGGCCAGGTTGAGCGTGAAGAACATCTTCACGTCCTCACTGAGGGTGTTCTGGTCGCGGCGAGAGATGTATTGGGCCCACTTGTTCTGGTGGCCGGCGGGCGTCTCGCTGTTCTCGAGCCAGTACTCCGAGATCACCTTCTGGCGATCGGTCAGGTTGGCGTTGTAGTCCATCAGCGTCTTGATGTCCGCCTTGAGCTTCTTGCTCCCGTAAGCGGGCGGCGGGGGCGGCAGGAAGGCCACCGGGTCCTTGATCGCGAAAGGCTTGACCTCGCCCCATTGCGGGGTGGCGAACGGCGGGACGAACCCGTCGATCCTGAGCGGGGTCCAGCGCACCGGGTCCACCACGGTCGACTTGTCCAGCGCGGACACGTCCTGGGCCGGGTTGAGCGGGGTGTAGCCCGTGGTGTCGGCGTACTCGTTCTCCTGGTTGGAGCCGTCCGTTCTACGGTCGGCGATCACCGCGTCGCAGGCCGTGTGCGCCACCCCGGCGGCGGTCCTGGTGTTCCGCGACGTATGGGCCGGGTCCTGCCCGAGGGCTCGCAACTTGGCATCGAAGTCGCTCTTGAATTCGGGGAAGAGGTAGTTCAGCGCGTCGTACGCCGCGTAGTTGATCGCGGTCTTCCGGTTGGCGAGCGTGCGCTTGTAGTACGGCTGCCGCAGGTCGTCGCCCAGCTGGGTCCCGACCGCCCGCGCGTCGTACGCCGCCCATGCGTCGTAGACGCAGGTGTGGACGACGGCGAGCACGCGGCTGCCGAGCGGCGGGCGCTTCAGGCCGTTGGTCTCCGTGGCCTTCTTCACTATGGCGTCGTACGTCACCTGGTTCCACTGGAGGACGAGGTTGTCCCCGCCCCGTGCGGCCTCCGCGCTCTCCGCCCGGTCCGGGGAGGAGGTCCCCGCGGCGGCGGTGCCGCCTCCGGTACCGACGGCGGTGCCCAGCAGCACCGCCACTACGGCGGCGGAGGTACCGGCACGCCGGCGACGGCCGGTCGATGTCCTGGACAGACTCATGAGAACTGCTCCCTGTGGGAAATGAACACGTGAAAACGGGCCGGCACGGACGGGCCCGATGCGGTTCCTGGTCGTTGTCGTGACGCGTGGGGATGAGGAGGGCGGCGACGGAGGTGCGCACCCGGACGTCGCCGTCGAAGCAGGGGCGGGTCGCCTCCGTCCGGTCCCACGGGTCGCCGTGCCGGTCGCCCGCAGGGCGCGGGCACGGTCGGCGGGTTCGAACCGGAGACCGGTGTGCGTCGACGCGGCGCCCGGGTCGCGTCGGTACCGCCGGAACGGACTGGTGCCGGAGCGGTTGCTTCGGCGGAGACTGCTTCACAGCTTCTTCGACCGTGCACGTGGGGGCAAGCAGTTCACCGAGAGTTGACCATCAGCACACCGTCCTCTGTACCTCTGCCGAGTTCTGGCGCGAACTCTCCTGAGATCATGCATTTCTCAGGTTCGACCCCGGTCAACTCATCACGAGATGAAGGTGGTGCACGAGAAGGAATCCCACAGAACCTTCGGAACTCCCCCATGAGCAAAATGCAGCACTTCGCTTATCGGGAGTGCGGCGCGCCGGATGACCTTTACGATGCGACGCGCTCATCGGCCCGGCCCACAAACTGCCCGCCAAGCGATCTGTAGGTTCGGGGGAGACCACCCGCCAGCCGACGGGGCCCTACCCGGCAAACCGTGGCACCTTCATCATCCAGGGTTGCCACCACACCTGGTTTCGTGTTGAATCCATACCGATCATCGAGCTTGCATGTCCGACCGGGGCGGGGGTCTGAAACGGTGTTCCACAGAGGCTTCACCTCTCTCAGATGGACGGACGGAAAGACGGCCCGGCCCACCGGCCCGACGTCCGTCCGGTTCACCTGTCGAGGAAGAATCTGCCATGTGGAGCCCTGAAACACCCGGTGACCATGCGAGGCCGACGGTACCGCGGAAAGATTCCGCGGCCCCCGTGGCGTATTCCCGCCCGGCTTTCAGTCTTGCGGGCCCGGACCGACCACGTTCGCCCCTGACCACTTCGCCGAAGCGGGTCTCTGCGCTCCCCACCCCCACCAGTTCGGCCGGGGAAGCCCGTGATGTTTCCGCGCGCCGGAGGCGGACCACCTCCAGGTTCTGCTCGACCGCAGGCCCACCCGGAGAGCGGAAGGCCGGCGCCCGGCAGCCCCGTACGGCTTGAGAAGCGTCCTGCCTGCCGGCCAGTTGCCCCAGGTCCGGCAGGCGGCTTGCATGCGGAAGCGACCACCATCGGCCACGGCGCCCGCTATTGACAGGGACACCACAGGCAACCGTACGGTTTCCCGCATGCCCGACCAGCCGTCCCGGACTTCCCCACAATTCGCTCGCACGCCGCCCCACGAGACCGAATCAACAACAATTCAGCTCAACGGACAGCACCCCCGGGAGAGCCGTCGCCCACTGCCAACGTGTGCAACAACACCCCGTACCACACAAAACGCCTCCCTTGCCCTCACGGGAAGCGATTGTTACGCTCAAACAGCAGCAAGAATCATGAGCCACGCACTCCATAGGCCCCACTAACAGAGGCACCTTTCTCGCCATTTCGATCATTTGAGGACCCATGCTTCAGGGGAATTTCGAACCGGAATACACGAAAAGGAAGACGCTCTCCGCCTCCCGGCCATGGAAGAACCTCGCGATCCGGCCTCTGCAATCACCACCACGGGCCCAGGAGCCGTAACATCCGCACGGCACTCCGTAGAGCACTCTTTCTGTAGTGACCTCTCACACAAAGACGGTAATTCACGCCAAGGGGGAGCAAGTGGGTCAGTTTTCGGTGGACACCATGCGGCACAGGAAGCCGAAACGTCCACACGTTGATTCACCGACGCGGCCCTTCCGCGCTCCTGGCTCACAGCCGACTGCGCAACAGGGAGTTCTGGTAATCCTCGTCGTCGGGAGCGAGGAGAGCGGGATGAACGAACTCGTGCAAGGGCTGCGACGACATGGTCACCGTGTGGAGAGCGCCACCACCGGGGCCCGGGCACTGCAGGTGCACCAGAACGCCGACCTCGTTCTGTTCGACCTGGACCTGCCGGACCTGGATGGACTTGAGGTCTGTCGCAGCATCCGGGCATACGGTCAGACTCCGATCATCGCCGTCACCGCCCGGGAGTCCGAACTCGACCGAGTGCTGGCCTTGCAGGCCGGCGCCGACGATTGCCTGACCAAGCCGTACGGCTTCCGTGAGCTGATGGCTCGCATGGACGCGGTCATGCGCAGGACCCAGCCGCAGTGGCCCCTGGAGCAGGTGATCGAACACGGCCCCTTGCGGATCGACGTGAACTCCCGGGAGATACGACTCGACGGAAGACTGATCGAAGTGACCCGTAAGGAATTCGATCTTCTCCACCTCCTTGCATCCTGGCCTAGAACGGTCATTTCCCGGCAGCAACTGACGGCTCAAGTGTGGGGTGACTTCACGCCGCTGCGCGGGCGGACCATCGACACCCATGTCAGCAGCCTGCGCAGCAAACTCGGTTCCAGCGAATGGATCGTGACCGTACGTGGCGTCGGATTCCGCATCGGAAGCCAGTGAGACCGGGCTGCGACCGATTGTCCGATCCCGTGTCTGCGTCACCGACGCCCTTGCGGTGACCGCACATACTCATATGGAGCTCATCAAGCCTCTCGGCGCGCTCACCGTAAGGTGACCGATCCAAGACGCACACCAAACGGGGCCTGGTTCTCGCATGTTGTGGATGTCGATGGTCCTCACGCCGGAAACAGGCCCCGTTGGCGTGCCCGGTCCCCCCGGACCGCCGCGAAGGACTTTCTCAGCTCCGCGCGGACCGACGGTAGGCCGGGATGAGAACCGCACCCACCACCAGGTGCATCGCCGTCAGCGTCAGACGGGTGCCGGTGGTGGCATCGGCGAAGACGGTGGGCAACAGGGACAACAGCAGAACCGCGCTTGCACAGTACGTCCAGGCCTTCCGGGCACGTGCCGTGAAGCGTTCGAGGAGGGCGAGCAGTCCCCATCCGGCGAGGCCGGCCATGAGGGTGCTGACGAGAGCTCCCACGAGAGTGATTTCCGTGACGCCGTTCTGATTGACGGTGAGTTCGGCACCGACCGCGTTGCCGATCAACCACGTTGCCGCGGCTGCTATCCCCGCGACGGCCAGGGCGATGAGCCGATGCCGCACCCGGGAGCCTGCGGGGGCTTCGTCCGTGGAACGAGTTTCTGCGGACATGAAGGTACTCCAATTGAATGCAGAAGGTTCGGTGGGCACTGCACACCACCGTTGATCCGGGAGAATATGGAACCGGCACGCCGGTCGTGTCCCACGGGCAAGCACCACCATGCCCCCGCTCGACACCGACTTTTATTTCATGCCGTCAGGATCTGTTTGCGCAGCATATCGCACGGGGTACTTCCGTTCAGTCACAACTACCGTACAGATCAAGCCGTGTTCACCTGACCGCTTGCCGATATCAGGAGACGGATTCTTTGGCGCCGAACGTCATACGGCCCCCGTACCCACCGGTCCGCTCCTCTCCCATTGCGCGATACTCGAACGCTCCTCGGAGCGCGCAAACTTCATCAGGAGGCCCTGAGAAAGAGGGGATCCGCTCCCGACCTTCCCCAGGGTCATCTCGTACACTCACGGACCGTCCCTGACTCCTTTACGCTGGTCGTACCGCGTTGCGCACCGAAACTCGCTACTCCGGGAACGGTTCGACGGACGCGGGATCGCCACATCCCTCTCACCGGGGCGCCGTTCGGCGGTCGAACGCTGCCGAGCACTCCGTCCCCCTCCCCGTCGTGGCCTGCGCCTCGACCCGTGCACTCGCCCTCCTTCCGCCCGATCGCTCTACTTCGGGTCGGCCGCGTGAGCCGAGAGGGCCGACGCGTAGGCGGTGGCGGCGGGCTCGAACTGCAAGCCGATGTGGGTGGCCGAGGCATTGACGTCCCGCCAGAAGCGCTGGAGCGAGCCCGTCGCGGAGTGACCGCTGGTACCCGCCGCGCCGAACATCCGGTTCACCGCCGTCACCGAAGTCTCGACCGCCAGGGCGCAGTCACGCGTGTTGCGGGCCACCTCCAGCGGTGTCGCGCGCGCACCCCGGTCGGCGATCCGGCCGGCCCTGTCGATCAGCAGGTGCGCCGTGTCGATCTCCCCTGCCGCACGTGCCAGCGTGGACGCGTAGAAGCCGCGGCTGATCCCCGGACCGCCCGGCTCCCTGGGGGCGCTGCGGAACTTGGCCACGGCGTAGTCCGACCAGACGGCGAGCGCCCCGCGCGCGGCGCCCAGCGCGGGGGCGGCGAAGGAGAGACCGTTGACGGCCTGGAGCGGGACGGTATGGCAGGCGGCCGAGGAACTGCGCGCACGCCCCTGGAAGAGGTCGTCGCCTTCGAAGGTCCGCGCGTCGGGGACGAACACGTGGTCGGCGACGAGTGTGTTGCTGCCCGTCGCGCGCATGCCGACGTTGGACCAGGTGTCCTGGATCTCGTAGGCGGTTCGCGGGATCACGAAGACGCGCAGCGCCTGGCCCTCGCCTTCCGGGACCACCGCACGCACCAGCGCCCAATCGGAGAAGTCGATGACGCTGATGGAGGGCCACGTGCCGGAGAGTCGCCAGCCTCCCGGCACCGCCTTGGCCCGGCCCAGCGGCGCGAGCGAGCCGACCACGACGGCGTCCGGGCCGTCCTGCCACACCTCCGCACGCCCCTCGGCGGGCAGGAAGCCCACCATCCGGCCGAGGTACGCGACGATCGAGGCGCTCCAGGACGAGGCGGCACATGCCCTTCCCACCGTGATCAGGGCTTCGGTGAGCTCGGCGAAGGTGCCCGCCGTGCCGCCGTGCCCGACGGGGACGAAGTGCCGGGCGAAGCCGGCGCCGAGCACGGCCTTCATGACGTCCGGGTCGAGTCGGCGCGTCTCGTCCGCGCGGGCCGCCTGGTCGGCCGCCAGGGCGGCGACGTCCTCCGCCGCGCTGAGCAGAGTGCCTGTCTTCTGTGGTGACATCGCTGTTTCCTCCACTGTTCCGACGTCGTCGTTCGTCCTCGTGCTGTGCTGTGCTGCGCCTCTTCGCGCGGACTCCGGTCAGCCACCTCGTCCACCGGGTGAGTCGGTCGGGCATCGACTTCGTGGCCGTGCGTCCTGACCGACGGAGAGCCCCTGCGGCTCAGCGGCGGTGACGGGTGGTCAGTTCCTCCAGCACCGGCACCAGGTCGCCCGGAGCGGGCGCCTCCTGCATCTCCTGGTGCAGCACGGCCGCGCCGTCCCGGAAGGAGTCGTCCTCCAGGAGCCGGGTGAGGGACTCGCGCAGCGCGTCCGGGGTGAACCGGGCGCTGTCGATGACCAGCCCCGCGCCGTTGTCGGCGACGTACCGGGCGGTGGCCGCCTCTCCCCAGAAGGGCATCGGCGTGACCAGCTGCGGCACCTGGTGCGCCACGGCCGCTGCGAAGGTGCCGCCGCCGCCGTGGTGGATGATCGCCGAGCAGGTCGGCAGTAGGTGGTTGAGGGGCACGTAGTCGATCAGCCGGACGTTGTCCGGTGCCGTACCGACGGCCTCCCGCTCCGCGGCGCCGACCGTGGCGACCAGCTCCACGTCGAGCCCGGCGACCGCCTCGACCACCTCCGGGAACGAGACGCCGCTCTGCCGGAAGAGCTGCCGACCGCGGCCGCCGATGCCGAGGGTCAGGACCACCCGGGGGCAGGCGGATCGCTGGTGGACCCAGGCGGGCAGAGCCGCGGTTCCGTTGTAGGGCACGCGGCGCACGGAGGTGTACGGCAGGTCGAGGGGAAGCCGCATGCCCCGGGGCATCGGGTCGATGGTCCACTGGCCGGTGAGGAGTTCCTCTTCGAACTCCAGGCCGTAGGGCACCAGCATGTTGCTCATCAGGGGCACCAGCGGGTCGTCGGCCGGCCCCCCGCCGCGGGCCGTGAGCTGTTCCGCGGACTTGGCCCGCAGCCAGCCGATGTTGTCCCGCCCCCACAGGAAGCGGGCCTGTGCGGCGCCGCCGACCCGGGCGGCGACGGCCGCGGGGACGCAGAACGGGTCCCAGACGACCAGGTCGGGCTTCCAGTCCTGGACGAAGTCCACCAAGTCGGGCAGGAGCGGCAGGTAGACCAGGAGGGTGTTGCACATCACCTGCCACTGGGTCTCCCAGCGGGCGCCGTCGTCCTCGGTGTCCAGCGAGAGGGTGTCGTCGAGCGAGTCGAGCCGGTCCAGGTTGGAGTTGAACTCGACGACTCCGGCGAGTTTGTGGCGGGCCCCGAGCGGCACTGCCGCGAGACCCGCCTCCGTGACGAGGTCGACGGCGTCGGGGTGGATGGCGACCCGGACGTCGTGGCCCGCGTTCTGCAAGGCCCAGGCCAGGGGAACGATCGGGTGCACATGGGCGACGGCTGGGAAGACTGCGAACAGGACGCGCATCGGGTTCTCCGTGGTGGATTCCGGCGGTGGCGAGGATCGGCTTCGTTCGTTCGAGGGATGTCACTCGGACGACGTCACGGGCGGCGTCGACGCGAGGGAGAGGCTGGACAGCAACCCCGACAGCGAGGCGTCCAGGCCCCGGCGGGGCTCCCAGCCGAGGAGCCGCCGGGCAAGGGAGACGTCCAGCTTCTGGCAGTCCACTGCGGCGCCCGGAGCAACGCCGTCGGCCGCGCGTTCGACGAGTCGGACCGGTAGGCCGCTCAGCGCGAGCAGCCGCTCGACCACCTCTCCGGTTCGCACCGCACGCCCACTGCCGATGTTGACGGCACGGCCCGACACCTCCCCGCGGGGCGCACGGGCGGCGGCCAGCACGGCGTCGACGACGTCGCGCACGTCGACGAAGTCCCGCTCCGCACGCAACGGAGGGAGGAGCAGCTCGGCGTCGGTGGCCGTGGGGGCGTCGACGTACCGCTCCAGGTGTGCCGCGACGTCGCCGAGGAGGCTGCCGGCCGGTGCACCGGGGCCGATGACGTTGGCCATGCGCAGCACGACACCGTCGAGTGCGCCGGCGCGCGCCGCGTCGAGGACGCTCCGCGACGCGGCGAGTTTCGAACGTCCGTAGGGGGTGACGGGAGCCTCGGTGCCGTCCTCGGCGAACCCGGCCCCGTGGGTGCCCGCTCCGTACTCGTGCACGCTGCCGAGCTGGATCAGTCGCGGACCACGAGGCGTCCCGTGCAGCGCGGCGACCAGTGCGGTCACCAGCCCGGTGTTGGCGCGGTGCATGTGCTGCTCCGTCACTCCCCAGACGGCGCCGGCGGCGTTGACCACGACGTCCGCGTCGGTGTCGGCGAGGAGGGCGTGCAGCTCCCTGGGGCTCGCGGCCAGCAGGTCGAACGCGACGAAGCTCTCGTCCGGCACCCGGGTGGGGGGCGAGGGATCGGGCAAGGCCCTGGAGACGCACACCACGTGGAACCCTGCGGACCGGAACCCGGCCCGCAGGTGCCTGCCGAGGAAGCCGGTGCCGCCGAGCACCGTCGCGCGCCGCTCGGTCCCGGTCCCGGTCACTCCGCCACCTCGACCCGGGTGTGGTCGCCCACGACGAGGGACCGGCGGGGGGTTCCGTCCCGGCCGGCCGCGCTGATGTGCGCGAATCGGCCGATCAGAGAACCGTGGAGACGGCCCACGGGCCAGACCGTGGCGCCTTCGAGGAGGAGCGAGTCGTCGATGTGCGTGCCCCGCACCGAGGAGTGCCTGCCGATCGTGGCGTACGGGCCTATGTGGGACTCCTCCACCACCGTGCCCGCGGCGATGACCGCGGGCCCCTCGATCCAGGACCGCACGATCTTGGCGCCGGGCTCGATGACGACCTGACCCGTGATCCGGCTCTGCGCGTCGACGTCGCCGTCGATCGACGGGGTCAGTGCGTCGAGCATGGTGCGGTGGGCTGCCAGCACGTCGTCAGGGGTCGTGATCTGCCGCCAGTACCCGGCGTACGTCTCCGTCCGCACGTCGCCTCCGCGTGCGCGGAGCCACTGGACGGCACAGGCCGGTGTCGCCGCGCCGCCGGGTCGGTCCCCTGCCAAGGCGGCCACCGCCTCGTGGACGGCGTGGGTGAAGACGTGGACGATCCCGAAGTCCGGGGACGCCTCCGGAACGACGACGCCAGCGGCGGGGCGCACTGCGGCGAACACGGCGGCCTGGTCGGCGAAGCCTCCGGTGACGAGGGTGTCGCCGCGGCACACCACGAAGTCCTCGTTCCCGAGGAAGCCGCGCGCCAGCGAGAGGGCGTGGCCGAAGCCGCGGGGCCCGGCCTGACGGAAGTACGTGAGGGCGAGGCCCGACCGGGAGCCGTCGCCGAGCGCTTGCTCGATCTGCTCGCCCCCGTCCCCGACGACGATGCCGACCTCGCGTACGCCCAGGTCCCGAACGCCGTCGAGGACGTGGGACACCAGCGGCTTGCCCTGGAGCGGGATCAGTTGTCGGGGCAGGGAGTGGGTGAGGGGCCGCAGTCCGATGCCCGTACCGCCCGACAGCACCAGTGCCTTCATCGAAAAGCCTCTCTATCTCATGGACAAGGGGGAGGAGCGGCCGTTGCGGGCGCGGGGGTCGGCCCGCAGGCCCGACCGGCCGCTCCAGGTCCCCGACCGCTCGGGACGGCACGAGCACGTCGGCCAGGTCCCGGCCGGCCGGCGCGGCGCCTTCGTGTGCCCGGGCTCGGCGAGGAGTTCGGCCGGCGCGTGCACGTTCCGTCGCGTCGGCGTACGGGTTCGCCGCGACGGGCACGTGGCCAGGGGGTCGGGCTAGCGCACGCTGCGTGCAGGGCGTTCGGGTCGGCGGGGCGCGGGGAACGAGCCCGCGGTCAGCCGCTGGGCCACGTGGAGAGGAGCCCGGCCTCCAGGGTGGCGGCGAGCGAGCGCGCCGTCCGGTCCTTCTCGGAGATCAGGGGCGGCTCGGTGAAGTCCCAGGGCAAGGCGAGGTCCGGGTCGAGGGGGTCGATGTCGATCTGGGTGCCGGGGACGTACGTGCTCGACAGGACGTAGCAGATGCAGGCGTCCTCGGTCAGCGTGAGGAAGCCGTGCCCCACGCCCTCCGGGATGTAGACGGCACGGCCCGATTCGGCGTCGAGCACGTTGACGTCGTGCTGTCCGAAGGTCGGTGAGCCCACGCGCAGGTCGACGACGAAGTCGCGGAACGCGCCGCGGACGCAGGAGACGTACTTGGCCTGACCCGGAGGGCTGGTGACGCTGTGCACCCCCCGCAGGGTGTTGCGGCGCGACACCGAGTAGTTGATCTGCTTCACCTCGAAGGGGTGCCCCACGACGCCTTCGATCCGGTCCGTGCGCAGCGACTCGAAGAAGGCGCCGCGTTCGTCCTTGATCTGCCTCGGTGTCAGGACATGGACACCCGGCACTCTCGCCTCGACTGCCTGCACGGCGCAGCCCCGTCCTCTCGTCGTTGTCGTGCGCGTGTGAGCCCGATCCGGTGGTGTGCGGGAGCTCAGCCGGCGGCGCCGACCTGGTCGGCCGGAGGGGTCACGAGCGGGGCCGGGGCGGGCTTCGGCCTGGCCTTGATGAACCACGAGGCGGCGAACGCGGCCGCGGCCACCGTCGAGACGGCCAGGAAGGCCCACTGCGTGCCCTCGGCGACGGCCTTCTCGTACGCCTCGCGCACCGGTTCCGGCAGCTTCAGCAGGCTCTCCGCGCTCAGCCTGTCGAGGTCACGTTCCACGACGCCGCTCTCGGCGCCCATGCCCGCGGTGATCCGGCCGTTGAAGATGATGCCGGCGAGCGAGACGCCGAAGGCGCCGCCGATGGTCCGGGTGAGCGTGACCGTGGAGGAGGCCACGCCCAAGTCCTTCATCTCGACGCTCTCCATCGACACGGAGAGGGTCACCTGCATGAGCAGGCCGAGGCCGACCCCGAAGATCACCATGTAGACGCCGGTTTCCAGGCGTCCGGTGGTGGTGTCCATCCAGGAGAGCAGGAGGATGCCGGCCAGGAGGAGGGTGCCGCCGGCGACCGCGTACAGCTTGAAGCTGCCCTGCTTGGCGATGGCCTGGCCGCCGAACGCGTTCGCACCGACCATGCCGAGCAGGAGCGGGAGCATGAGCAGTCCGCCGCTGGAGGCGGAGGCACCCTGCACGGCCTGCTGGTAGATGGGCAGGAAGGTCAGCGCGGCGACCATCACGAACCCGTAGAGGAAGGAGATGGCGTTGGCCCAGCTGAAGTTGGCGCTGCGGAAGACGGTCAGCGGCAGTACGGGGGCGACCGCGCGGCGCTCCACGGCGGGCAGGGCGAGGGTCCCGGCCACGGCGACCGCGATCAGGCCCATGATCACCGGCGAGGACCAGTCGTACTGCGTACCGCCCCACGTGGTGAGCAGCACTAGCGAGGTGATCACCGCAGCGAGCAGCACGGCGCCCAGGTAGTCGATGGGAGCCGGGGAGCGCCGCTTGGGCAGCTTCAGCGCCACGGCGACGGTGATGAAGGCGGCAAGGCCGAACGGCACGTTGATGTAGAAGCAGTAGCGCCAGCCCAGGTGCTCGGTGAGGAACCCGCCGGCCAACGGGCCGCCGACCATCGCGACGCCCATGACGGCCGACGACATGGCCTGGAACTTGCCGCGCTTCTGCGGGGTGAGCAGCTCGCCGATGAGGGAGAGCGCACCGACCATCAGACCTCCGGCGCCGAGGCCCTGTAGCACCCGGAAGCCGATGAGCTGGCCCATGGACTGGGCGAGGCCCGACACCATGGAGCCGACGAGGAAGAGGGCGATCGACGCGAGGAACACCCCCTTGCGGCCGTACATGTCGCCGAGCTTGCCCCAGACGGGGGTCGAAGCGGCGGTCGCGAGCATGTACGCGGAGGCCACCCACGAGAGGTGCTCGAAGCCGCCCAACTCGCCGACGAGGGTCGGCATGGCGGTGCTCAGGACGAGGCTGTCGAGCGCCGCGAGCAGCATCGCCACCATGGCGGCCATCAGCACGGCGAACAGACGGCGACTCGACGGTGCCACGACGGCCGCCCCTCCCGTGGTGGGGTCGTGCGACATGGTCTACTCCCTTGATCAAGTCGGGCGGGCCGGACGACCTGGGCCGGAGGTACGGCGGTGCGGCCGAACGGCCTCACTTACCAACCGCACGGTAAGTGAATACGATGGAGAAGCTAAAGGCACTACTTACCGGCCGTCAAGTAGAATCGTTCTCCAGGGCGGTCGACGCGGCACAGGAGGAACCCATGGGCGGCACACCACACGTGCGCGGAGCCAACACCCGCGACAAGATCCAGTCCGTCGCCGTCGACCTCTTCGCCGAGCGCGGCTACGAGAAGACGTCGATGCGCGAGATCGCCGAACGTCTCGGCATCACCAAGGCGGCGCTCTACTACCACTTCAAGGCCAAGGAAGAGATCCTCGTGGCGATCTCCGAGGGCCTCACCGGTCCCGTCGACGAGCTGGTCGCATGGGCGCAGACACAGCCTCGGACCCTGGAGACCAAGCGCGAAGTGCTGCGCCGCTACAGCGAGGTGCTCGTGGGCGCCGCCCCGCTCTTCCGCATCATGCAGGAGAGCGGGGCGGCACTCCGCACCCTCGGGATCGGCCAGACCCTCAACGACCGGATCGCCGCCGTCGGTGAGCTGATGCACCAGCAGGGCGCCTCCGTCCGCACCCAGGTCCGCATCTCCGACGCCCTGGCCAGTGTGCACTTCGGCGCCTTCTCCCTGTCGGCGATCGAGGGCGACCCGGAGGAGAAGCGGAAGGCACTGCTCGAATCCGCGCTGGAGACCTTGGACTCGTCGGCCGAGGAAGCCTCGTGAACGCAGGTCCTGAACCGGGTTCGGGACCGTGACGTCACGCGGCGGGACACCACCGTCTCAGCCGGCCGCGACCAGTTCTTCCAGGTCGGTCACGACCCGGGACGGGGCGGGCATCGCGGCGATCTCCTCGCCCAGCTCCCCCGCCGCCCTCGCGTAGGCGGGGTCGCCGAGGAGCGTGGCCACCGCCTCGCGCACCGGTTCCGGCTCGTCCTGCCTCTCGACACCCTCGATGGTGATGCCCGCGCCCACCCGGGCCAGGGCGTCGCCGTGCCAGAACTGGTCAGCCAGCTGGGGCAGGACGAGCTGCGGCAGGCCGAAGACGCTCGCGGTCATCGCGGTGCCCGAGCCGCCGTGGTGGATGACGGCGCGGCAGGAGCCGAGCAGCAGGTGCAGCGGGACGGGATCGATGACGCGCACGTTGCCGGGGACCTCACCGAGCGCCTCGCGGTACTCCTCCTCCACGGTCGCGAGCACCTCGGTGTCCGGCAGTGCGCCGAGCGCGTCCAGGATGTTCCGCATGAGCGGGACGCCGTTGTACGCGAGGGTGCGCCCGCCCAGGGAGACGGCGACCCGCCGGGCCGTGCCACGCCTCCGGGCATCGAGCCGGAGCCACTCGGGCAGTCGGCCGTTGCCGTTGAACGGCACGTAGCGCATCGGGGTCCCGGGAGTCGTGCCGGCCAGTTGCAGGCTGGGCGGGCACGGATCGAGCAGGACGGCCGGGCGCGGAAGGCCGGTCAGACCCCGCTCCGCGAGGACGTCCTCGAACCACCTCCCGCCCGCGCCGCGTACCTGGTCCGAGAGGGGGTCGACACCCCAGCGCTGCTGCACCACGGGGACGCCGAGTTCCTCCCCCACGATCAGCGAGATGAACTCGATTGGGTCGGAAAGGACCATGTCGGGTCCGAAGTCGCGGGCCAGCTCCAGGTACGCCGGCAGCACGTCCAGCGTCGGGGGCATCCACAGGGAGCCGACGTTGGAGAGTTGGTCCAGGGCCGGCCTGCCCCAGAACTCCAAGGGCCTCTTGCCGCCGAGACGTTCGAGCAGCCTGTCGTCGATGTCGAGCCGGTCACCGATGCTCACGGCGTTCAGGCCCGCTGCCGCGGCCGCGCCGCAGACGTCCTCGCGGCCGAGCACCAACACCTCGTGCCCTGCGGCGCGCAGCGCCCACGCGAGCGGGACCAGCGGGGTGAGATGAGTGGAAACGGGGGTGTTGATCATGAGGACGCGCATCGTCGTCTCCTGCCGATCCTGCCGGGGTGAAGTGAGGGAGATGCGTTGCTCCCCGCGAGGGCAGCGGGGCCGCCGCGGGGAGCAACGCCGTCAGACGCCGGACGCGTCACGGACGTGGTCGCGCACCCACGCCGCCGCATCCCTCGGGGGCGTGCCGGCGGAGAAGACCTCCGTGACGCCGCGCTCCTTGAGCACCGCGATGTCGGCCGTCGGGATGATGCCGCCGCCGATCACGGTCACCGGCCCGACGCCCTGCTCGGAGAGGAGGTCGAGCACTCCGCCGAAGAGCGCCTCGTGCTCGCCCAGCAGGCTCGAAATGCAGATGACCCGGGCGCCCTCGCTGACGAGGGTGGCCACCAGGCCGGCCGGGCTCTGGTCGTCGCCGGCCTGGACGACCTCAAGGCCCGCCTCGGTGAAGGCGTCGACGAGGGGCGGCGGTGCTGCGGAGCCCCTCCCTCCCGCCCCGGGTTTGGCCATCACCACGCGGATCGGACTCAACTCGCCCATGCCATGCTCCACTTCTCGTTCCGATCGGTCTCTGCCTCGGGCGCCCGACGGCACCACCGGCCTGTTCGCGGTGCGGAGCCTCAGACCAGACGCTCCAAGGCTTCCACCACTTCGGCGGGCAGCGGCAGCGCCGCGATCTCCGCGGAGAGTGCCCGTGCCCGCTCGCCGTACGAGGGGTTGCCGATCAGCTCCCGGCATCCCTCGTGGACGGCCTCGGGGGTGTTCTCGTCGGCGGTGATGGCCGCTCCGAAGTCGGAGATGCGCAGCCCCGCCTCGACGAAGTTGCCGCCCTGCGGCACGATCAGCTGTGGGACACCCGCGTTCATCGCCGTCAGGGCGGTGACCCCGCCCGCGTGGTGCACGACCACGTCACAGGTCGACACCACCACGTCGAGCGGCACCCAGCCGGCCCGTACGCCGGGCAGTTCGGCCCTCAACTCCTCCGCGACCTCGTCCAGCGTCGCGATGACCACCTCGGCGTCGAGCCCGGCCATGGCGGCGACCAGCCCCCGCAGGAACCCGGTCTTCTTCGCGAACACCAACCGGCTGCCCGAGGTGATGAGGACCCGCGGCCGATCGCCCTTGGTGTACATCCACGGTTCGAGCTGCCGCTGCCCGTTGGCCGGGACCCAGCGCATCATCTGGGCGACCGGTGCGTCAGCGGGGCGCAGGCTCGGCGGACAGATGTCGACGAAGAGGTCCGGATCGGGCAGCCTGTCGAGCCCCAATGCCGTGAGTTCCGGCTGGAGTTCCTCGCTCGCGGCGGGGTCCGTGCGCCAGGCGTCGCCGGTGTCCCACGCCTGCCGCACGTGAGGAACACCGAGCTCGGCGGCGATCAACGCGGCGGCGAAGGACATCGAACCGCCGACCACCACGTCGGGGCGCCAGTTCGCGGCGAGCTCCCGCAGCGCGTCCATGCTGCCTGCGGCCATCCGCCCGAACCAGTGCCCCGCGAAGTCCAGCTCTTCCTCCGGGGTCTCGGGCATCCTGACCGGATTTCCCATCCGGTCCATGGTGGCGTACCGCCGGATCGAGGACGGTGCGATGGAAAGCGCCGGAATCCCTGCTGACGCGATGTACGGAACCATGTCCTCCACAGCACCCATGAACACGTCGTGTCCCGCGTTGCGCGCCGCGGTAGCGAGTGGTGCGAGGGCGAAGACCGTCGCGGGGCTGCCACTCGCGACGAAGAGGATCTTCACGGATACTCCCTGCTGTTTCTGGATGATGAAGTGAAGGTCGAATTCAGTCGATAATCAGGACGGTATTGCCGTCCGGGTCCTTCACGAAGAACCTCCGCATGTCGGAATGCTTTTCGATCTCCGTAGGGCCGGCGCCCTTCAACTCTTCCCGGGCAGGACCCAGTTCAGCCCCGGTGAACGCGATGGCCATGGTGTCGCCACCGGTGTCACCGCCCAGGACGAGTTCACCGCCGGAGCCGGTGTCCAGCACGATCCACCCGTCCCCTTCCTTCACCGTCGCCATTTTCATACGGCCCTGGTAGAACGATTTCATTTCTTCGAAGTTGTCGCACTTGATCAGAACGGCGGACAGCGACCCGAACATGACGGCACCTTCCCTCTCTTCGAATTCGACCGTCTTCGATGCTCAGCCGAGCAGCGTGCCGCCGCTGGCATCGATGAAGGCGCCGGTGATCCAGCGGGCGTCCTCGGACGCCAAGAAGGCCACCACATCGGCGACGGCGGCCGGCTCCGCGACCTCTCCGAAGGTGCTGAGCTGTGACAGCGTCTCGCGGACCTGGGGAATCTGGAACAGTGCGCTGCCGTTGTCCGTGCTGCCGGGAGCCACGCTGTTGACGGTGATCCGCCTCTCGCCCAGATGCCGGGAGAAGTGCAGCGCGATCTGTTCAAGGGCACCCTTGGTCATTCCGTACGTCACCTGGTCCGGGCTCGCGACCCGGGTGAGACCGGAGGTGATGTTGATGATGCGGCCGCCGTCAGGAATGATCGGAAGGGCACGCTGCACGATGAAGAGGGGCGCCTTGGCGTTGACTGCAATCATGCGGTCGAAAACCTCGGGCGTGACCTCTTCCGGCGCCCCCATGGCCATCACGCCGGCATTGTTGACCAAAATATCCAGATTGACCGTTCCGGCGCGCTCCTTGAGGCCGGACTCAAGACCTTCGAAAAGCACGTCAACATCGCCGGGAACGCCGAGCTCTGCCTTGACGGAAAAGGCTCGGCCGCCGTCCTTCTCGATGGACTCGACGACCTCCGCGGCCTCATCGGCCCCGGTTGAATAGTGCACGACGACGAGGGCGCCCGCACTTCCGAGCTTTTGGGCGATAGCCCGACCGATGCCTCGACTCGACCCCGTGACCAGCGCGGTTTTTCCGGTGAGGTTGCCCATGACTGTTTCTCCTGTCGGTGATGGAAAGCGTCCCGGAAAGCCCCACGGGGAAAGTCGGTTCGGTGGAGACTGGTGACCAGCTTCTTCGGCCGCGCACCTCAAGGCAATGCCGTTCACCGGGAATTGACTTTGAGCGAACCGCACTCTGACACACGAGGTGCGCGACGATGGGGCGCGAGCGGGCAGCCGGGGCAGCGGCGTCACACCTCAGACGGGCACTCCTCGCGGACGGGAGTGCCCACCCACCCGTGCGGCGGGCCCGTCCCGTCTCCCGTGCCACCAGCGCCCGGCGGTGCCGGAACGCGCCGGGCGGGTGGAGCCGCAGCGCGCCCGCCCCCGGTGCGTCGGCCCCGCGACCGCCCATCCTCGGTAGCGGCAGGCCCGTCACGACCGGCCCGGCAGCGCGCGCTCGCGCAGCTCGTGCAGCAACTCCGCCTGGCGCAGGCACACCGGATCTGGCACCGCACCGTCGTGCACCGCCGCGGCGAACGCCCGCAGGGTGGCGGCCACCTGGTCCTCGGGGTGCAGCGAGATCTCCTCGACCCCGCCGGGGCATTCGACCCGGATCAGGGGCTGGTGGTCGGCGGGCGGCGTGAAGGCCCGTTCCACGGTGATCCGTCCCCGGCTCCCCCAGATCTCGTAGGCGGAACGGTAGCCGTGGTCGAGCCCGAACGTCAGCTGGACGCCGACGCCTTCGGGGGTGCGTAACAGCGCCGCGCCTGCGGTGTCCACGCTCCGGCCGGGTCCTTCGACGAGGGTGGCGCCGAGCACTTCGAGGTCCTCGCCGAGGACGTGCAGGGCGGCGCGCAGCGGATAGACGCCGGTGTCCCACAGCGCGCCGCCCCCGAGCTCGTGGTCGTACCGGATGTCGTCGTCGGGCAGCCGCGGAACGGTGAAGGCCGCGTGGAAGGCGCGCGGCTCGCCGATCGTGCCGTCCGACACGAGTCCCCGTACGACGTCGTGCTGGGAGTGATGGACGAACATGACGTTCTCCATCAGGGCGAGCCCCGAGTCCTGCGCCAGGGCGACCAGTCGGCGGCTCTCGGCCAGGGACGTGGTGAGCGGCTTCTCGGCGAGTACGTGCTTGCCCGCCCGCAGGGCGGCCTCGGTCCACCGCGCGTGCAGCGCGGCGGGCAGCGGGACGTACACCGCGTCGACGTCGTCCTGCCCGAGGAGCTCGGCGTACCCGGTCACGGGTCGGGCGCCGAACCGCCCCGCCAGCTCGCGGGCCCTGTCGGTGTCGCGACTGGCGACGGCGGCGACGGTGATGCCGGGCTCCGCGGCCATGGCGGGGAGCATGCGGCGGCGTGCGATGTCCGCGCAGCCGAGGACCCCGATCCGCACGGTCCTCATCAGGAGCGCACCGCCGTCGCGTTGAGGCAGGCGAGCAGGGTCCGGGCCTGGACGTTCACGTAGTGGCCGTGTCGCACCAGGGAGGTGAGCTGGGCCGGGGTGACCCACTGGAAGCCGGCAGGCGGGTCCAACGGGGCCTGCTCCTCGTCGGCCTCGATCAGGAGGTACCGGCTCTCCGCGTTGAGGAAGCGGCCGCCCTCCTCCGAGTGAACGGCTTCGTACTGGATGCGGGCCGGGTCGGCGTCGAGGACCAGGTCGAGGAAGGGCGGCCGGTCCCCGCCGGTCAGGTGCACGTAGTTGTCCGGCGTGTACTGGACGGTGGGGCCGAGCTCCACGGTGTCGAGGAAGCCGCCCTCCACGCGCGCGTGCACCAGGACGTGCGGCACACCGCCGATCCGCCGGGTCAGGAAGGCGGTGACGCCCAGGCCGAGGGGCTCGAACAGGGGCTGGGTCCAGCCGGTGACCTCGCGGTTGCCCGCCTCCACGGAGACTGCCACGACGCGGAAGTACCGGCCCCCTTCGTGATCGATGGTCGACCGGCCGCGGACCCAACCGGGGAGCTCGTGGAGCGGTACGCGCTCGGCGCGCACGTCCTGCCGGGAGCGCTCGGCGGTGAACCACGAGACGAGTTCGGTGTCCGAGAGCAGGGCACCCGCTCCGTCGTCGGAGAACGGCGCGCAGGCGAGAACCGTGCGCGAGTCCATGTTCACGACGTTGTCGCGGTGCAGCAGCTCGCCGATCTGGCCGAGGGTGAGCCAGCAGAAGTCGTCGTCGAGCGGTACCTCGCCCAGTGCCTCGACGATCATGTTGCGGTTGCTCTTGTGGAAGAACCACGATCCGTGCTCGGACTGCAGCACGTCGGCGATGACCCGACCGCGGCCGGGCCGGGTGAAGTGCTCGATGTACTTCACGTCGGCGCCCTGGTGGACCTTGGTGTAGTTGCTCCGGGTGGCCTGGACGGTCGGCGAGAGCTGTAGCAGGTTGCGGTTGCCGGGTTCCATCTTGGCCTGCATGAGGAAGTGCAGGACCCCGTCGAACTCCTTGACGAGGATCCCGAGGATCCCGACCTCGGGCTGCTTGATGATGGGCTGGTACCACTCGCGCTGCGGCCCCTCGTCACGGGTGACGTGCAGTCCCTCGACGGAGAAGAACCGACCGCTGCGGTGCACGAGGTTGCCGGTGGTGTCGTCGAAGGACCAACCGTCGAGCTGGTGGAAGGGGATCCGCTCCACCGTGAACCGGTGGGCCCTGCCTCGTTCTTCGAGCCACTGCGGGAAGTCCTCGGTGCGCAGGACCGCACCCGCGGTGGTGGCGGCCGACGCGGAGACGCGTTCGGCGACCGAGGGATCGTGGCGCGGCCGGAGCCGGCCGGTGCCGGATCCGCTCCTGACGAGGGAGGAAAGCATGTGGGTGACTCCTCTGATCGGAGGGGTGTGCGGGACTCAGACCCCGGACGGTGCGCCCTCCGACGCGAGGAACGCGTCGAGGACCTGGCGGTAGTAGGAGGGGCCGAAGTCCATCGCGGCGGTCTCCTGGACGAGGGAGCGCAGTTTGTCGATGGCGATGACGTGCTGGGCACCCGCTTCCTGGTACTCCCTGCGCACCCGCAGGCCGAGCCGCTCCTCCAGGTGGTCGACGATCTGCCCCACGGGGACCGCCACGCCCGAGGCGACGTTGACGATCTCGCCGCGCAGGCCCTGTGCGAGCAGCCGGTCGATGACGGTGACGACGTCGCGTACGTCGATCAGGTCACGTGCCGCGTCACGCTGCACGCGCACCTCACCACCGCGCATCTGTCGGATCAGGGCGGGGATCAGCTGGTGCGCGGGCTGACCAGGACCGACGAGGTGGCCGAGGCGCAGGATCAGGTGATCGGCTCCGCTCTCCCGCAGCTGCCGTTCCAGGGCCAACTTGTGCGCGCCGTACGGGGTGCAGGGCACGACGGGACTGTCCTCGCGCCCCGGCCCGGCCACGGCGCCGTACATGCCGGTGGCCGCGGTGGAGAAGAAGAGCAGGCGCCGTCCGGTGGCGCGGCACCGGACGGCGACATCGGCGAGCAGCGCGGCCTCACGGGCGAAGTCGGCGTCGGAGGTGCCGCTCGCCCAGGAGACGCCGGCCGCCATGGCGACGGTGTCCGGGTGGCGGTGCGCGTACGGGCGCAGGTTTCTGGCGAGGAAGCCGTTGCCCACGATCTCCATGGTCATCCGCGGTCCCCCACGAATTCCTTCACGGAGGAGACGACGTAGTCGAGCATCTCGTCGGTCAGACCGGGGTAGACGCCGACCCAGAAGGTCTGCTCCGTGATGATGTCGCTGTTGTCCAGGTTGCCGACGACCCGGTGGGGCTGGTCGATGTAGGCGGGGTGCCGGGTGAGGTTGCCGGCGAAGAGTCGCCGGGTGCCGATCTTGCGGCCCTCCAGGAAGTCCACCAGTTCGGCGCGCTGGAAGGGGGCGTCCGGACTGACGGTGAGCACGAAGCCGAACCAGCTCGGGTCGCTGCGCGGCGTCGCCTCGGGCAGCAGCAGGTGCGGAACGCCCTCCAGACCGTCGCGCAGCCGACGCCAGTTGCGCTTGCGCGCCGCGACGAAGTCGTCGAGCTTGGCGAGCTGGGTGAGGCCGAGTGCTGCTTGCAGGTCGGTGGCCTTCAGGTTGTAACCGACGTGCGAGAAGATGTACTTGTGGTCGTAGCCCGCCGGCAGGGTGCCCATCTGGTAGGTGAAGCGCTTGAGGCACTTGTCGTTCTCGCCCGGCTCGCACCAGCAGTCACGGCCCCAGTCGCGCAGGGACTCGACGATCCGGGCGAGCGCCAGGTTCGAGGTGAGGACGCACCCGCCCTCGCCCATGGTGAGGTGGTGGGCCGGGTAGAAGCTGACGGTGGTCAGGTCGCCGAAGGTGCCGGTGAGTTCGCCCTCGTACGTCGAGCCGACCGCGTCGCAGTTGTCCTCGATGAGGAACAGGTCGTGCTCGGTGGCGAGTTGGGCGACCTCGGCGACCTCGAAGGGGTTGCCGAGCGCGTGCGCGATGATGATCGCCCGGGTCTTGGGGCCGATGGCCTGGGCGACGCGGTCCGCAGTCGTGTTGTAGGTGCCGAGTTCGACGTCGACGAAGACCGGGATCAGACCGTTCTGCAGGATCGGGTTGACCGTGGTGGGGAAGCCCGCCGCCACGGTGATGACCTCGTCGCCGGGCCGCAGCCGGTGGTCCTCCAGGAGGGGCGAGGTCAGGGCCGCCGTCGCGAGCAGGTTCGCGGACGAGCCGGAGTTGGCCAGATGGGCCTTGCGTCGCTTCATCTTGCGGGCGAAGGACGATTCGAACTTGCGTGAGCTGCGGCCGGCCGCGATGCGCATCTCCAGGGCGGCCTCGACGAGGGCGACCCGGTCCTCCTCGTCGAGCACGGCACCTGACGGCCAGATCTCGGTGGTGCCGGGCACGAACACGTCGTCGCCCCGGGCTTCCTGGTGGTACCTGCGGACCTCGTCGAGCACGAGTTCCTTGTGCACGCTCATGGGTTTCCTCCGTGGCAGCCGGTGGTGGGCCCCGTCCGTTCCGTGCCGTCGGTCGGCAACCGGCGGCGTGGAGCAGGCGGCTTTCATCCCTGCTTGTTGTGCTTGGTGCCCTTCCACCAGCCAGGGTTGTCGTTGTACCAGGCGACGGTGTCGGCGAGGCCCTGCTCGAAGGAGATGCGCGGGGCGTAACCGAGCTCTTCGCGGATCTTCGAGTCGTCGAGGGAGTAACGCAGGTCGTGGGCCTTGCGGTCGGGGACGCGGCGGACCTTGGCCCAGTCCTGTCCGGTCAGGGCGAGGAGGCGCTCGGTGATGGCCCGGTTGGTCCGCTCGTTGCCACCGCCGACGTGGTAGACCTCGCCGGCCCGGCCCTCGTTGAGGACGAGGTCGATCGCACGGCAGTGGTCGTCGACGTGCAGCCACTCGCGGATGTTTCCGCCGTCGCCGTAGAGCGGCACCTGCTTGCCCTCCAGCAGGTTGGTGACGAACAGCGGAATGAGCTTCTCCGGGTGTTGGTACGGGCCGTAGTTGTTGGAGCACCGCGTGAGGGAGAGGTTCAGGCCGTGGGTGCGCCAGTAGGACCGTGCCAGCAGGTCGGACGCGGCCTTGGAAGCGGAGTACGGGGAGTTGGGCGCCAGCGGCCACTCCTCGGTCCAGGATCCCTCCTCGATGGAGCCGTAGACCTCGTCGGTGGAGACGTGGACGACGCGCTTGACCCGGGTGGCGAGCACCGCGTCGAGCAGTCGCTGGGTTCCCGTGACGTTGGTGCGGACGAACGCCTCGGCGGACTCCAGGGAGCGGTCCACGTGCGACTCGGCGGCGAAGTGGACGACCGCGTCGTGTCCCGGCAGCAGCTCGTGCAGCAGCTCGGTGTCGCAGATGTCGCCCCGGACGAAGGTCAGGCGCTCGTGCGCCTCGGGCAGGTTGTCGCGGTTGCCGGCGTAGGTGAGCTTGTCGAGGACGGTGACGTGGGCGCCCTTCCACTCCTCGTAGCCGTCGTTCAGGAGGGAGCGCACGTAGTGCGAGCCGATGAAGCCCGCGCCACCGGTGATCAGGATCTTCTTCATGCCGTTACCTCGACTCGGGTGTGGTCACCGACGACGAGCCGGTGATGACGGGTGCTCCGGTCGGAAGGACCGACCGAGGCGGAGCGCCCGATGACGGAGCTGTGCAGGTCGCGGACGTGGGAGATGGCGGCGCCGTCCAGTGCGATGGAGTACTCGATGCTTGTGCAGGTCAGCCGGACGTCCCGGCCGATGGAGGTGTGCGGGCCGATGCGGCTGTCCGTCACCACCGATCCGGCGCCGATCACGACGGGGCCCTCGATGCGGGAGCCGATGACCTTGGCTCCCGCCTCCACCACGACCGCGCCGACGAGGGTGCTGGCCGCGTCGACCTCGCCCTCGGTGGCCGGCTTCAGGTCGTCGAGGAGCTTCCGGTTGCACTCCAGGACGTCCTCGATGCGACCGGTGTCCTTCCAGTAGCCCGTGTACTCGCTGGCCTTGACCTCGGCACCGTGGGCGACGAGCCACTGGATGGCGTCGGTGATCTCCAGTTCGCCGCGCGCGCTGGGCTCGATGGCGGCGACGGCCTCGTGGATCGCCGAGGTGAAGAAGTAGACCCCGATGAGCGCGAGATCGCTCTTGGGCTCCTGCGGCTTCTCCACCAGGCGTTCGACCCTGCCGTCCGCGGCCAGCTCGGCGACTCCGAAGGCACGCGGGTCCGACACCTTGTGGACCACGACCTGAGCCACCGGACGACCGGCCGTGAACTCGTCGGCGATCCGTTCCACGCCTTCGGGCAGCATGTTGTCGCCGAGGTACATGACGAAGTCGTCGTCGCCGAGGAACGGCCGGGCGAGCTCCACGCAGTGGGCGAGACCGAGCGGTGCCTCCTGGGGGATGTAGGTGATCTCCACTCCGAGCGCGGAGCCGTCGCCGATGGCCGCCCGGATCTGCTCGGCGCGGTCACCGACGATGACGCCGATCTCCGTCACGCCGAGGTCCCTGACGCTTCGCAGGACGTGCTCCAGGACCGGCTTGTTCGCGATCGGTATGAGCTGCTTCGGCATCGAGTGGCTGAAGGGGCGCAGCCGGGTTCCCGACCCGCCCGACAGGACCAGAGCCTTCATGTCGTTTCCTTTGCTGGTGTGTGCTGACGAGGGGGCGCGGCCGGCGTCCCGCGGTCACGTGCGCCAGCTGCGGGGACGGGGGGCGCCGGGCGCCCGCGGGGGGGGCGGGCGGCGGAGGCCCCCAACCGGGCACC
>NZ_JBEOWM010000054.1:0-37918 GCF_040296045.1 Streptomyces sp. NPDC002490 | reverse complement strand
CAAGAGGGGCGACAGCCACCGGTCGAAGCGGGCGCTCTGACCGTTCGTGCGCCGTCGGCTCAGCCGACCGGGCTGGCCGCCCGGCGCCGGGCGGGTGCCCAGCACCGCAGGACGTCGCGGACCGAGACGACACCGATGGGGTCCCGGTCACCCAGCACGATCAGATGGCGGAAGCCGCCGTGGGCCATGGCCTCGGCCGCCTCCTGGAGGGTCCACTCCGGGGCGGCGAAGACCACGTCGGTCGTGGTGTGGGTGCCGGCGGTCTCCCGGTCGGGGTCCTGCCCCAGACCGATGGAGACGAGGATGTCGCGCTCGGTCAGGATGCCGAGTCCGCTGGTGTCGGGGTCGAGGACGACGGCCGCGCCGACGCGGCGGGCCCACATCAGGGAAGCGGCCCTGCGCAGGGTGTGCGCCGGGCCGATGGTGAGGACCACCGTGCTCATGGCGTCGCGGACGAGCATGGTCGAAAGCCACCTCCTGTTTTCTCCGGACCCCCCTTGAGAAGGAATTCACAAGTTCACAAATAGGGGGACTCTCAGGGTGGCAGCCGCCGTCCGGGCCAACAAGGGGGCACGGGTGGGCAAAAGGGGCTCGAAGGATCACGATTCGGCCACGTTGAGTGATCGATCTTTTGCGTGTGGTGACGCTGAGTGGCGATCGGCCGGACCGGGGCGCCGGCTTCCCCGGGACCGCCTCCCCGCGACCCGTGGAAGCGACCGGGAACGCGACCGCTCCGTCCGCCGGTTCAGTAGCGCTGGTTGAGGTACCCCAACAGCTCGTCGTGGAGCGGCCCGTTGGACGCCACCCCGTTGCCGCTGTGCGGCCCCGGCCGGCCGTCCAAGCCGGTGAACGTGCCGCCCGCCTCCGTCACGATCACCGCGTTCGCGGCCATGTCCCACAAGGAGAGCTCCGGCTCCGCGCACATGTCCACCGAGCCCTCGGCGACCATCATGTACGGCCAGAAGTCGCCGTAGGCGCGGGTCCGCCACACCGCACGGGTCAGGTCGAGGAAGCCGTCCAGGCGCCCCTGCTCCTCCCAGCCGGTCAGCGAGGAGTACGCGAACGAGGCGTCGGCCAGCCGCGACACCCGGGAGACCCGCAGCCGGGACGCCGAGGCCAGGCTCCGCCCGGTGAACGCCCCGTGCCCCTTCGCCGCCCACCAGCGCCGACCCAACGCGGGGGCGGACACCAGGCCGACCACCGGTTGGAACCCGCCCTCCCCGGCCTCCATCAGCGCGATCAGCGTCGCCCACACGGGGACCCCGCGGACGTAGTTCTTGGTGCCGTCGATCGGGTCGACGACCCAGCGCCGCGGGCCGGTGCCCTCGATGCCGTACTCCTCGCCCAGGACCGCGTCCCGGGGGCGGGCCCGCTGCAACTGGCCCCGGATCAACTCCTCGGCCGCCCGGTCCGCCTCGGTCACCGGGGTCATGTCCGGCTTCGTCTCGACCTTCAGGTCGAGGGCCTTGAACCGGTCCATGGTCGCGGCGTCGGCGGCATCGGCCAGCACATGGGCCAACCGCAGGTCATCGTGGTAGTCGGGCATGGCCGAACAGTAGCGACCGGCACCCGGCCGGGGCCACCGGCCGTCCGCGCACCGGGACGGCCCCGCAGGGGCCGAGCCGCCGGGCGGAGCGCCCGGTCAGGACCTTGACACCACCGGTGGCGCCGTCAACGCTGGCAGCGGGTCCACCCCATTCGGGGGTGCGTGCGGGCCGACCCCGCCGAGCCGCACGTCTGACATCGATGTCACCGCCAGAAGGGCGCGAGGATGACCACAGCGCGCGGCGCGCTGCTCGACGCCGCCGGGGCCGCACTCGCCCGGCGCCCCTGGTCCGCGGTGCGGATGGCCGACGTGGCCGCCGCCGCCCGGGTCTCGCGCCAGACGCTCTACAACGAGTTCGGCAGCAAGGACGGGGTCGCCCGGGCCCTCGTCCACCGCGAGATCGACGGCTACCTCGCCGGTGTCGACCCGGCCCTGGCCCGCCCCGGCACCCCGGCCGACCGGTTGGCGGCGCTCGCCGAATGGCTGGTCACCGCCGCTCGCGGCAACGCCCTGGTGCGCTCCGCGCTCACCGGGACCTGGGGGGCGTGGCTGCCCGCCGAGGCCTTCGCCGCCCTGCCCGCCGCCGGCCCGCCGCCCCCGCCGTTGCCCTCCCCCCAGGAGCTGCTGCACCGGGTCCGCGACCGCGCCGCCGCCGCGTTGGCGCCCCCGGGCGCCCCGGACGGCCGCGCCGAGGTGGCCCGCTCCGCCGAGGTCGCCCTCCGGCTGGCCCTCTCCTGCCTGTTGGCCCCACCGCCCCGGGGTGCCACGGCGGAACTGGTCCGCGCGGCGCTGGACCCCGAACTCAGTGCGCGGATCCCGACAGTTGGAGCCCGATCACCCCGGCGATCACCAGGCTGATGGACACGATCTTCATCGCGGACACCAGGTCGCCCAGGAAGACCATCCCGTAGATCGCGGTCCCGGCCGCCCCGATCCCGGTCCACACCGCATAGGCGGGGCCCACGTCCAACCGCTTCAGCGCCAGGGTCAGCAGGCCGAAGCTCCCCAGGGCGAAGGCGGCGAACGCGATCGTGGGCCACAGCCGGGTGAAGCCGTGGGAGAGTTTCAGGCAGACCGCGAAGCCGGTTTCCAGCACTCCGGCGACGATCACCAGCAGCCACGCCATGCGATGCCTCCCGCTGTCCCCGCGTGCCGTGACCGCTTCGTCAGGCTTGGTGCGGACTCGTGCGTGTGTGTCCGTACCGGCTATGCCTTTACCTGGGCGGCGGTCCCGCAAACCCGGGGGCCCCGGGTCGGCTCAGTCGCCCTCGTGGCGTTCCCGGACCGACAGCAGCCGCCGCAGCGAGTACAGCCGCGCCGGGTCCGCGTGCCCGCCGGCGACCCAGTCGTCCAGGGCGCAGTCGGGCTCGTCGTGGCTGCACGCCCGCGGACAGTCCACCGTGCCCGGCTCCAGGTCCGGGAAGGCGTGGATCACCCGGGACGGGTCCACGTGGTTCAGCCCGAAGGACCGCACGCCCGGAGTGTCGATCACCCACCCCGTCAGCCCCGTCCCCTCCGCCGCCCCGGCCAGCGGCAGCGCCAGCGCCGAGGTGGTGGTGTGCCGGCCGCGCCCGGTCACCGCGTTCACCCGTCCCGTGGTGCGCCGTCGCTCCTCGGGGACCAGGGCGTTCACCAGGGTCGTCTTGCCCACCCCGGAGTGCCCCACGAACGCGGTGACCTTGCCGTCCAGCAGGGCGTGCACCCGCCCGGCCGCCTGGCCGTCCGTCAACTCCTCGCGGGAGGTCACCACGTAGGGCACGCCGAGCGCCTCGTAGGTCTCCAACAGCGGGCCCGGCGGGGCGAGGTCCGCCTTGGTGAGGATCAACAGCGGCTCCAGCCCGCCGTCGTAGGCGGCCACCAGGCAGCGGTCGATCAGCCGGGGCCGGGGTTCCGGATCGGCCAGCGCACTGACGATCGCGAGTTGGTCGGCGTTGGCCACCACCACCCGCTCGTAGGGGTCGTCGTCGTCGGCCGTGCGCCGCAGCACCGAGGAGCGCGCGGCGATCCGCACGATCCGCGCCAGGGTGTCCTTGGTCCCGGACAGGTCGCCCACCAGGGAGACCCGGTCCCCGACGACCGCCGCCTTGCGGCCCAGCTCCCGGGCCTTCATCGCCACCACGGTCCGGCCCTCGACCAGGCACGTCAACCGCCCCCGGTCCACGGTCAGCACCATGCCGTCCGCCGCGTCCTCGTGCTTGGGCCGCAGCGTGCTGCGCGGCCGGTTGCCCTTGCGGTTGGGGCGGACCCGGATGTCGTCCTCGTCGGTGTGCTTGCCGTAGCGACGCATGATCGTGCCGTCCGTCAGTTCCCGAGCATCCCGGCCCACAACGCGGGGAAGTCGGGCAGCGTCTTCGCGGTGGTCGCCACGTTCTCGATCACCACGCCCGGCACCGCCAGACCGATGACCGCGCCGGCGGTCGCCATCCGGTGGTCGTCGTAGGTGTGGAAGGTGCCCCCGGTCAGCGGACGGGGGCGGATCTCCAGCCCGTCCGCGGTCTCGGTGACGTCACCGCCCAGGGCGTTGATCTCCCGGGTGAGCGCGGCCAGCCGGTCCGTCTCGTGCAGCCGCAGGTGGGCCACCCCGCGCAGGGTCGAGGGGGAGTCGGCGAGGGCCGCGACCGCCGCGATGCCCGGGGTCAGCTCGCCGACCTCGCTCAGGTCCACGTCGATGCCGTGGACCTTCCCAGAGCCGGTGAACACCAGGCCCTCGGAGGTCAGTTCGCAGGAACCGCCCATCTCGGTGAAGATCTCCCGCAACCGGTCTCCGGGCTGCGTGGTGTGCGCCGGCCAGTCCGGGACGACGACCCGGCCCCCGGTGACCAGTGCCGCGGCCAGGAAGGGCTGGGCGTTCGACAGGTCGGGCTCGATCGTCAGGTCCACCCCGCGCAGCGCGCCCGGGGTGACCCGCCACACGTTCGGCTCGCCCCCCGACTCGGGGGCGTCCACCTGGGCTCCGGCCCGGCGCAGCATGTCCACCGTCATCCGGATGTGCGGCATCGACGGCAGTGCACCGCCCACGTGCCGGACCTCCACGCCCTGGTTGAACCGGGGCCCCGACAGCAGCAGCGCACTCACGAACTGGGAGGACGAGGAGGCGTCGACCTCGACCCGGCCGCCCTCCAGGGCGCCGCTGCCGTGCACGGTGAGCGGCAGCGCGCCCCGTCCCTCGTCGTCGATCCGGGCGCCCAGCGCGCGCAGCGCGTCGATCACGCCGTGCAGGGGGCGCTCGT
Organism: Streptomyces sp. NPDC002490; assembly: GCF_040296045.1. Taxonomy (NCBI): domain Bacteria; kingdom Bacillati; phylum Actinomycetota; class Actinomycetes; order Kitasatosporales; family Streptomycetaceae; genus Streptomyces; species Streptomyces sp. NPDC002490. Next base: position 33,142 of record NZ_JBEOWM010000054.1, on the reverse strand, counting down.
AGCTGCGGGGGTCGCCGTCGAAGCGGATCGGGCCGTCCGCGAGGGTCGCCACCGGCGGGACGAAGCGCATCACGGTGCCGGCGTTGCCCACGTCCACGGTGGCCGGGCCGCGCAGCCCCGCGGGGATCACCCGCCACGCCTCGCCGCCGGCGGGGTCCGGGGAGCCGGAGGCACCCGAGGGCGACGAAGGCGACGAGGACAACGACGACACGGTCTCCTCGATGCCCACGCCCATCGCCCGCAGGGCGGACGCCATCAGCAGGGAGTCCCGGGAGCGCAGCGGACGCCGCAGCCAGCCCGGCTCGGCGGCCAGGGCGGCGAGCACCAGGGCGCGGTTGGTGACCGATTTCGAACCGGGTACCTGGACCGTCGCGGTGACGGCTCCGCTCGCGTGCGGGGCGGGCCAGAGGGCGGGGTGCGCGGCAGTCTCGGTCATGTCGTCAACCTTAGTGGCTGCCCGCACCCGGGGTTCCCGTACACCTGGGCCGAAACCCGCTGGTAACGGGCGGGGCGGCCGGTGTGCCCCGCCCGGCGGAGCGGCTCAGAAGAGGGTGGCCTCCTCGGGCCCGTCCAGCTCGGTCAGCAGTTCGGGGCCGTTGTTGCGGACGTTGCTGACCGCGGTGGACACCGGGTGGGCGCGCACCAGCCCGGGCGGGTGAGGGGCGAGCAGGGGCCGTACCTCGTCCGGGTGGGTGCGGCCGGGGTCGAGCCAGGCGTCCCAGCGGTCCGGGGTGAGCATCAGCGGCATCCGGGGGTGGATGTCGGCGAGGGAGGTCGGGCCCTCGGCGGGGGCCTCGGCCAACGGGGTGGTCTCCGCCTCGGTGGTCACCACGGCGCAGGTCGCCCACCACGCCCGCGGGTGGTCGTCGGGCAGCGTCCGGTCGCGCCAGAACTCGTACAGCCCGGCCATCGCGAACACCGATCCGTCCGCCGGGGTCACGAAGTACGGCTGCTTGCGGGGGCGCTTGCGGCGGCCCTCCACTTCCAGGTCCCGCTCGGCGGCCTCGGTCACCCACTCGTAGTAGCCGTCGGCGGGCACCAGACAGCGGCGGGCGGCGAAGGGCCGTCGGAACGAGGGCTTCTCGTGCACGGTCTCGGCCCGTGCGTTGATCATGCGGGCGGCGCCTTCGGGCGTCTTCGCCCAGGACGGGACGAGTCCCCACGTCAGTCGTCGCAACTGGCGAACCGGACGCGGGTCGCCGGCGTCCTTCACAGGGCGGTCCAGTACGACGTGGACCTCCTTGGTGGGGGCCACGTTCCAATCCGGGGCGAGCGCCTCCTCGGGGTCCCACCACTCGATCCCGAAGGTGGTCACCAGGTCCTCGGGGCCACGACTCGCCGCATACCGTCCGCACATGCGTGCCACACTGCCAGACCGACGCCCGGCCGAGGGAGCCGCTCCGACCATGAACCCGCTCGCCAACGCCAGCCCCACGGACCTGTGGGACCGGGTCACCGGCATCCAGCCGGAGCCGGACACCTGGGTCGTGGTCGCCACCGCCCTCGCCGCCCTGGCGGTGGTCGTCTGGCCCCCGCTGTGGCGGCTGTCCCGCAACGCCGTCACCATCGCGCACGAGGGCGGCCACGGACTGGTGGCCCTGGCCACCGGCCGCAGCCTGGAGGGCATCCGGCTGCACTCGGACACCTCCGGACTGACCGTCAGCCGGGGCAGGCCCACCGGCCTCGGCATGATCCTCACGGCCGCCGCCGGGTACACCGCGCCCCCGCTGCTGGGCCTCGGCGGTGCCGCGCTGCTCGGCGCCGGCCGCATCACCCTGCTGCTGTGGCTGGCCACCGCCCTGCTGCTGGCGCTGCTGGTGATGGTCCGCAACGCCTACGGGGTGCTCACCGTGGTGCTGGCCTGCGGCACCTTCCTCCTGGTCTCCTGGGTGGCCGGGCCCCAGGTGCAGGCCGCCTTCGCGTACGCGGTCGTCTGGTTCCTGCTGTGGGGCGGCGTGCGTCCGGCCTTCGAGCTCCAGGCCAAGCGGCGCCGGGGCGGGGCCGCCGACTCGGACGCCGACCAGCTCGCCCGGCTGACCAACGTCCCGCCCGCGCTGTGGCTCTTCCTCTTCCACGCGGTGTCCCTGTGCTCGTTGATAGGGGGCACCCGCTGGTTGCTCCACCTGTGACGTGCCGCTCGTCGCCGCCGGGCGCCGCAGCCGCGAGGATGGCCCGGTGACCGCTGACCGTTCGCAGAACGTCCCCACCGCCCAGGGCGAGGCCCGGATCCACTGGCACCGGGGCGACCGCCCCGAGCGGGTGCTCGCGCTGGGCCACGGCGCGGGCGCCGGCACCGCCACCCGCGACCTGCTGGCCCTGGCCGGGGAACTGCCCCGCTCGGGCACCACCGTCGCCCTGGTCGAGCAGCCCTGGCGGGTCGCCGGCAAGAAGCTGGCCCCCGCCCCGAAGAGCCTGGACGCCGCCTGGCGGGAGCTGTGGCCCGTGCTCGTCGCCGAGGGGCCGCCGGTGATCGCGGGCGGCCGGAGCGCCGGGGCGCGGGTCGCCTGCCGCACGGCGCACGCGCTGGGCGCACGGGCCGTGCTGGCGTTGGCCTTCCCGCTGCACCCGCCGGGCCGGCCGGAGCGCTCCCGGGCCGAGGAACTGCTGGGCACCGGGGTGCCCACGCTGGTGGTCCAGGGGGCGAACGACCCCTTCGGACGCCCCGACGAGTTCCCGGACGGCCCCTACGACCTGGTCGGGGTCCCGCACGGCGACCACTCCTTCGCGGTGGCCAAACGGGCTCCGGTCACCCCCGAGGAGGCGGTGCGGGTCCTGGTCGACGCGGTCACGGCCTGGCTGCCCCGGGTCCGTTGATCCGCTTCCCGGCCCGTTCCGCCGGTCGGGAATGCCGGGCGCCCGGGCGCTGTTGACACCAGCGAACGGCACACGTGCCTCCGGAGCACCCGGGGCACCCGCCGCTCGGCACGGTCGGAGCAGGGAACGTCAGGGAAGCCCGCGGGAGCGCAGTGCGCACCCCGGGCAACGCCACGGGAATGGGGAGAGCGTCGCATGGGTTCGATCACGCACCCGAGCCGCAGCGGTACCGCCGGACTGGCTTGGTCGGTACTGCCGTCGCCGAGGGGCGCCGACGCCCGCCCGACGGGGGCGCCGGAGCTCTCGCTGACCCCGGGGACGCCGCCGCTCGCGCCGCTCGTCCCGTCCCGCCGGACCGCCCCCGCGGGCCGCGGTCGACTATTCTCCGAAGCGAACGGGGCCGCACCGGGCCCCGGCACGGCGCTTGAGGAGGTGGGTCCGGTCACTGGGACCGACGCGGGGACCGACGACGGCCATCAGGAGCGGTCCGAGGAGACGGCGACGGAGCGCAACGCCCGGTTCGAACGCGATGCGCTCGGCTTCCTCGACCAGATGTACTCGGCGGCGCTGCGCATGACGCGCAATCCGGCCGACGCCGAGGACCTGGTGCAGGAGACGTACGCCAAGGCGTACGCGTCGTTCCACCAGTTCCGTGAGGGCACCAACCTCAAGGCGTGGCTGTACCGCATCCTGACGAACACCTTCATCAACTCCTACCGCAAGAAGCAGCGGGAGCCCCAGCGCAGCGCCGCCGAGGAGATCGAGGACTGGCAGCTCGCGCGGGCGGAGTCCCACATGTCCACCGGTCTGCGCTCCGCCGAGTCGCAGGCCCTGGACCACCTGCCGGACTCGGACGTGAAGCAGGCGCTCCAGGCCATCCCCGAGGAGTTCCGCATCGCGGTCTACCTGGCGGACGTCGAGGGCTTTGCGTACAAGGAGATCGCGGACATCATGGGGACTCCCATCGGTACGGTCATGTCCCGGTTGCACCGGGGCCGTCGCCAACTGCGCGGCATGCTGGAGGACTACGCGCGCGAGCGCGGGCTCGTCCCGGCCGGTGCCGGAGAGGCGAACGAAGCGAAAGGCTCGGGCTCATGAGCTGCGGAGAGCCGCACGAGACGGACTGCACCGAGGTGCTCGACCACCTGTACGAGTACCTGGACCGGGAGATGCCCGAGGGCGACTGCACCAAGTTCGAGGTGCACTTCGAGGAGTGCTCCCCGTGCCTGGAGAAGTACGGGCTCGAACAGGCGGTGAAGAAGCTGGTCAAGCGGTGCTGCGGACACGACGACGTCCCCAGCGACCTCCGGTCCAAGGTCATGGGCCGGATCGAGTTGATCCGCTCCGGCGAGACCGTGACCGAGCCCCTGTCCGGATCGCTGCCCGACCAGGACGCCAAGCCCTCCCCCGAGGGCGTCTGACCCCGGTACGCCCCGCGGGTCCACATCCCGCTCTGCTGGGCAAGAGCACGGCGTGATATCACCCGAACGTGCTAATCCCCCGGTGGGAGCCCCGGCGAATCCCGCATTACCGCTCGTCCGCCACCCCCGGCCCCCTATTCTCCGTGGCCTGTGAGGGGGCGGCCCGGCCCTGACGGCCGGGCCCGGGGGAGGAGCGGTGGATGGGGTCGTCGACACCCGTCGCGGGTCGGGCGTACGTGTACGGCCTGACCTGCCTGGCGGTCCTCTGCGCGGCGCCCGCGCTCACCGTCCCCGCGCACGACCCGCATCCGGTGGGCGGTCCGCTCACGGTCGTGGTCCTCCTCGCCCTGCTGTACGCGGGCAGCGAAGCGGTCCCGTACGGACCCGCCCGGGACCGCCGGGTGCCCCCGGGCACCGGCGCCTTCTACCCGGTGCTCCTTGCCGGAGCGTTTCTGCTGTCTCCGGCCGCCGCCGCCCTGGTGGCGGTGCCCGGTGCACTGGTCCGCCGCCCCGAACGGCACCCGGCCGGCCTCCGCCGCTGCTGGGCCGCGGCCCGGCTGACCCTGGCGACCTGGGCCGCGGCCCGGGTCCACCACCTCCTCGGCGGCCCCGCCGCCCTCGGCGCGGTGTCCGGGCCCGACGTCCCCGGGGCGCTGCTGCCCGTCGCCGGCGCCGTCACCGCCTTCTGCGCCGTGCTCGCCCTGCTCGACGGCGGGGTGCTCGCCCTCGCCGAACGGGTCCCGGCCCGGCGGGCCTGGCGCGGACGGTTCCTGCCCACCCTCGCCCCGGCCAGCGTGCACGGCCTGGTCGGGCTGATGATGGCGGTGCTGTGGCGCAGCCCGTACGGGCCGGTCGCCGCCCTGCTGGTGCTGCTGCCGATGTACGTGTCCTGCTGGTCGTTCGCCCAGTACCACCGCGAACGCGCCGCCCACCAGGCCACCGTACGGGCCCTGGTGCAGGCCGTGGACCTCAAGGACGGCTACACCCGGGGCCACAGCGAACGCGTCGGCCGGGCCAGCGTCCTGATCGCCCGCGAACTCGGCCTGGACGACGCCCGGGTGGAGACCCTGCGCCTGGCGGGCATCCTGCACGACGTCGGCAAACTCGGCGTCCCCACCCGCCTGTTGCGCAAGGACGGCCCCCTCACCCCCCAGGAGCGCCGGGTGATCGAACTGCACCCCGAGTACGGGCACGAGATGACCCGGGGCATCGGCTTCCTCGGCGAGGCCCGGGCGGCCATCCTCCACCACCACGAACGCGTCGACGGCAGCGGCTACCCGTACGGGCTCGCCGGCGACCGGATACCCGAGTGCGCCCGGGTGGTGGCCGTCGCCGACGCCTTCGACGCGATGACCTCCACCCGCTCCTACCGCCGCGCCCGCCCGGTGCCCACCGCGGTCGCCGAACTGGAACGGTGCGCGGGCGCCCAGTTCGACCCCCGGATGGTCGCCGCCCTGGCCCGGGCGCTCGCCCGGCACGGCTGGCACCCGGAGGTGACCGCGGACGACCCGCCCGTCCCCCCGCCCCGGTCCCCGCCCGGCGAGGTCCCGCCCTCCCGGAGCGCCCGGTGACCGCGCCGCGCCGCCCGGGCCGCACCGGCGTCCTGGTGCTCGCCGCCGCCGTGCTGTTCGGCCTCTGGGGCATCGGCGGCACGCTGGCGCACGGGGTGCAGGAACGCGGCACCGCCCTGGCCTTCGGCGTGCTGATCGCCGTCGGCGAGCTGGTCCGTTCGCGCGCGGCGGTCGAGGGCGAACGGGAGACCGCACCGCTGGCCTCGGCCGGGGCCCTGGCCTACGCGCTGCTCGGCGAGAACGCCGGCGCGGCCACCCACCACGGGGTCGCCCAGGTGGTCGCGGTGACGGTGACCGCGGGGCTGCTCGGCGGGGTGCCGCACCTGCTCGCGGGGCGTGGACCCGACCCGGTCGACATCGCGCGCCGGGTGCTCAGCGTCGCGTTCGCCGCGACCTGCTTCCAACCCCCGTATAACTCCGGTGCCCTCGCCGAACTGGTGGACCCCGGGCCGTGGTACGCGCTCTGGATCGTCGGGGTGCTGGTGGCGACCGGGCTGTGCGACGCGGTGGTGGCCACCGCACTGGCCCGGTCCCGGACCGGCTGGCCGTTCGGCCCGCTGCTCCGCGACGAACTGCGGGCCATGGCGCGGATCGGCTCGGCGGTCTGCGCGACCGGCGCGGTCATGGCGCTCACCGCCGCCGTCGCGGGGCTGTGGGCGCTGCCGGTGTTCGCGCTGCCGCTGCTGCTGGCCCAGCTCTCGCTGCACCGCTGCGCCGGGGTGCGGCGCACCTACCGGCAGACGATCGCCTCGCTCGCCCGGGCCACCGAGGTCGCCGGCCACACCCCGCACGGGCACGCCCACCGGGTGGCGGCGCTGAGCTTGGCGATGGGCCGTGAGCTGGGGCTCTCGCAGGCCGAGCGGACGGCCCTGGAGTACGCGGCGCTGATGCACGACATCGGCCAGCTCTCGCTGGTGGACCCGGTGGAGGGGGGCGCCACCGCCTCGCTGCCGGCGTGGCGGCAACGGCGGATCGCCCTGCTGGGCGGCGCGGTCGTGCGCCAGACGGGCGTGGCCGTGAAGGTGGCGCTGATCGTGGAGGCGCAGGCCGACCCCTACCGGGAGCAGCCGCTCAGCGCGCGGATCGTCCGCACCGCCAACGCGTACGACGAGATGGTGCGCACCGCCGGAGCCGGGGGCGCGCTCGCCGCCCTGGAGCGGCTGCGGCTGGCGACCGGCCGGGACCACCATCCGGAGGTGGTCGCCGCCCTGGCCCGGGTGCTGGCCAGGGCCACCGCCACGGCCGCCGGGGGACCGACCGGGGCCGGCCGGGTAACCCATCGGTAAGGAGCGGCCGTGAGACCGGTCGTGGTTGGATGCGAAGGGAACGGCCGGAACGCTCGGTACGGCCCTGGCCCGGGCTCGGGTGGCACCGGCGATCCGGGGAAGGAGCCGAGCGGGGTCGGGCCGCGCGGCGCCGGCCCGATCGGAGCAGGACCGGAAGGACGGGCGAAGGCGCTGCGGGAAGGGTGTCCCGGGGCGGCTGGCCCTGGCAGGGTGGGGTCGGGGCGCACGTCCGCGCCCCCGTGAGGACGGCAGGCGGGAATCGTGAGGATCTTCGGCAAGGGACGGCACCGGCCCTCGGCGTCCTGGCGGCAGGCCACGGACCGGGCGTTCACGCTCATCGGTGACGGTCGTTACGAGGACGCCGGAGCCTTGTTGACCCGGGCCGCCGACCTGGAGCCCTGGCTCTCGGAGTCCTGGTTCAACCTGGCCCTGCTGCACAAGTTCCGGCACGACTGGGAGCAGGCCCGGGCCGCCGGGCTGCGGGCGGTCGCCCTGCTGGACCGGGAGACCGGGGCGCCCGACTGGTGGAACGTGGGCATCGCGGCGACGGCCCTCCAGGACTGGCCGCTGGCCCGGCGGGCCTGGCAGGCGTACGGACTGAAGGTGCCGGGGCGGTCCGGGGCGGCGGGCGAGCCGGTCGGCATGGAACTGGGCAGCGCCGCGGTCCGGCTCTCGCCGGAGGGCGAGGCCGAGGTGGTGTGGGGGCGGCGGCTGGACCCGGCCCGGCTGGAGGTGCTGTCGATCCCGCTGCCCTCGTCGGGGCGGCGCTGGGGCGAGGTCGTCCTGCACGACGGGGTCCCGCACGGGGAGCGCACCACGGAGGCGGGGCACGCCTACCCCGTCTTCGACGAGATCGAGCTCTGGGCGCCCTCGCCGGTGCCGACCTGGGTGGTCCTGCTGGAGGCGGAGGGCGAGGAGGACCGGGACGCCCTGGAGCGGCTCGCGGCCGACGCCGGCTACGCCGCCGAGGACTGGTCCTCGTCGGTGCGGCTGCTGTGCCGGACGTGCTCCGAGAGCCGGATGCCCAGCGACGAGGGCGACGGCGAGCACCTGGACCCGCACGACCACAGCGAACCCGGTCAGCCCGGCCCCTTGGGCCACCGCACCGCCGGGCGCAGTTGGGTGCGCGAGCGGGAGTGCGGGATCGCGGCGCCCGCCCCGCTGGTCCGCGGGCTGCTGGACGGCTGGGTCGCCGACAGCCCGGACACCCGGGACTGGCGCGACCTGGAAGAGGTGTGCTGACCGGCTCCCCCCTCCCGGCACCCGCGGCGGGCGACCCGTCCGGGCGTGCCGTGGGGCGCCGTAGGGTGGGTGCCGGCAGTCGCCCGGTTCCGGACGTCCCGCCGGGGGGTGTCCCGGGTGGACCGGCGCCGGGCCTTTGAGACACCGAGGAAGGCGTACGGCGGACATGTCCCAGCAGGACGAGCAGCAACACGGCGGAGTGCTCCCCGTGGACGACGAGGGTTTCGTCATCGACACGGCGCAGTGCGCGGAGCGCGAGGCGGCCTACCGCGAGCGGGGCACGTCCCGTCCGATCACGGTGGTGGGCAATCCGGTGCTGCACAGGGAGTGCAAGGACGTCACGGCCTTCGACGACGAGCTGGCCCGGCTCGTGGACGACATGTTCGCCAGCCAGCGCACCGCGGAGGGCGTGGGCCTCGCCGCCAACCAGATCGGCGTGGACCTCAAGGTCTTCGTGTACGACTGCATGGACGACGAGGGCACCCGGCACGTGGGCGTGGTGTGCAACCCGGTGCTCCGGGAACTGCCGGCGGACCAGCGGGTGCTCGACAGCTCCAACGAGGGGTGCCTCTCGGTGCCGACGGCCTACGCCGAACTGGCCCGCCCGGACTACGCGGTGGTGACCGGACAGGACGAGACGGGGCACCCCGTGACCGTCCGTGGGCACGGCTACTTCGCCCGGTGCCTCCAGCACGAGACGGACCACCTCTACGGCCACCTCTACATCGACCGTCTGTCCAAGCGGGACCGTAAGGACGCGCTGCGCCAGATGGAGGAGGGCACCCCCCGCTACCCCGTGGTGGCCAACCCCTGATCGTCTACGGGGGGCGTCACTCGAACGAGGGATGAGCCGGCCCGTGCCCTCGGACCGATGAGGTCCTCGCACGGAGGCGTGCCCGCCCGTCTTCCCTTGTGATTAAAGGGGCTCCAGGGTTTCGGGGGAACTCCCAAGCCTGGTGATGGGCTCATATGACTGCGCAATGATCGCGCACCAACGGCGTCCGGCCGGGATACGCTCCCGCCGGGCGCCGTGCTTGTGCGCCGTCATGCGCCCCTTAGCGCCAGGGTCACGTGCGATCCAAATTCAGTCACGTATGGGGATGTTCTCGGCAGCTTGGGAGGGGGAACGGAGTAAGTCTGTTCCCACCCCGGTCGGTCGTGGTGCTGAATGGAAAGTGCGCGGGGATGCGCGACGGCGCGGTGCGGAGCACGATAGTGCGCCCTACCGTGTGGCAAGGCCGACTGAGAGGGGACGTTCGTGCCTGCTTTCTTCCACAGCGCTACGTCGACACAGACGCAGATCGCTGTTCCGCCAGCACTGGCACTTCCGCTGATCGAGGAACGGTTTCCTCGGCAGCTGCACCCGCATTGGCCGGATCTCCAAGCCGCCACGCGCACCTGGCTTCTGGAAAAGGAGCTGATGCCGCCGGAGAAGGTCGCGCGGTATGCGGACGGGTTGCGCTACACCGATCTCATGGCCGGGTACTACCTCGGTGCGCCCGTGGATGTGCTCCAGGCAATTGCCGATTACAGTGCGTGGTTCTTCGTCTGGGACGACCGCCACGACCGGGACGTGGTCCACCGGCGCAGCGCCGCCTGGACCCGGCTCCGCGACCAACTGCACGTGGCCCTGGACGCACCCTGGCACCACCTGAGCCACCCGGACGCATTGGTCGCGGCCTTTGCCGACAGCATGGTCCGCCTGTACTCCTTCCTGGGCGAGCGGTGGAACGCGCGTTTCGCCGGGCATTTCCACGAAGTGATCGAGGCGTACGACGCCGAATTCCGAAACCGCATGACCGGACGGGTCCCTGAGGTTGCCGAATACCTGGAACTCCGACGCCTCACTTTCGCCCATTGGATCTGGCTGGACCTCCTGGAACCAACAGCACGCTACGAGATACCGCAGCACATTCGAGAACATCCGGCCTATCGCCGGGCCGGACTTTCCTGCCAGGACTTCGCCGCCTGGTACAACGACCTCTGCTCCTTGCCCAAGGAAATCGCGGGGGACGAACACCACAACCTCGGGATCAGCCTCATCCGACATGAGGGGATGACCCTGGAGGACGCGGTGACTGAAGTTCGGAGAAGGGTCGGCGACTGCGTGACGGATTTCATCGAAGCCGAAAAGGAGGTGAACGTTCTGGTGCGGGAACTGAGGGACGGCACCTGGCGCGGTGAACCCCTGGCGGACGCCGTGGAACTCAGTGTGTCGAACATGCGGAACTGGATCAGCTCGGTGTACTGGTTCCACCACGAGTCGGGGCGCTACCAGGTCGACAGTTGGGCCGACCGCTCCACGCCCCCTTACGTCAACGACCAACCGGCGGCCTGCGCCCCCCGCCCCGAGCGGTCGAAGCGGGTCAAGCGGGCCAAGCGCAAGGGGGGTTCCCGATGACCGACCGCCGCGCCACCGCGGAACGCCGGCGCACGGTGCCGGCCGCACCTCCCTTCGCCAAGGGCGGCGCACCCCTGCTCGGGCACGCCTGGAACCTGGTGCGCGACCCGCTGGGCTTCCTCTCCGGACTGCGCGCCAGCGGGGACCTGGTGCGCATCCGGCTCGGTCCGCGCCAGGCGTACGCGGTGTGCGACCCGGCGCTCGTCGCCACGCTCCTGAAGAGCCCCGACTTCGCGGTCGGCGGTCCGCTGTGGGACACCATGGAGCTCCTCATCGGCAAGGGCGTGGCCACCAGCAACGGACGGGTCCATCGACGGCAGCGACGGATGATCCAACCCGCCTTCCGCATCGACCGGATCGCCGAGCACGCCCGGGTGATGGAGGAGGAGGCCCGGGCGATGGCGGGGCGGTGGCGGCCCGGCGCCACCGTCGACCTCGGGGAGGAGGTGTTCCGGGTCGCGGTGCGGATCGTGGCCCGCTCGCTGATGCACGTGGACTCGATCGACGAACGGGCGGAGCGGCTCAGCGGATCGCTGCACACCGTCTTCGGCGGGCTGTACCGCCGGATGGTCCTGTCGGCCGGGCCGTTCTACCGCATCCCCCTTCCGGCCCACCGTCGGTTCGAGGACGCATTGGCCGATCTCCACCGACTGGTCGACGAGATCATCGCGGAGCGGCGCGAATCGGCCATGGACCGCGAGGACTTGCTGACCGCTTTGTTGGCGGCAAAGGACGAGAACGGTGAAGCCCTCACCGAACAAGAGGTTCACGACCAGACCGTTTCGCTCCTCGTGGCGGGAGCGGAAAACGTCGCCTCGACGCTGATGTGGACCTTTCAACTGTTGGCCGAACACCCCGCGGAGGAAAGCCGAATCCGCACCGAGGTCCGGGAGGTCACCGAAGGCCGGCCGGTCGATTTCGGCGATCTGCCCCGCCTGTCGCACACCCGGAATGTCATCACCGAGGCGATGCGGGTGCGCCCCGCCGTGTGGATATTGACCCGGCGCGCGGTGGCCGATTCCACACTCGGTGGCTATCGCATTCCGGCCGGTGCGGACATCGTGTACAGCCCGTATGCGATGCAACGCGATCCGCGGGCCTTCGTCCGGCACCTGGAGTTCGACCCGGACCGTTGGCTCCCCGAGCGGACCCCCGAAGCGGGCCGGCGGGCGATGATGCCGTTCGGCACCGGCAACCGCAAGTGCCCCGGCGACCACTTCAGCATGGCCGAGATGGCGATCGTCCTGGCCACCATCGCCCCGCGATGGCGTTTCGTCGCGCTCCGTGAGACCGACGCGGAGCCCCGCATCGGCATCACGCTCCAGCCGCGCCGACTGAAGGTGCGCGCGGTTCCGCTGAGCGGGTCCTGAACCCCCGCCCCGCCGGCCGTGAGTGGGCCGGTGGCCGGCCGGGTCCCGGGCCGGCCACCGGGGCCGGACGCCGCGCGGCCCGCGCCCCGTTCGACGGGACGCCCCGCCCGGCGGCACCGCGGCCCGGCCACCCCGAGGGGCGACCGGGCCGAGGACCGGACGGGAGGGCCGTCAGAAGTCGTCGTCGAAGCCGACGGTGCCCTCCACCGCCACCTGGTAGGCGGAGGGGCGGCGCTCGAAGAAGTTCGTCAGCTCCTGGACGCCCTGGAGCTCCATGAACGCGAACGGGTTCTCCGAGCCGTAGATCGGGGCGAAGCCCAGCCGCTGGAGGCGCTGGTCGGCCACGCACTCCAGGTACTGCCGCATCGACTCGGTGTTCATCCCCGGCAGGCCGTCCCCGCACAGGTCGCGACCGAACTGGAGCTCCGCCTCGACCGCCTCCTTCAGCATGTCGGTGACCTGCTGCTGGAGGGCGTCGTCGAACAGCTCCGGCTCCTCCTTGCGGACCGTGTCGACGACCTCGAAGGCGAAGTTCATGTGCATCGTCTCGTCCCGGAACACCCAGTTGGTGCCGGTGGCGAGGCCGTGCAGCAGACCGCGGGAGCGGAACCAGTAGACGTAGGCGAACGCCCCGTAGAAGAAGAGGCCCTCGATACAGGCGGCGAAGCAGATCAGGTTGAGCAGGAACCGGCGGCGGTCGGCCTGGGTCTCCAGCCGGTCCAGCTTCTCCACCGAGTCCATCCAGCGGAAGCAGAACTCGGCCTTCTCCCGGATGGAGGGGATGTTCTCCACCGCGGCGAAGGCGGCGGCCCGGTCCTCCGGATCGGGCAGGTAGGTGTCCAGCAGCGTCAGGTAGAACTGGACGTGCACCGCCTCCTCGAAGAGCTGCCGCGACAGGTACAGCCGCGCCTCGGGGGAGTTGATGTGCTTGTACAGCGTCAGGACCAGGTTGTTCGCGACGATCGAGTCGCCCGTCGCGAAGAACGCCACCAGGCGCCCGATCATGTGCTGCTCGCCCGGGCTCAGCTTGGCCAGGTCGGCGACGTCCGAGTGGAGGTCGACCTCCTCGACGGTCCAGGTGTTCTTGATGGCGTCGCGGTAGCGCTCGTAGAAGTCCGGGTAGCGCATCGGACGCAGCGTCAGCTCGAAGCCGGGGTCCAGCAGGTTCTGGACCCGCCCGCCGCCGGCGGACTGGGTGGGGATCGTCATTACTGGCACGCCTCGCAGGACTCGGGGTTCTCCAGGGAGCAGGCGATCGCGTCGGCGTCCGGCGCGTCCTGCTGCACGGGGAGGGGGGAGGGGGACGCGGTGGGCTCGGCGACCGGGGCACCGGCCGCGCGGGCGATCCGGGTGGCCGGACGGGACCGCAGGTAGTACGTGGTCTTCAGGCCCGACTTCCACGCGTAGGCGTACATCGAGCTGAGCTTGCCGATGGTCGGCGTCTCCAAGAACAGGTTCAGCGACTGCGACTGGTCCAGGAACGGGGTGCGGGCGGCGGCCATGTCGATCAGGCCGCGCTGCGGGATCTCCCACGCGGTGCGGTACAGCGCCCGCACCTCCTCGGGGACCCACGGGAAGTCCTGCACCGAGCCGCTGGCCTCGCGCAGCGCCTCCCGGGTCCGGGCGTCCCACACGCCGAGGTCCTTCAGGTCGCGCACCAGGTACGAGTTGACCTGGAGGAACTCCCCGCTGAGCGTCTCGCGCTTGAACAGGTTGGACACCTGCGGCTCGATGCACTCGTAGACGCCGGCGATGGAGGCGATGGTGGCGGTCGGGGCGATCGCCAGCAGCAGCGAGTTGCGCATCCCGGTGGTGGCGATCCGCTCGCGCAGCTTCGCCCACCGCTCGGGCCAGTGCAGTTCGACCCCGTAGTGGTCGGGGTGCAGCACGCCGCGGGCGGTGCGGGTCTTCTCCCAGGCGGGGAAGGTGCCGGCGCGCTCGGCGAGGTCGGCGGACGCCTCGTAGGCGGTCAGCATGATCCGCTCGGCGAGCCGGGTCGACAGGGCGTGGGCCTCGGCGGAGTCGAAGGGCAGCCGCAGCCGGAAGAACACGTCCTGGAGGCCCATGGCCCCCAGACCCACCGGCCGCCAGCGGGAGTTGGAGCGGCCGGCCTGCTCGGTCGGGTAGAAGTTGATGTCCACGACCCGGTCGAGGAAGGTCACCGCGGTGCGCACGGTGGCGTCCAGCCGCTCCCAGTCGATGGCCTGGTCGGCCGGGGTGCCCGGGGCGCCCACGACGAACGCGCCCAGGTTGACCGAGCCGAGGTTGCACACCGCGGTCTCGCCGTCGTCCGTGACCTCCAGGATCTCCGTGCAGAGGTTGGAGGAGTGGACGGTGTGGCCGGGCTCCGCGGTCTGGTTGGCGGTGCGGTTGGAGGCGTCCTTGAACGTCATCCAGCCGTTGCCGGTCTGGGCGAGGGTGCGCATCATGCGGCCGTACAGGTCCCGCGCCGGCATGGTCTTGCGGGCCAGCCCCGCGGCCTCCGCCGCGCGGTAGGCGGTGTCGAACGCGTCACCCCACAGGTCGACCAGCTCGGGCACGTCGGAGGGGGAGAACAACGACCACTGGCCGTCCTCGGCGACCCGCCGCATGAACTCGTCGGGCACCCAGTGCGCCAGGTTGAGGTTGTGGGTGCGCCGGGCGTCCTCGCCGGTGTTGTCCCGCAGCTCCAGGAACTCCTCGATGTCGGAGTGCCAGGTCTCCAGGTAGACCGCCGCCGCGCCCTTGCGCCGTCCGCCCTGGTTGACCGCGGCCACCGAGGCGTCCAGGGTCTTGAGGAAGGGCACGATGCCGTTGGAGTGGCCGTTGGTGCCGCGGATCAGCGAACCGCGCGAACGGACGCGGGAGTACGACAGGCCGATGCCGCCGGCGTGCTTCGACAGCCGGGCCACCTGGTGGTAGCGGTCGTAGAGGGAGTCCAGCTCGTCCTTGGGGGAGTCCAGCAGGTAGCAGGAGGACATCTGCGGGTGCCGGGTGCCGGAGTTGAACAGCGTCGGCGAGGAGGGCAGGTAGTCGAGGCGGCTCATCAGGCCGTAGAGCGCCGCGACCTCGTCCACCGCGCGGCTGCTGTCGTCCTCGGCGAGCCCGCAGCCCACGCGCAGCAGGAAGTGCTGGGGGGTCTCGACCACCTTGCGGGTGTGCGGGTGGCGCAGCAGGTAGCGGCTGTGCAGGGTGCGCAGTCCGAAGTAGCCGAAGCGGTCGTCGGCGTCCGGGTCGACCAGGGCGTCCAGGCGCTCGGCGTGCCGGGCGACGAAGTCCGCGGTCCGGTCGGCGATGAGCCCCTCGCGGTGGCCGGTGGCGACCGACTCGGTGAAGGTGCGCACCCCCTGCGAGGCGGCTTCGGCGGCGATGGAGAGGGTGAGCAGCCGGGCGGCGAGCCGGGAGTAGGCGGGGTCCTCGGAGATGAGTCCGGCGGCGGCCTCGGTGGCGAGTTCGCGCAGTTCGGCCTCGTCGGCGCGGGCGGACCGGCCGCGCAGCGCGGCGGCGGCGACCCGGCCGGGGTCGGCGTCGGTGAGGTCGGCGGTGAGGTCGGTCAGGGTCCGCAGCAGCGCGGTCCCGGGGCCGTCGGTCTGCTCGGCCCGGTTCCCCGGGGCGCCTTGGTCTGCGGACCGCTCGTTCGCAGGAGCCCGATCGACGGTTGACGCCGGATCGGCTGGCGCGATCGTCACGTGAAGCTCTCCCTCGCTCGGCACGGGCCTGACGGGGAAGCGGGCGCGGGCACGCGGACGTGCCCGCCGAAGGCGGTCCGCCGCGTCCACCGGCCCAGTCCACGAGGCCCGGACGTCTCATCTCCACCCGGACCGGTCGGAACGGGTGCGCCACCAGCAGGTCATCGGACTGCTGGGTGTGCGAAAGCACACCGAATACACCGTTGCGGGACAGTTCCGGATTCGCACCGGATTCCCCTGGGGTGGCGGCGAGCACGAGCATACATCTTGTGTCGGGTCCCGATGCTGAGCCCACATCTTGTGTCTGTGTGGCGCACGGCACGTAGGTGGCGAGGGCCCTCGGGGCGGTGCGGCACGGCTCGAACACGGCCCCGGGGCGCGGCCGTCGGGGCCGCTCGCGGGGCGTGGCGGGGGCGGGGAGGGGCGCTCGCCGGGTGCGCGGTGTCCGGCGGTGGCGGGTGCGCCGCGGTGCGCCGTGGCGCCGCCTCGCGGGTCCGCCCGTCTGCCGGTCGGATTCCCGTGGTGGTCACGCTGGGTGAGTGGTCGGGGGCGGTCTGAAAGTGGCGACAGAGGTCCAGACAACATCCCCGCAACCGGGGTTCGTGGTCGGCCCTACGCCATTCGACGGGCCGTCGTCCAGCCTGTGGTGCGAGGTTCCTGGGACAGGAGGGGGAGGGGTGTCGGGTGCCCGAAGAGGCCCGTCCGTCCCGTTCCTCCGGTGCTCCGGAGCGGACGCGCCGGTGCCCCGGCGGGGCCGGAAACGGCCCGCCGGGGCACCGGGGTGCGCGGGGTCAGTCCTGGGGGCGCTTGAGGCGGGCCACGAACTTGTAGCGGTCGCCGCGGTAGACCGAGCGCACCCACTCCACGGGGCGTCCCTCGCCGTCCACGGAGTGGCGGGAGAGCATCAGCATCGGCAGGCCCACGTCCGTGCTGAGCAGGCCGGCTTCGCGCGGGGTGGCGAGCGAGGTCTCGATGGTCTCCTCGGCCTCGGCCAGGTGGATGCCGTAGACCTCGGCCAACGCCGTGTACAGGGAGGTGTACTTGACCAGGGACCGGCGCAGCGCGGGGAAGCGCTTGGCGGACAGGTGCGTGGTCTCGATGGCCATCGGCTCGCCGCTGGCCAGCCGGAGCCGCTCGATCCTCAGCACCCGTCCGCCGGCCGTGATGTCGAGCAGCTCCGCGAGCCGGTCGTCGGCGGTGACGTACCCGACGTCGAGCAGCTGGGAGGTGGGCTCCAGCCCCTGGGCCCGCATGTCCTCGGTGTAGGAGGTGAGCTGGAGCGCCTGCGCCACCTTGGGCTTGGCGACGAAGGTCCCCTTGCCCTGGATGCGCTCCAGTCGACCCTCGACCACCAGTTCCTGGAGCGCCTGGCGTACCGTGGTGCGCGAGGTGTCGAACTCTGCGGCGAGTGTCCGCTCCGGTGGGACCGGGCTACCCGGTGCCAGCGTGTCGGTCATGTCGAGCAGGTGTTTCTTCAGCCGGTAGTACTTCGGCACGCGTGCGGTGCGGCCCGTGGTTGCCGTTTCCGTCGCCGCGGACGTACCCATCCGGGTAACCTCGCTGGCCATCGTCCGCCTTTCCGGCTGTCGTGCTGCTGCCGCCACCGGCTCCTCCGTCTGTAGCGGCTCACATCGTGACACGGCGTGCCCGGAGTGAGCCGAGCCCCCTCAGGTGTCGGTCCGATAACGGACGTGACAGCCCTTCTTATACACCCTTGACACCCCTAAAGGTCTAGGCCAAGCTCCGGGTACTGGTCTACACCATTAAAGGCCAGGTCCCAGTCCCACGTGCAGTTTCTCGCGTAGTCATTCGCTGTGGGTGTGGGGGGTAGGCATCCTGAGGAGGGTGACGTGAAGCGCAAGCTCATTGCGGCCATCGGTGTCGCGGGCATGGTGTTCTCGGTCGCGGCGTGCGGCAGCGACAAGGACGAGGACAAGAAGGGCTCCGGCGACTCGAAGAAGGGCGGGACGATCACCGTCTGGTCCATGGACGGGTCGACGCCGGACGCCTGGAAGTCGGCCGTCGCGGCCGACTTCGAGAAGAAGACCGGTGCGAAGGTCAAGTTCGAGACCCAGGTCTGGAACGGCATCCAGCAGAAGATCACCACCGCGCTCTCCGAGTCCACGCCGCCGGACGTCATCGAGGTCGGCAACACCCAGACCCCCGCCTACGCCGCCACCGAGGGCCTCGCCGAGCTGGGCGACCTGAAGAGCGAGATCGGTGCAGACTGGACCCCGGCGCTCAACCAGTCGGCCATCTACAACGGCAAGCAGTACGCCGCGCCCTGGTACGTCACCAACCGCGTGGTCCTCTACAACAAGAAGATCTGGGCCGAGGCCGGTCTGAAGGACACGCCCAAGACGCGTGACGAGTTCTTCAAGGCGCTCGACACCATCAAGGAGAAGACCAAGGCCGAGCCGATGTACATGGCCGGTCAGAACTGGTACTTCTTCGACGGTCTGACCATCGGCAAGGGTGCCGACCTGGTGAAGAAGGAAGGCGACAAGTACGTCTCCAACCTGTCCGACCCGAAGGTCGGCGAGGCCATGGAGCTGTACAAGAAGTACGCCTCCTACTCCAAGGCCCCCAAGGACAAGGACGAGGCCACCCCGCAGCAGGCGGACGTCTTCGCCAAGGGCAAGGTCGCGACCTTCATCGGCACCCCGTCCGAGGCCGGCATCGCCACCAAGGCCAACCCGGCCATCGCCAAGGACATCGGCTACTTCGCCATCCCGGGCGACACGGCCGACAAGCACGAGGGCGTGTTCCTCGGCGGCTCGAACCTGGTGGTCCCCGCGGGCAGCAAGAACCAGGAGCTGGCCAAGGAGTTCCTGAAGATCGCGTTCGCCGACGAGCACCAGATCGCGTTCGCCAAGCTCCAGGGCTACACGCCGAACAAGGAGTCCCTGCTCCCCAAGATCAAGGGCGTGAACCTTGGTCTCGACGAGGCGTCCAAGGGCGCTTCGTTCGGTGGCACCACCCCGCTGATTCCGGAGTGGGCCGCGGTCGAGAACGTCCCGAACCCGATCAAGGACTACATGACCGCCGTCCTGAACGGTAAGTCGCACGCCGACGCCGCGAAGGAAGCCGACAAGGAGATCAACGAGCGTCTCGCCAAGAAGAACTGACCCCACCGCGCCCGGCGGCGGCGGGCCCGGACCCAGTAGGACACCCGACGGGGTGACCTGAACAGAGGACCGGCCCGCCGCCTCCGGGCGCACCGGTGTGCGCCCCGACGGCGGGGCGACACCAGCATCGAGTACGTACAGCCAAGGAAGAGACGGCGACGACGATGTCAGTGCAGACAGAACAAGCGGACGCGGGCGGGGTGTCCGGCGTCCACAAGGGCGAGGCGCCACCGCCTCGCGGCGCGGGGAGCGCCACCAGGAACGACGGGGGCGGCCAGAGACGGCCACGGCAGAGTGGTTCGCTCATCCCCTACCTGTTGCTGCTGCCGGCGATGATCGTCACCATCGTGCTGCTCGGCTGGCCGCTGGTGAAGAACGGCATGCTGTCGTTCCAGAACCTCAACGCCAAGCAACTGATCCTCCACCTCACCGAGTGGAACGGGATCAAGAACTACACGGAGACGCTGAGCAACAACGACTTCTGGAACGTCGTCCTCCGTTCGTTCTTCTTCACGGTGGCCAACGTCACCCTGATCATGGTGCTCGGCACCCTGGTCGGTCTGCTCCTCGCCCGTCTGGGCAAGCGGATGCGGGTCGTGCTGATGCTGGCCCTGGTGCTCGCCTGGGCCATGCCGATCATCGCGGCCACCACGGTCTTCCAGTGGCTGTTCGCACAGCGCTTCGGCGTCGTCAACTACCTCCTGGTCCAGCTGGGCTTCGAGGGCATGGCCGACCACAACTGGCTCGGCACCCAGTTCTCCACCTTCGCGGTGGTGACGCTGGTGATCGTCTGGATGTCGATCCCGTTCGTGGCGATCAACCTCTACGCGGCCACCACCACCATCCCCAAGGAGCTGTACGAGGCCGCGGCGCTCGACGGCGCCGACTCCTGGAAGATCTTCCGGACGGTGACCTTCCCGTTCCTGAAGCCCTTCCTGTGGGCCACGCTCTTCCTCGAAGTCATCTGGGTGTTCAAGTCCTTCGCCCAGATCTTCGCCATCAACCAGGGCGGACCCAACCGCTCGACCGAGACCCTCCCCGTGTACGCGTACATCGAGGGCTTCGGCAACCAGCACTTCGGCATGGGCGCGGCGATCTCGATCCTCACGATCCTGATCCTGCTGCTGCTCACCTCCTACTACCTGCGCACGGTGCTCAAGCAAGAGGAGGACGAGCTGTGAAGAGCTCCTTCCTGGGCCGCATCTGGCCCAACGCCGCGGCGGCCCTCCTCGTCGGGGTCTTCGTCTTCCCCGTCTACTGGATGTTCTCCACGGCCTTCAAGGAGGCCAAGGACATCGTCACGGACACCCCGATGTGGTTCCCGACGAGTCCGACGTTCCAGCACTTCAAGACCGCGACCGAGGCCGAGGGCTTCTGGACGCTGCTGCGCAACTCCCTGCTGGTCACGACCATCGCGGTCACCCTCTCCCTGCTCATCGCGCTCTTCGCGTCCTTCGCGCTCGCCCGGATGCGGTTCAAGGGGCGGCGCGGCTTCATCCTCGCGGTCATGATCGCGCAGATGGCGCCCTGGGAGGTCATGGTCATCGCGATCTACCTGATCGTGCGTGACGCGGACATGCTGAACAGCCTGGTGCCGCTGACCATCTTCTACATGGTCATGGTGCTGCCCTTCACCATCCTGACGCTGCGCGGCTACGTGGCCGCGGTGCCCAAGGAGTTGGAGGAGTCCGCCATGGTCGACGGCTGCACCCGTCCGCAGGCGTTCATCAAGGTGATCTTCCCGCTGCTGGCCCCCGGTCTGATGGCGACCTCGCTGTTCGGCTTCGTCACGGCGTGGAACGAGTTCTCGATGATCCTGGTCCTCAACAAGGACCTCGAAGCCCAGACCCTGCCGATCTGGCTGACCAGCTTCCGGACCACCTTCGGCGACGACTGGGGCGCCACCATGGCGGCCTCCACCATCTTCGCCATCCCGGTCCTGGTCCTGTTCGTCTTCCTCCAGCGCAAGGCAGTCAGCGGCCTCACCGAAGGCGCAGTGAAGGGATAGCACCCGATGACGACGCTTGCTTCCACCGACGTCCTCACCAAGGACGCGCTCACCGTCCTCCAGCCCGGCTTCCCCGGCACCAGCGCACCCGACTGGCTGCTGCGCAGGCTCGGCGAAGGGCTCGCCTCCGTCGGACTGTTCGGCCGGAACATCCACACGGCCGACCAACTGGCGGCGCTCACCGCCCAGTTGCGGGCCGAGCGGGACGACGTCCTGGTCGCCATCGACGAGGAGGGCGGTGACGTCACGCGCCTTGAGGTGCGGGACGGCTCCTCCTTCCCGGGCAACCTCGCCCTCGGGGCGATCGACGACGTCGACCTGACCCGTGCGGTCGCCCACGAACTGGGCCGCCGCCTCGCCGAGTGTGGGGTCAACCTCAACTGGGCGCCGTCCGCGGACGTCAACGCCAACCCCGACAACCCGGTCATCGGCGTGCGGGCCTTCGGGGCCGACACCGACCTGGTGGGGCGGCACACCGCCGCCTACGTCGAGGGCCTCCAGGCCGCCGGGGTCGCCGCGTGCACCAAGCACTTCCCCGGCCACGGCGACACCGCGGTCGACTCGCACCACGCGCTGCCCCGCATCGACGTGGACCTGGAGACCCTGCGCGCCCGTGACCTGCCGCCGTTCCTCGCGGCCATCGCGGCCGGCTCCCGGTCCGTGATGAGCGCCCACATCCTGGTGCCGGCGCTCGACCCCGAGCGTCCCGCCACGCTCTCCCGCCGCATCCTCACGGGTCTGCTGCGCGAGGAGCTCGGCTACGACGGCCTGATCGTCACCGACGGCATGGAGATGCAGGCCATCGCCGGCACGTACGGCATCGAGCGCGGCAGCGTGATGGCCATCGCGGCCGGCGCCGACGCGATCTGCGTGGGCGGCGGGCTCAACGACGAGGACACCGTGCTGCGGCTGCGCGACGCGCTCGTCGCCGCCGTGCGCACCGGTGACCTCGCCGAGGAGCGGCTCGCCGACGCGGCGGCCCGGGTGCGGGCGCTGGCCGCCTGGACGGCCTCCGCCGCCCGGGCCACCGAGGCCCGCACCGACATCGGCCTGGTCGCCGCCCGGCGCGCCCTGACCGTCACCCGCGGCGAGGGCTACACCGGCCCGGTCACCGGGGCGCCGTTCGTGGCCTCGTTCCCGCCGGTCGCCAACATCGCGGTCGGCGACGAGACCCCCTGGGGCCTCGTCGGCGAGCTCCGCAAGCTGTTGCCCGGCACCGAGGGCGAGGGCTTCACCGGGGACACGGCGGGCGAAGCGGCGCTGAAGGCCGCCGGGGACCGGCGGATCGTCGCCGTGGTCCGCGACGCGCACCGCCACCCGTGGATGCGCGAGGCCCTCGGCACCCTGATCGCCGCCCGGCCGGACACGGTCGTGGTGGAGATGGGCGTGCCGCGGTCGACCCCGGTCGGCTCGCTGTACGTGGCCACCCACGGTGCCGCACGGGTGTGCGGTACGGCCGCCGCCGAGGCGCTGACCGCCACCCACTGATAGACCAGACCCCCGTGCCGAGTTGGGGCTCGGCACGGGGGCCTGTTCCACGTTCCGCACCGGATGCGGAAAGAGGCGTCGGGCGCCCCCCTCGGAGGGGGGCGCCCGACGCCTCTTGGTGCGGGAGGCCGCCGGCGGCTCAGATGCCCTGCCAGGCGGGCTTGTTGGCGTAGGCGTGCCGGAAGTAGTCGGCCAGCTTCAGCTTCGAGGCGGCGGCCTCGTCCACCACGACCGTGGCGTGCGGGTGCAGTTGCAGCGCCGAGGCGGGGCACACCGAGGCCACCGGACCCTCGACGGTCGCGGCGACCGCCTCCGCCTTGCCCGCGCCGGTGGCGAGCAGCACCAGGTGGCGGGCGTCCAGGATGGTCCCGATGCCCTGGGTGATCACGTGGTGCGGCACCTGGTCGATGTCGTCGTCGAAGAACCGGGCGTTGTCGACGCGGGTCTGCTCGGTGAGCGTCTTGATCCGGGTGCGCGAAGCGAGCGAGGAGCAGGGCTCGTTGAAGCCGATGTGCCCGTCGGTGCCGATGCCGAGCAACTGGAGGTCCACGCCCCCGGCGGCGGTCAGCGCGGCCTCGTAGGAGGCGCAGGCGGCGGCGACGTCCTCGGCGGTGCCGTCGGGCCCGAGGAACGCCTCGGCGTTGATGCCGAGCGGCTCCAGCACCTCCTTGCGCAGCACCGAGCGGTAGGACTCGGGGTGGTCGGCGGGCAGACCGACGTACTCGTCGAGCTGGGCTATCCGGGCCCGCCCGACCTCCACCGCACCGGCCCGCACCTTCGCCTCCAGCGCGCGGTAGACGGGGAGCGGGGTGGAACCGGTGGCGACGCCGAGCACCGCGTCCGGCTTGCGGCGCAGCAGCGCCGCCATGGCCTCGGCGATGAGCTCGCCGCCTGCCGCCGCGTCGGGGACGATCACAACTTCCACGCTGGGCCTGCCGATCTGGAGAACGAACACGGACGGAACCACGATAGTGGTATAGACCAATCTAGCAGAAGTGCCCGGTCACACGGGGGGCGAGCGGGTGCGCCGCGGCGCGACCATGGCCGGAGCCGGGGAGCACCGCACCCCCGTGGACAGGCGCCCAAGGCGCTGGGGGAGTGGAATGGGAGGGGGCCCCACCCGCCCCGGAAGCCCGCCCGCCGGAGGGAGCCCGCATGACCGCCACGCCCGTCCCCGACCCCCAGCGCGAGCGGCCCGGCCGGATCATGTCCCGCGAGATGGCGGAACAGCCCGCCGTGCTGCGCCGCGTCCTCGACACCGGCGCCCCCGCCGTGCAACGGGTCGCCGAGCGGATCGCCGCCCGGCGCCCCCGCTTCGTCCTGCTCACCGCCCGCGGCACCTCCGACAACGCCGCGCTGTACGCCAAGTACCTGCTGGAGATCCGGCGCGGACTGCCCTGCGGGCTCACCTCGATGTCCACCACCACCGCCTACGGGGCCCGCCCCGACCTGCGCGACGTCCTCGTCATCACGGTCAGCCAGTCCGGCGGCTCGCCCGACCTGGTGGCCTCCACCCGGGCCGCCCGCGAGGCCGGCGCCCTCACCCTCGCCGTCACCAACAACCCGGACTCCGCCCTCGCGGCGGTCTCCGAGTTCCACCTGGACGTCCTGGCCGGCCCCGAACGCGCCCTGCCCGCCACCAAGACGTACACCGCCTCCCTGCTGACGCTGTACCTCTTCGTGGAGGGCCTCGCCGGCGCGGACGGGGGCGCCGCACTGCCCCTGCCGGAGTTGGCCGCCCGGCTGTTGGACCGGCAGGCGGAGGTCCGGGCGCTGGCCGCCCGCTACCGCTTCGCCGAACGCATGGTGATCACCTCCCGCGGCTACGGCTACCCCACCGCCAAGGAGGCCGCCCTCAAGCTCATGGAGACCAGCTACATCCCGGCCCTGTCCTACTCGGGCGCCGATCTGCTGCACGGCCCGCTGGCGATGGTCGACAACATCTCCCCGGTGATCGCCGTCGTCACCGCAGGCAAGGGCGGCGAGGCCCTGCAACCCGTCCTCGACCGGCTGCGGGGCCGGGGCGCCGACCTGGTGGTCGTCGGCCCGCGGGCCCAGGTGGAGGCCGCGTCCGCCGGGTTCGTGCTGCCCACCGAGGACGTGCCCGAGGAACTCCAGCCGGTCCTGGAGATCATCCCGCTGCAACTCCTCGCCCACGAGGTCACCCTCGCCCGCGGCCAGGACCCGGACGCCCCGCGCGCCCTCGCCAAGGTCACCGAGACCCGCTGACCGCCGCCCCGGTGGGGGGGCGCCCCGGGGCGGCGGACGTCCCCCGGATAGCGTCGCCCCCATGATCGAGCCGTCCCCGCCCGCCCGCCCCACGAGACCCCGCGCCCCGCGCCCGACCCCGGGGGAGGGCACGCCGTGACGCTCTGGGAGATGGTCGCCGTCCTCGCCGCCGGAGCGGGCGCCGGCGCCATCAACGCCGTCGTGGGCTCCGGCACCCTCATCACCTTCCCCGTCCTGCTCGCGGTCGGCCTGTCCCCGGTCACCGCCACCGTCTCCAACGGCCTCGGCCTGGTCCCGGGCGCGCTGAGCGGCGCCTTCGGCTACCGCCGGGAGTTGGCCGGGCAGCGGGCCCGGGTGCTGCGCCTGGGGGTCGTCACCGGGATCGGCGCGGTCATCGGGGCCGCGCTGCTGCTCACCCTGCCCGAGTCGGCCTTCGAGGCGGTGGTGCCGGTCCTGGTCGGGATGGCGCTGGTGCTGGTCGTCCTCCAGCCCCGGATCAGCCGTGCGGTCAAGCGCCGCCACGAGCGCGCCGGCTCCCGTCCGCACCCGGAGGGCGGGGTGCCGCTGCTCGTCGGCATGGGACTGGCCAGCGTCTACGGGGGCTACTTCACCGCCGCCCAGGGGATCATCTACCTCTCGCTGATGGGCTCCCTGATCGACGACACCCTGCAACGGCTCAACGCCGTCAAGAACGTGCTCGCGGCGATCGTCAACGGGGTCGCCGCGGTCTTCTTCCTCTTCGTCGCCGACTTCGACTGGACGGCCGTGCTGCTCATCGCGGTGGGCTCCACGCTCGGCGCCCTGGCCGGGGCCGCGGTGGGACGCCGCATCAGCCCGACGGTGCTCCGCGCGGTGATCGTGACCGTGGGCACCGCCGCACTGGTCCAACTGATCGTGCGGTGAACGTCGGAGCGATCACTTCTCGCCAGCGTCGACCCCCGCCCGACAAACATGGGCCAACGCATGGACAGACGCGAATGGTCTAGTCCAGAATGGAAAACGATGGACCTCCGGGGACTCCCCGGGACCACCATTCCGTTCTCCCCGCACAGGAGGACGGTCGAGGAACCGGAGCTCTCTGCCCTGACTGCACCGGCTCCTCACCCAACGGCCGACCGGGACCGCACACCCGCCGGCCGGGTTTGCTCCGGGCTGCGGTGCCGGGAGGGTTGAGGGTCCCTCCCAGGCACCGTGGCCCGCGGGCCTTTCCGTGACCCTGCGCTCGTCGCCCCGCACGGCCGTCTTCCGACGTCGTCCCCGGGCCGTCGTGATCCGGCCAGGTACGCTCGCCCCGTGCCCTCCATGAACGATCTCGTCCGCCAGCACGCCGCCCTGTCCGACACGGACCTGGAGTGGCTGCACCTGCTGGTGTCGGAGTGGCAGTTGCTCTCCGACCTCTCCTTCGCCGACCTCGTGCTGTGGGTACCCACCCGGGACGGCACCCGCTACGTCTCCGTCGCCCAGATGCGGCCCAACACCGGGCCCACCTCGTACCAGGACGACATGGTGGGCCACCTGGTGCCGCGCGGCCGGCGCCCGCTGCTGGACGTCGCCCTCGACGAGGGGCGCATCGTCCGCGAGGGGGACCCGGAGTGGCGCGAGGAGGTCCCGGTCCGGGTCGAGTCCATCCCGGTCAGCAGGGAGGGCCGGGTGCTGGGCGTCATCGCCCGCAACACCAACCTGCTGACCGTCCGCACCCCCTCCCGACTCGAACTCACCTACCTCCAGAGCGCCTCGGACCTGGCGCAGATGATCGCCGCGGGCTCGTTCCCCTTCCCCGGCCAGCAGGTCGACATGGACGCCTCCCCCCGGGTCGGCGACGGGCTGATCCGGCTGGACGCCGACGGGGCCGTGCAGTACGCCTCGCCCAACGCCCTCTCCGCCTACCACCGGCTGGGGCTCGCCGCCGACCTGGTCGGCCACCACCTGGGCACCACCACCGCCGAACTCGCCCCGTCCCGGGGGCCGGTGGACGAGGCCCTGGTGAAGATGGCCAGCGGCTGGGCGCCCCGCGAGTTCGAGATCGAGGGCAGCGGGGGAGTGATCCAGCTCCGGGCGATCCCCCTGAAACCGAAGGGCCCGCGCATCGGGTCCCTGGTGCTGCTGCGCGACGTCACCGAGCTGCGCCGGCGCGAGCGGGAGCTGATCACCAAGGACGCCACCATCCGGGAGATCCACCACCGGGTGAAGAACAACCTCCAGACGGTCGCCGCCCTGCTGCGGCTCCAGGCCCGCCGGATCGAGTCCGAGCGCGGCCGGGCGGCGCTGGAGGAGGCGGTGCGCCGGGTCGGCTCCATCGCGATCGTCCACGAGACGCTGTCCCAGAACCTCGACGAGCGGGTGGAGTTCGACGAGATCGCCGACCGGGTCCTCGCGATGGTCGCGGAAATCTCCCCGGGCAAGGTCACCGGCCGCCGCACCGGCCGCTTCGGCATCCTCGACGCGGAGGTGGCCACCCCGCTGTCCATGGTCCTCACCGAGGTCCTCCAGAACGCCCTGGAGCACGGCTTCGGGCCGCTCGACACCGGCACCGTCGAGGTGTCCGCGGTCCGCGGCGGATCGGTGCAGGAGGCCCGCCTGCTGGTCACCGTCCAGGACGACGGGGTGGGGCTGCCCGAGGGCTTCGACCCGCACCGCTCGGGCAACCTGGGGCTCCAGATCGTGCGCACCCTGGTCGAGGGCGAACTGGGCGGCACCTTCGACATGGCCACGGCTGCGGAGGGCGGCACCCGGGTCACCCTGGACCTCCCGGTCCGCCCCCACCAGCTCCGGCGGGACCCCCGTCAGGCGTAGCCGCCGTTGCTGAGCAGCAGCTGCCCGTTGACCCACCGCCCCTCGGACGAGCAGAGGAACTCCACCAGCCGGGCGGTGTCCCCGGGGGTGCCCAGCCGGCCGAGCGGGGTCCGGCTGAGGACCTCCGCGCGGACCTCCTCGGACATCCAGCCGGTGTCGACCGGGCCGGGGTTCACCACGTTGGCGGTGACGCCCAGGGCGGCGTACTCCCGGGCGGCGGCCAGGGTGATCCGGTCCAGCGCGCCCTTGCTCGCCCCGTAGGGGACGTTGTCCACGGTGTGGTCGCTGGTCAGAGCGATGATCCGGCCCGTTCCCGGCGGCGCCGCGAACCGCCGCCCGAACTCGCGGATCAGCAGCCAGGAGGCCCGCGCGTTCACCGCGAAGTGCCGGTCGAAGCTCTCGACCGTGGTGTCCAGCAGACCGGAGTCCACCGACTCGCAGTGGCACATCACCAGCGCGGTGACCGGCCCGAACCGCTCCTCGGCCGCATCGAAGACCCGCCCGGCCCCCTCCGGGTCGGCCAGATCGGCCGGGATGCCGAGGCCGGCCGCCCCGTGCGCGGCCAGCTCCGCGGTGACCGCCGCGGCGGCCCCGGGCTCCGCGCCCCAGGGCATGCGCTCGTCGTAGGGGGTCCAGTAGGTGAAGGCGAGGTCCCACCCCGCCGCGGCCAGCCGGGCGGCGATCCCCGCGCCGATCCCGCCGGTGCGGCCCACCCCGGTCACCAGGGCCACGGGACGGGGCGGACGGCCCGTCGCGTTCGGTTCGTCGTCATCGAAGTGCGTCACGGTCCGGGATCGTCGCCCGGGTCCGGACCGGAGGGCAAGGGATTTGTCGCCGCACCCCGATTCCCGTGCCGGGGGTGGGTGTCAGAGAGGCCCGGTCACGGGATATCTTGATGTCGAGACAATGCAGACGTGAAAGGGAGCAACGGTGACTGACTCGACCATCATCTACACCCACACTGACGAGGCTCCGGCCCTGGCGACGCACTCCTTCCTGCCGGTGGTCCGGGCCTACGCCGCGACGGCCGGGATCAGTGTCGAGAGCCGTGACATCTCTCTGGCCGGGCGGATCATCGCCAGCTTCCCCGAGCACCTCGAAGAGTCCCAGCGCATCGACGACGCGCTCGCCGAGCTCGGCGCGCTCGCCAAGAAGCCCGAAGCCAACATCATCAAGCTGCCCAACATCTCGGCCTCCATCCCGCAGCTGAAGGCGGCCGTCGCCGAGCTCCAGCAGCAGGGCTACGCACTGCCGGACTACCCGGACGACCCGAAGACCGACGAGGAGCGCGAGATCCGCGCCCGCTACGACAAGGTCAAGGGCAGCGCCGTGAACCCGGTGCTGCGCGAGGGCAACTCCGACCGCCGCGCCCCCGCCTCGGTGAAGAACTACGCCAAGACCCACCCGCACCGCATGGGCGCCTGGACCCCCGAGTCCAAGACCAACGTCGCGACCATGGGCGAGAACGACTTCCGCTCCACCGAGAAGTCCACCGTGATCGCCGAGGCCGGTTCGCTGCGCATCGAGCTGCTGGGCGAGGACGGTGCCACCACCGTGCTGCGCGAGTCGGTGCCCGTCCTGGCCGGCGAGGTCGTCGACGCCTCGGTGCTCCGCGTCGCCGCGCTGCGCGAGTTCCTGACGGCGCAGGTCGCCCGGGCCAAGGCCGAGGGCGTGCTGTTCTCCGTGCACCTCAAGGCGACCATGATGAAGGTCTCCGACCCGATCGTCTTCGGTCACGTCGTGCGCGCCTTCTTCCCGAAGACCTTCGCCCAGTACGGCGCTGCGCTCGCCGCCGCCGGCCTGTCCCCCAACGACGGCCTGGGCGGCATCCTGAAGGGCCTGGAGACGCTGCCCGAGGGCGCCGCGATCAAGGCGTCCTTCGACGCGGAGCTCGCCGAGGGTCCGGCGCTGGCGATGGTCGACTCCGACAAGGGCATCACCAACCTGCACGTCCCGTCCGACGTCATCGTCGACGCCTCCATGCCGGCCATGATCCGCACCTCCGGCCACATGTGGGGCCCGGACGGCCAGGAGGCCGACACCCTCGCCGTGCTGCCCGACAGCAGCTACTCCGGCGTCTACCAGGTCGTCATCGACGACTGCCGCGCCAACGGCGCCTTCGACCCGGCCACCATGGGCTCGGTGCCCAACGTCGGCCTGATGGCGCAGAAGGCCGAGGAGTACGGCAGCCACGACAAGACCTTCGAGGTGGCGACCGCGGGCACGGTCCGCCTCGTCGACGAGCAGGGCAACGTCGTCCTGGAGCAGGCCGTCGCCGCCGGCGACGTCTTCCGCGCCTGCCAGACCAAGGACGCCCCGGTCCGGGACTGGGTCAAGCTCGCCGTCACCCGCGCCCGCGCCACCGGCGACCCGGCGGTGTTCTGGCTGGACGAGACCCGCGCCCACGACGCCGTGCTGATCGAGAAGGTCAACGCGTACCTGCCGGAGCACGACACCGAGGGCCTGGACATCCGGGTGCTCTCCCCGGTCGAGGCGACCAAGCTCTCCGTGGAGCGCATCCGCCGCGGCGAGAACACCATCTCCGTCACCGGCAACGTGCTGCGCGACTACCTGACCGACCTCTTCCCGATCCTGGAGCTGGGCACCAGCGCCAAGATGCTGTCGGTCGTCCCGCTGATGGCGGGCGGCGGCCTCTTCGAGACGGGCGCCGGCGGCTCCGCCCCCAAGCACGTCCAGCAGCTGGTCAAGGAGGACTACCTGCGCTGGGACAGCCTGGGCGAGTTCTTCGCCCTCGCGGCCAGCTTCGAGCACCTGGCGCAGGTCGCCGGCAACGCGCGGGCCCAGGTCCTCGCCGACACCCTCGACCGGGCCACGGCCACCTTCCTCAACGAGGACAAGTCGCCGACCCGCCGCGTGGGCGGCATCGACAACCGGGGCAGCCACTTCTACCTGTCGCTGTACTGGGCGCAGGAGCTGGCCAAGCAGACCGAGGACGCGGGTCTGGCCAAGGCGTTCGGTCCGCTGGCCGAGGCGCTGACCGCCGGTGAGCAGACGATCGTCGACGAGCTGATCGCGGTCCAGGGCAAGCCGGCCGACATCGGCGGCTACTACCAGCCCGACCCGGCGAAGGCGGCGGCCGTGATGCGTCCGTCGAAGACCTTCAACGAGGCGATCGCCTCCCTCGGCTGACCGTTCCGTTCCCGGGGGGTCACCCCGGGAGCAGGTCCACGTGCGGCCCCGCCCGGCTCAGGCCCGGCGGGGCCGTCCGCCGTGCGGACCGCGGGGGCCGGACACGACGAAGTGGCCGCCACGACCACCGAAGGGGTCGTGACGGCCACCATCACGCGAGCCCCGGAACCTGGCCGGTTCCGGGGCTCGACGGAAGAACACTGCGGGATGACGCGCTGCGGCTCGGGAGGCGGGAGTTGCGCACGCGCTGTGCGCGCCGCCGGTGCCACGGCCCGTACGGGTGGCTGGGCGTCAGGCGGTGGCCTGTCGAGCCCGGTTGCGGGCGGCGCGGCGCTTCATTGCGCGGCGCTCGTCCTCGCTCAGGCCACCCCAGACGCCCGAGTCCTGGCCGGACTCGAGTGCCCACTGCAAACACTGCTCGATGACGGGGCAGCGGCGGCAGACGGCCTTGGCTTCCTCGATCTGCAGCAGCGCGGGACCGGTGTTGCCGATGGGGAAGAACAGCTCGGGGTCTTCCTCGCGGCAAACGGCGTTGTGACGCCAGTCCATGGCTGCTACCTCTCTTGGTGCTACTTCAGTGTGCTTGTGAATGTGAACGCTTTCACGAATCCCTCGACACGGGAAGGGCCTACACCGGAAAGTGACCCGGGGCGGTCCAAGGGTTCGAGGAGGGATTCGGGCTCTTGGTGGGGGCCGGTGGTGCGGCCCGTCCTGAGCGCCACGTAGAGACTCGCAAACCTCAGCTGCGGATACAACCCCTTCTGGAAAGTTTTTTTTGATTCCTCGGTGTCGACTAGGTCACAGCCGTACTTCCATGGGGTGGATCCTTGCCTAAACGTTCGAGTGCAAGGACTTTCGCACGTTCCGCTCACACAATCACACGCAGTGCACGGTCTACGCCTAGGAACGTCACGCTGGTGCGCAGTCCCAGGTGGTCTCCGTCCATCTGGAGGGGGAGTGGAACCTTCGAATGCAAGGTGAACTCATGGAGGTCGTGAAGGCTGGTCGCGTGCTTGCCGTGAGGGCCGCGCTGGGGGGACGAAGTGACCAATTGCGTGGCGTAGCGGGCGACGGCGGGGGTCGTCAGCCGGCTCAGCCCGAGCACGTCCAGTCCGGTGTCGAACGATGCCTTCGGTGCCGCGTAGACCGGGCGATTGCCGAGGTAGGTCCACGGAGCGGTATTACAGACTATGGAGACGAGAAGATCTTCCACTGGTTCTCCACCCGGCTGTTCCAAGGTGATGGAACCGTGTCGGCGGTCCGCTCCCAGGAAATGCCGCAACACCTGGCGCAGATACAGCGCGTGGGTCGAACGCTTTCCCAACTCGCGCTGCTGCTCGACCCGTCCGATCACCCCGGCGTCGAATCCCAGGCCGGCACAGAAAGTGAACCAGCGCCCCGGAACCGCCTCGTCCGCGCTGCCCGGAGTGCCGACGGCGCGACCCAGCCCCACCGTGCGCTCGCTCCCCTGTTCGATCGCGCTCAACAGCGCGCCCGTCGCCTCCACGGCGTCGTTCGGCAGGCCGAGGGCCCGCGCGAAGACATTGGTCGAGCCGCCGGGGACCACCGCGAGCCGGGGCGTGCGCTCCGGGGCGGGCGGCTGTTCGTCGTCCCCGAGGAGGCCGTTCACCACTTCGTTGACGGTGCCGTCACCGCCGAGCGCGACCACCAGGTCGACCTCGCCGTCCCGGGCCGCCCGCCGCGCCAGGTCCCGGGCGTGCCCGCGGTACTCGGTGGTCACCGCTTCCAGCTTCATCTCGCTCGCCAGCGCGTGGATCAGGACGTCACGCGTGCGCGCGCTCGTGGTGGTAGCTGCCGGGTTGACCACGAGGAGTGCGCGCATGTCATGCAGGGTACCCAGCGCGGCGGGCCGCCCCGCACCCCGGGGCGCCGCCGCCCCCGGCCTCCGCCCGCCCGGCGCGGGCTACTCTGCTGGGGTGAGTGCTGAGCAGAAGTCCGCCCCGGGCGCACGCCCCGAAGAGGCCCCCGCGGGCCCCCGCCCCGGACGGTTGACCGCAGCCGCCGCCCTGACCGGACTGGAGGGCGTCGCACTCGTCGTCGGCGGGGTCTACGTGCTGGTCCGCGGGCTGACCGGGGCCGGCAGCGCAGGACAGGCCGCGATGGCCGGGCTGACGCTGGTGGCGCTCGCCGCGCTGCCGCTGATCGCCGCCCGCGGCCTGCTGGCCCTGCGGAGCTGGAGCCGCGGCCCCGCGCTCATGACCCAGTTGGTCGCCCTCCCGGTGGCCTGGACCCTGCTCCAGGCCGACAGCATGCTGATCCCGGGCGGCATCGCCCTCGGGGTGGCGGCGGTGACCACCCTGGTCCTCCTGGTCAACGTGGAGGCCACCGAGGCCCTGGGCATCACGCCTCCCGGCAGCGGGACGTAGCGCACGGCGCCCGAGCGGTCGCGCACCTCGACCAGGGGCGCGCTCGCCGAGAAGTGCGCCGGGCTTGCGCGCCATCCGGAACGCCACGCCTGCGCCCCCGCACGCCGGAGCACCCGCGGTATGCACGACGGCGCCCCGGACCGTACTCGGTCCGGGGCGCCCGCGGGCAAACCCCCGGCGCACACC
>NZ_JBEOWM010000053.1:0-38188 GCF_040296045.1 Streptomyces sp. NPDC002490 | reverse complement strand
CGGGGACGAGGCGTCTGGTGGCGTACGTGGTGCCGGTGGGCGAAGCCCCTGCGGACGGGGTGCTGCGGGAGCACCTCGCGCGCCGCCTGCCGGACTACACGGTGCCGTCCGCGTTCGTCACCCTGGACGCCCTGCCGACGACCGCGAACGGCAAGCTCGACCGGGCCGCCCTGCCCGCCCCCGAGGACGAGGGGGAAGGGGGCGGCCGGGAACCGCGCACCCCGCTGGAGGAGGCGCTGTGCGGACTGTTCGCCGGGGTCCTGGGGCACCAGCGGGTCAGCGCGGACCGCTCCTTCTTCGAACTGGGCGGCGATTCGCTGCTGGCGATGCGGCTGATCTCGGCGATCCGCTCCGAGCTGGACGCCGAGGTCGGCATCCGGGACCTGTTCGGCACGCCCACCGTCGAGGGGCTGGCCCGGTTGGTGGCGGAGAACCGGGGAGCGGCACGGGCCCCGCTGGTCGCGGGGGAACGCCCCGAGGTGCTGCCGCTGTCGTACGGGCAGCAGCGGATGTGGTTCCTCAACCGCTTGGAACGAACGGGCGCCGGCGCCGGCTACCACGTGCCGCTGGCGCTCTCCTTCACCGGGGACCTCGACACCGGAGCCCTGACGGCCGCCCTCGGCGACCTCGCGGACCGCCACGAGACGCTGCGCACGGTCTTCCCCACCACGGACGGCACCCCCCGTCAGGAGATCCGCGCCGACCACCCCCCGCTGGAACGCCGCACCGTCACCCACGCCGAACTCGACCGCACCGTGGGTGCGTTGATGGGCCGGGCCTTCGACCTCGGGGTCGAACCGCCGTGGCGGACCACCCTGCTGACCCTCTCGCCCACCGCGCACGCCCTGGTGGTCGTCGCCCACCACATCGCCGTGGACGGGGTGTCCATGGGCGTCCTGGAACGCGATCTGCGCACCGCCTACGCCGCCCGCCGCCGCGGCGCCGCCCCCGACTGGGATCCGCTGCCCGTCCAGTACGCGGACTACGCCCTCTGGCAGCGCGAGACCCTCGGCGAGCTGACCGACCCGGACAGCCTGATCAGCGCCCAACTCGGCTACTGGCGGGACGCCCTGGCCGGGCTCCCCGAGGAACTGGCGCTGCCCACCGACCGGCCCCGCCCGCCGGTCGCGTCCTTCCGCGGCGGACACGTCCCCTTCCGGCTCGACGCCGACGTCCACGCCCGGCTGGTGGCGGTGGCCCGCCGCGGCTCGGCCACCCTGTTCATGCTGGTCCAGGCGGCGCTGGCGGCCCTGCTGGCCCGACTCGGCGCCGGCACCGACATCCCGCTGGGCACCGCCGTCGCCGGACGCGGGGACCGCGCCCTCGACGACCTCGCCGGGTTCTTCGTCAACACCCTGGTGCTGCGCACCGACGTCAGCGGCGACCCCGCGTTCGAGGACCTGCTGACCCGGGTGCGGGACGCCGACCTGTCGGCCTACGCCCACCAGGACCTCCCCTTCGAACGGCTCGTCGACGACCTCGACCACACCCGCTCGCTCGCCCGGCAACCCCTCTTCCAGATCATGCTGGCCGTGCACTCCGGCTCCCCGGCCGCCACCGGCGACTCCTGGGGGATGCCCGGACTGGAGGTCCGGCAACTCAGCCCGGACCACGAGGTCGCCGCCCGCTTCGACCTCTCCCTCACCCTCGGCGAACGACGCGACGGCAAGGGCGCACCGGACGGCATCGGCGGTGCCCTCCAGTACGCCGCCGACCTGTTCGACGAGTCCACCGCCCGGGCCCTCGCCGACCGGCTGGCCGCGGTGCTGCGCCAGATCGCCGCCGACCCCCGCACCCGCGTCGGCGCGCTCGACGTCATCGCCCCCGAGGAGCGGCGCACCGTACTGGAACGGTGGAACGACACCACCACCCCGGTCACCGCCGCGACCCTGCCCGAACTCTTCGCCCGGAGCGCGGCCCGCCGCCCCGACGCCCCGCTGGTCGTCGCCCCGGACCTCACCCTCGACTACGCGCAGGCGGACGCCCTCTCCAACCGGATCGCCCACTGGCTGATCGCCCGCGGCACCGGCCCCGACGACAAGGTCGCCGTGGTGATGGACCGCTCCGCCGACCTGCTGGTGGTGCTGCTCGGCGTGGTCAAGGCGGGCGCCGCCTACGTACCCGTCGACCCGACCCACCCCGCCGCCCGCAACGCCCACGTCCTCGCCGACGCCGCGCCCGACCTGGTGCTGTGCACCCGCGCCACCCGGGCCGCCCTCGTCGGCGGGCCCGAACCGGTGGTGTGGGAGGACGCGGTCGCCGAGATGGCCGGCCACCCGGCGACCGCACCCGGTGACCGGGACCGCACCGTGCCGCTGCGCCCCGAACACCTGGCGTACGTGATGTACACCTCCGGCTCGACGGGCCGCCCCAAGGGCGTCGCCGTGACCCACCGCAACGTCGTCGGGTTCGTCCTGGACCGCAGTTGGCGCGGCGAGGTCCTCGAACGGGTCCTGATGCACGCCAACCACGCCTTCGACGCCTCCACCTACGAGGTGTGGGCCACCCTCGCGCACGGCGGCCGGCTGGTGCTGCTGCCGCCGGGGGACGCGGGCGCCGCCGAACGGGGCCGGCTCATCGCCGAACAGGGCGTCACCAACGTCCACGCCACCGCCGGACTCTTCCGCCTGCTGGCCGAGGAGTCCCCGTGGATCTTCGCAGGGGTCCGGGAGGTGTCCACCGGCGGCGACCTGGTGTCCTCCACCGCGATCCGCACCCTGCTGGAGACCCACCCCGGGCTGGTCGTCCGCACCACCTACGGCCCCACCGAGACCACCGCGTTCACCACCCAGACCGCGTACGTCCACCCCGGGGACGTCCCGGCGAACGTGCCCCTCGGCCGCCCCATGGACAACAGCCGCACCTACGTCCTCGACGACTTCCTGCGCCCGGTGCCGCCCGGGGTGACCGGCGAACTGTACGTCGCCGGGGACGGACTGGCCCGCGGCTACGCCGGCCGGTCGGCCCGCACCGCCGAACGGTTCGTGGCCTCCCCGTACGCCGGCGACGGACGGCGCATGTACCGCACCGGCGACCTGGCCCGCTGGTCCGGCGAGGGGGAACTCGTCTTCGCCGGCCGCGCCGACGACCAGGTGAAGATCCGCGGGTTCCGCGTCGAACCCGGTGAGGTCGAAGCCGTGCTCGCCGCGCACCCCACCGTGGCGCAGGTCGCCGTGGTGGTCCGCTCCGACCGCACCGGCACCCCCCGACTCGTCGCCTACGTGGTGCCCGCCGCCGGCCCCGAGCCCGACGCCGCCGCGCTGCGGGAGCACGCGGCGGGCCGCCTGCCCGCCGCCATGGTGCCCTCCGCCGTAGTCGGCCTCGACGCCCTGCCCGTCACCCCCAACGGCAAACTGGACCGCGCGGTGCTGCCCGACCCCGACCGCGCCGACACGGGTCCCGGACGGGCACCGCAGAGCCCCGCCGAGATCGCGCTCGCCGCCCTGTTCGCCGAGGTCCTGGGCCGGGACGGGATCGGTGCGGACGACTCGTTCTTCGACCTCGGCGGCGACTCGCTGCTGGCGATGCGGCTGGTGGAACGCGTCCGCACCGCCTTCGGCATCGACTTCGGGGTCCGGGAACTGTTCGCCGGACCGACCGTCGCCCGACTGGCACGGGCCCTGGCCGCGGACCCGACCGGCACCGACGAGCACGCGCCGCTGCTCGCGCTGCGCACCGGCGGCGACCGGCCGCCGCTGTTCTGCCTGCACTCCGGCGGCGGACTCGGCTGGCAGTACGCGGCGCTCGCCGCCCACCTGCCCGAGGACCAGCCGGTGTACGCGGTGCAGGCGCGCGGACTGGGCACGGCGGAGGAACTGCCGCGGAGCATCGCGGAGATGGCCGCCGACTACGCGGAACGGATCCGGGCCCGGCAGCCGGAAGGCCCCTACCACCTGCTCGGCTGGTCCTTCGGCGGGGTGCTCGCCCACGCCGTCGCCACCGCACTCCAACGGCGGGGCGCGACCGTCGCCACCCTCGCCGTCCTCGACGGCTACCCCCACCGGCAGGACACGGCGGGCGGCGGGCCCGGCACGGGCTCCGCCGCCCCCGAGGACCTGCCCGCCGACGGCGGCCCCACCCTGCTCATCGACGGCGCCGAGGTGCCCGCGGCCCCCGCCGGGGACGCCCCCGGCGAACCCGCCGACGGCACGCCACCCGCGGCCGGTCGGGTCGCGGAGAACAACCTGCGGCTGCTGCGCACCCACGCCCCGGAGGCGTTCCGCGGCGAACTGCTCCTCTTCGTGGCCGCCCTCGACCGCCCGGCCCTGCTGAGCGCCGAGGACGCCCCCGAAGTCTGGCGCCCGCACGCGGACCGGGTCCGGGTGCACACCCTCCCGTGCGACCACCGGCAGCTCGTCCTCGGCGGACCCGCCGCGGAGATCGCCCGGGTGCTCTCCACCCGGCTCCCGTCCGGCCGATCGTGATACCTCGCCGAAACCCCCCCGTCCCTAACCTCGGACCAAGCGTCCTGGCTACGACAGCGCCCGGCCGCCGACGAAGCCGAAGGACCTTCACGAGAGATGGAGAATGACATGCAAGGAGCCCCTGGCTACGGTCGCCCGGACGGCGGCCGCACGGGTCGGCCGCGGCGGGCCCGGCTGTTCGCCTCCATGGCCGCGATGAGCGCCGTCCTCCTCCTCGCCGGAGCCTGTTCCTCCGACGACGAGAAGAAGACCGCCTCGGACGATTCCGGCAGCACCTCGGCGGTCCCCGAGAAGGGCGAGAAGAGCACCCTCGCGTACGCCAAGTGCATGCGGGAGAAGGGCGTCGCCAACTTCCCCGACCCCAACGAGCAGGGGCTGCTCAACATCGACGGCTCCAAGGTCGACATGAAGTCCTCGCAGGCGCAGGCCGCGGACAAGGCGTGCAAGACGCTGCTCCCCCCGATGGAGGCCAAGGCCCCCGCCGAGGTGCAGGAGGCGTCCGTGGAGTACGCCAAGTGCATGCGGAAGAACGGGGTGCCCAAGTTCCCCGACCCCAACTCCGAGGGCGGCATCGACCTCAACGGGGACACCCTGGGCGTCGACCCCAACGGCCAGGCGTACAAGGACGCCGACAAGGTCTGCAAGCCGATCCTGGACGAGGTCGCGAGCGGTCCGAGGGAGTTCCAGAAGGGCGGCCCGGGAAGCGCGCCCTGACCCTCGGTAGCCGGCCGCTTCGGCCATCCCGCCCGCCCGCCGTCGCGGCGGCTCCCTCGTGGGGAGGGAGAAGGGCGAACGACAGGGCCGTCGGGTACCGTGGGGGTGCCCGGCGGCCCTGCCGCCCGCGCGGTCAGATCCGGTAGCCGCGCTTGGCCACCGTCTCGATGACCTGGGGTTCCCCCAGCTTGGCCCGCAACCGGCTGATGGTGATCTTCACGGCGCTGGTGAACGGGTCGGCGGCCTCGTCCCACACCCGCTGGAGGAGTTCCTCCGCGGACACCGCCCGTCCCCGGGACGCCAACAGCAACTCCAGCACCCCGAACTCCTTGGGCGCCAGGTCCAACGGGCGGCCCGCCCGGCTCGCGGTGCGCCGGGCGGTGTCCACCACCAGGTCCCCGTGACGGACCACGGGCGGCACCGCCGGGTGCGCCCGACGGGCCAGGGCACCGATCCGGGCGACCAGCACCGGGAAGTCGAACGGCTTCGCCAGGTAGTCGTCCGCCCCCAGGTTGAGGCCGTCCACCAGGTCCTCCGCGGACGCCTCCGCGGTCAGCATCAGCACCCGGCTGCGGCACCCGGACGCGACCAACTCGGCGCAGACCTCGTCCCCGTGCAGCCCCGGCAGGTCCCGGTCGAGCACGATCACGTCGTACTCGCTGAACAGCGCCCGGTCCAGGCCGTCCTGGCCGTCGAACGCGACGTCGACGGCCATCTGCGCCCGTCGCAGCCCGATGGCCACGGTCTGCGCCATCTCCTCGTCGTCTTCCACCACGAGCACTCGCACGCTTCCAGCTCCTTCGCCGCGGACGCGCCGGACACGGGCACCCGGACGGGCCCGCACCGGATGTTCTACCCCATGTTCCTGTCCCGGGCCGGTGCGCAGCACCGCTCAACTCCCTTTCCCCCGAACGGGTATGACCGGACGGACGGGGTGCCGGGCGGCGAAACCCCGCCGAAACCCGCGCCGGGCTAGAAAGGACGGGTGGGAGAGTCCGGCGAGTGGGGAGAGGCCCATGACCAGCACCGTGCGCCCCCGGGCCGACCTCGGCCGCACCCCGCGGGGCCGGCGGTGACCGCCGGGGTCGAGGCCCCCGGGCCCCGCCCGGACCCGGGCCCGGTGCGACGGCCCCGTCGCCGTGCACGGGCGGTCGCGGCACTCGCCCTGGCCCTGGCGGTGGCGGGCGGCGCCGGCCTGGTGCTGGGCGACCCCTTCGACGGGGCCTCCGAGGGCACCGCGGACACCCCGACCTCCCGGGCCGACGCCGCGGTCGCCGAGGTGACCCGGGGCACCCTCTCCGCGCGCAACGTGCAGAAGGGGGAGCTCGGTTACCGGGGCGACCACAAGGTGGTCAACAACCTGGGCGGGGTGCTCACCGACCTGCCGTCGGTGGGGGAGGTGGTCCGCCAGGGCCGGGTGCTGTACGCGGTGGACGACGAACCGGTGGTCCTGCTGCGCGGTGCGGTGCCCGTCCACCGGGACCTCGTCCTCGGCGCGGAGGGCCCCGACGTGCGCCAGTTGAACGCCGCCCTCGTCGCCCTCGGGCACGCCGCGGAGGACGACTTCGCCGAGGACCCCGACCACTTCGGCTGGCGCACCCACCGCGCGGTGCAGGACCTCCAGGAGCGGGTGGGCGTCGAGGAGACCGGCCGACTGGAGCGGGGCCGGGTGGTGTTCGTGCCGGAACGGGAGATACGCGTCACCGCGCTCGGCGGCGCCCTGGGCGGGACCGTCTCGGCCGGCGCCGTGGTCGTGGAGGGCACGTCCACCCGGCGTCAGGTGACGGTGGCCCTCAGCGCCAGCCAGCAGTCCGAGGTGGCGGTCGGCGACGGGGTGACCATCACCCTGCCCGACGGGAGGACCACCCCGGGGGTGGTCAGGTCCATGGGCACGGTGGCCGAACGGGCCGGCGAGGGCATGGCGGTGCAGGTGCTGATCGAACCGACCGACCCCGGGGCGACCCGACTGCTGGACCGGGCCCCGGTCGAGGTGTCGATCGTCAGCGCCTCGGTCGAGGACGTGCTGTCGGTCCCGGTGCGGGCCCTGCTGGCCCGCCAAGGCGGCGGCCATGCGGTCGAGTTGGTGCGGCCGGACGGCGAACACCGGCTGGTCCCGGTGGAGACCGGGCTGTTCGACGCTGCCGCCGGGCGGGTCCAGGTCACCGGACGGGGGCTGGCCGCCGGCCAACGGGTGGTGGTCGCCGATGCGTGAGCCGGCCGCCGATACCCTCCCGAAACCCGTTCTCCCGTAGAACGGACCCGAGACCTGCCCGGCCCGCCGAAAGGGCGGCGGGCCCAGGGCGGTGGACCGGGGAACCGAGCGGACCCCGGTTCGGCGGTGCGGACCGGCCGGGTTGACATCCCCCGCAGCCCGGCCGGTCCGGCCGCCCTCGGCCCGCGGGTCAGTGCGGCCGGGGGAAGTTCCGCACGTAGCGCTTCTGCCACGGCGTCTCCACGGCGCGGCGGTCGTAGTGGGCGCGGACGTACCCCACCGCCCGGTCCGCCGGGACCCCGTCCAGGACGGCGAGGCAGGCCAGTGCGGTGCCGGTGCGGCCCCGCCCGCCGCCGCAGGCCACCTCGACGCGTTCGGTGGCGCTGCGCTCCCACGCCCGTCCCAGCACCTCGCCCGCCGCCGCCCGGTCGCGGGGGAGCCGGAAGTCGGGCCAACGCACCCAGTCCGCCGGCCAGTCGGTGGCCGGCGGCGGCGAGCCCAACAGGTACACCCCGTACTCGGGGGCGGGCCCGTCCGGCGGCCCGTGCCGCAGTCCGCGTCCCCGCACCAGCCGACCGGACGGCAACCGCAGTACGCCGGGGGCCCGTTCGCTCCACCGCTCACCCGTGTGTTCACCCATGTCCCCGACCCTACCGGGGGAGCGGTGGGGCCCGGCCTCGGTGTTCGCGGTGGGCGGAGGGCTACCCGGCGGGCCCTTCGTCGCCCTCGGGGCCGGCCGCGGCCGCGAGCCGGCGTTGCCGGGAGCCCACCACGCAGACGGTCGCGACGGCGGTCGCGGCGAGGGCCAGCGGGACCATCCAGTCGCGGTCCAGGGCGTGGCAGGTGGCGTGGTCCAGCGAGTAGCGTCCGGCACCGGTGAGCGCCAGCGAGGCGCCGGCCAGTCCGAAGGTGACGGGCAACTCGTAGCCGCCCTCGGAGGCGAAGAAGCCGTGCGGCGCGTGGACCGCGGAGGCGCCCGCCATGCCGCCCGCGGCGGCGGCGCCGGCGAACGGGGTCGCCAGGCCGAGCGCCAGCAGTGCGCCGCCGCCGGCCTCGGCGAGCCCGGAGGCGATCGCGCTGGATCTGCCGGGCTCGTACCCCATGGACTCCATGGCGGTCTTGGTGCCCTCGATGCCGCCGCCGCCGAACCAGCCGAACAGCTTCTGCGTGCCGTGGGCCACCAGGGCGCCGCCGACGCCGAGCCGCAGCAGCAGGAGCCCCAGGTCACGGCGGTGGACGTGGGAACAGTGGGACATGCCTTTCCTCCTCACGGAGCCTGGCCTTCGTTCCCACGGTGGCATCCCCGGGGCGGTTCCGCAGTTCCGGCGACCCGCACGGCGGACGTGCCGCGGGGCGGGGACGACCGGACGGTGCGTCCGGTCGTCCCCGCCCCGCGGGTGGTGGCTCAGTGGCAGTTCTTGGTGCCGCGGTCGCGGGTGGTCCAGGAGCAGGAGTCCTGGAGCGAGCCGTTCGGCTTGATCAGGCGGGCCTTGTCGCTGGTGTTGTTCCAGACGTACCAGGAACGGCCCCAGTAGCGGGTGGTCGAGGTGTTGCCGCCCTTGCCGGTGCGGAGCTTCACGGTCTTGCCGGCGCCGAGCTTGAAGCTGCCGAAGGTGTAGGTGTAGCCGTTGTTGTCCTTCACCTTGTAGCCCTTGAGCTGGACCGTGGAGCGCGAGTTGTTGTGGATGTTGACCCACTCGCCGTTCACCGCGGTGTTGGTGCGCCGGTCCGCGCCCGGGGTGTCGTACTGGATCGTGCCGAAGTGCAGCCCGCTCTGGTGCGGTGCCGCGGCGGCCGGGGTGGCGGCGAGCAGCGGTGCCGCGACGGCGACGGCGACGGCTATGGGCAGGATGGAACGGGTACGCAACACGGGCCCCAAGTGTGAAGGTTTGATGGCATTGCTGCCGAAGGAATGATGAGCATATGGGCTTCCCGGGGAACATCACCCGGAGTTCAACAGTCCATTTGTGGAGATCGCGTGAAGGGCAACTCGCCCGGACGGGTGAACCGGGCGCTCGGGGGGTGACCGC
This sequence comes from Streptomyces sp. NPDC002490, assembly GCF_040296045.1. Lineage (NCBI taxonomy): Bacteria > Bacillati > Actinomycetota > Actinomycetes > Kitasatosporales > Streptomycetaceae > Streptomyces > Streptomyces sp. NPDC002490. Next base: position 28,808 of record NZ_JBEOWM010000053.1, on the reverse strand, counting down.
GGCCCACCGATCAGCGGGCCTCGCCCGGATAGCGGACGCCGACCTGCGCGCGGATCGCGTCCAGGGTGCGCATCACGGCCAGCGACCCGTCCAGCGGAACGAGCGGCGACTCGGTCTCCTTCGCCCGCAGGCAGCGCATCACCTCGACGGCCTCGTGGTGCAGCGAGTCCCGGCGACCCCACTGCGGGTCCGCCACCACCGTCTCCGGTTCCCGGCCGTTCCGGTGGAGCACGAAGCGGTCCGGGTGGAAGAACCCGTGTGGCACCTCCAACCGGCCCTCGGTGCCGGTGACCGAGGCGGTGACCGGGGTGTGCGCGTTCAACGCGCAGTGCAGCACCGCGAGCGCCCCGCTCTCGTACGACAGGACCGCGGCCGTCTGGAGGTCCACCCCCTCCTCGGACAGCACCGACCGCGCGCTGATCCCCGAGGGGGCGCCCAGGAACAAGTGGGCGAACGACACCGGGTACACCCCGAGGTCCAGTAGTGCACCACCGCCCTGCGCCGGGTCCCGCAGGCGGTGCGTCGCCGGGAACGGGCCGTCGATGCCGAAGTCGGCGTGCACCGAGCGGACCTCCCCGATCGCCCCGTCCGCCACCAGCTCCCGCATCCTGCGGACCAGCGGATGGCAGTACGTCCACATGGCCTCCATCAGGAACAGCCCCCGTGCCCGCGCCAGCGCCACCAGCTCCGCCGCCTCGGCCGCGTTCACCGTGAACGCCTTCTCGCAGAGCACCGCACGCCCGCCCTCCAGGCACAGGCCGGCGGCGGCCCGGTGCGCGGCGTGCGGGGTCGCCACGTACACCACGTCGACGTCCTCGTCCGCGGCGAGCGAGGCCCAGTCCCCGTGGGCCCGCGGTATCCCGAACCGGTCGGCGAACGCCCGCGCGCCCTCCTCGGTGCGCGAGGCCACCGCCACCACCTCGGCGTCCGGCAGCTCCAGCAGGTCGCGGGTGAACGACGCGGCGATGCCGCCCGTCGCCAGGATCCCCCACCGCACCCGTTCTCCGACCGTCCCGGCCATCCGGCCCCCTCCGTCCGCGCGTGACGCGGCAGCGCCCGCCCCCAAGTCCCGCGCTCCCGCGCGGCGCACCGGGCCCGCGCCGTACCGCCGTCGTCCACGCCGACGGGTCGGTACCGGACAAACGGTCCCAACCACCCGATCCGTGCTGCGAGCATAGAGAGCGCATTCGACGAACTCCAGGGGCGGTCGGCCACGGCCCGCCCCGTGACGGCCGTCACGGCCCACCGACGAAAGGACCACGCATGCCCGAGCGCAGCGGTACCGCACCGGACGGCCCCGCCGCACCGGACGGGGAGCGGGGGCCGGGGCACATAGGCACCGGCCCCCGCCTCGGCGTCGCGCCCCTCGGCACGGGCGGGCCGGCGGTGGCGGGCGCCGCTGCGATCGGGGCGGCGGTGCCCCCGGCCGTGCGCCGCACCGGCTTCCTGGTGATCCTGGTCCTCGGCGGCCTCACCGCCCTCCCCCCGCTCTCCATGGACATGTACCTGCCGGCCCTGCCGGAGGTCACCGGGGTCCTCGGCGCCTCCGCCGCCACCGTCCAGCTCACCCTCACCGCCTGCCTCACCGGCATGGCGCTCGGCCAGCTCGTCGTCGGACCCATGAGCGACAAGTGGGGCAGACGGCGTCCGCTGATGGTCGGCATGATCGTCTACATCGTGGCCACCGCCGCCTGCGCGCTCGCCCCGAACGTCGAACTCCTCATCGCCTTCCGCCTGGCCCAGGGCCTCGCCGGAGCCGCGGGCATCGTCATCGCCCGCGCCGTCGTCCGGGACCTGTACGAGGGCGACGCCATGGCCCGGTTCTTCTCCACCCTCATGCTGATCTCCGGAGTCGCCCCCGTCATCGGGCCCGTCATCGGCAGCCAGGTGCTCCTGTTCACCGACTGGCGCGGCGTGTTCTGGGTGCTGGCCGCGGTCGGCGTGCTGCTCACCCTGCTCGTGCACCGCCGGCTCCCCGAGACCCTCGCGGTCGAGCGCCGCCACTCCGGCGGTATCCCCGCGGCCCTGCGCACCATGCGCGACCTGCTCCGCGACGCCCGGTTCACCGGCTACACCCTGGCCGGCGGCTTCGGCTTCGCCGCCCTGTTCGCCTACGTGTCCGCCTCGCCCTTCGTCGTCCAGGAGATCCACGGGGCCTCCGCCCAGACCTTCTCCCTGCTGTTCGGCCTCAACTCCGTCGGGCTGGTGATCGTCGGCCAGATCAACGGGCGGCTGCTGGTGGGCCGGGTCCGGCTGGACCGGGTGCTCCTCCTGGGGCTCACGGTGATCGCACTCGCCGCCGTGGCGCTCCTGCTGATCACCTCCGGGGCGTTCGGCGAGACGGGGTTGCTGCCGGTGGCCGGCGGACTGTTCGTGCTGATGTCGGCGATGGGCCTGGTGCTGCCGAACGCCAACACGCTCGCCCTCCAGCGCGCCGGGCACGCCGCCGGCTCCGCCTCCGCCCTGCTCGGCACCTCCTCCTTCCTGATCGGTGCGATCGCGTCCCCGCTGGTGGGCATCGCCGGCGAGGACACCGCGGTCCCGATGGCCCTGGTCCAGCTCGCCGCGGGACTCTGCGCGCTCACCGCCTTCGTCCTGCTCACCCGCCGGCGGGCCGCGCCCGACGGGGGGTGAGCGACCGGGACCGAGCGGCGGGCGGCTGTCAGTGGGGTCCGCTTGACTGTGTGCTCGTGACGATCAATGAACTCATCGCCTTCGCCCGGGAGTTGATCGACGGGACACCGCCCGCTCCGGGCGCGCCCGTGATCCGCGAGGTGCCCGATCCGGACGGCAGCGCGCTGGCCGCGCTCGCCGCCGCGATCACGGGCACGTCGAAGCGGACGACCCGGTCCCTGGTCCAGGACGGCTTCGTCGCCCCCACGCTCACCGACTCCACCGGGGCGACCCTGGTGGCGCCGTTCGGCCCGGAACTGCGCCAGTTGCGGGCGTGGATCCACCGGTCCCACGCGGTCGGCTTCGGGCGGCTCGACCGCCCGGACGGTCCGCGCACCGTCCTCGTCGTCGCCCACCGGGACGACCCGGCCCACAGCGGCTTCCCGGCGGGCTCCTCCTGGGCCGAGCGGCTGGCGATCGTCGTCGGCCTGTGCCCGCAACCCCTGCCGGACATCGACTGGCCTGCCGTGGAGGCGGCCCTCGGCACCGCACTGCCCCGCGACTACAAGGAGATCGCCGACCTGTTCGGCGACGGGACCTTCGACGACTACGTGCTCTTCACCGCGCCCAACCCCTCGGACGGCGGGATCGTGCTGTCCGCCGAGGTCGACGCGCGGTACCCGGACCTGTGGGAGCCCCACCACACCGTCCACCCGGCCCCCGGCGGGCTGCTGCGCTGGGCCAGCTCGGAGTACGACCTCGACTTCGTCTGGCAGACGGGCGCGCCCGACCCCGACGACTGGCCGGTCCTGGTGGGGGCGTGGGGCGAATGGGAGCGCTTCGACTGCGGAGTCGGCGAGTTCCTGCTGCGGATGCTGGTGGACGAGCAGGCGGGCTTCCCCACGACCCGGCTGGACACCCACTACTTCATGGGGTGGGAGGGGGAGGAGGAGTGAGCGCGCCTCGCGGCCCCGTCGCCGCCCTCGTCGGGGGCGCCGTCGCCGACCGGGTCGGGAACGAGGCCCGCAGCGGCGCAGGACGACCGGTGCCGGCGGGGAGCCCTCGGGGCTCCGCACCGACACCGGTCCCTCGTGGCGGAGTCGGGAGGTCACCCCGTCCGGACGCTCCGCTCACCGCACCGGCGGTGCCTCAGGGCTGCCAGCGGTACTCGATGATCGAGCCCGGGTTCTCCAGGGGGCCGGACGCCGGCGCGCCCCGCGCGTCGCGGACGATGCCCGCGACGTCGGTCGCGACGAAGATCGACTTGCCGTCGGCGCTGAACTCCGCGTCGCGGAAGCGGTTCTGCTCACTGAAGAGCTTGACGACCCCGCGGAGGTCCTGACCGTTCTCCGCGAAGTCGACCCGGTAGACGGTGCCGTCCTTGAGGGTGGTCATCACCAGCGAGTCGCTCCAGCCGGGGATGCCCGGGCCGGGCTCGCCGGCCTTCCTGGAGCTTCCGTAGTGCTCGAAGCTGGAGGGCGCGATGGTGGGCCAGCACACGGCCCACAGTTCGCCCTCGGCGCACTTGGGGTCCTTGAAGTTGTAGCCCGTGTCCACGGTGCCGAAGGTGCGGACGGGCGGCACGAAGGGCTGGGTGAAGTCGGTCTCCTGCTGTACGGGGACCGTCTCGGGGATCTCGAAGTCGCTGAAGGTCAGCTCGTCGCAGGGGGTCGGCCAGGAGGCGGACCAGTTGCCGTAGACGTACGCCTTGTCGTCGCGGTAGCCCGCGACGTTGGGCCAGCCGTAGTTGGCGCCCTTGCGCAGGATGTTGATCTCGTCATCGGTCTTCGGGCCCTGGTCGTTCTGGTAGAGCGTGCCGTCCGGACCGAAGGCGAGTCCCTGCGCGTTGCGGTGCCCGTAGGTGTAGACGTGACTGCGCACGCCGTCGAGGACCGGATTCTCCGAGGGGACGGAACCGTCGGTGTTCAGCCGCAGGGTCTTGCCCTGGTAGGCGATCCAGTCCCTGGTCCGCACCTCCTCTGCGGTGGGCAGCCGTTGGGCGTAGTTGTGTCGGCAGAAGTTCCCGAACTGGTTCGTGCCCTGGTCGCCGATGGTGTAGTAGAGCTTGCCGTCCGGGCCCAGACGGAGCCGCGCGGACTGGTGGTCGTTGCCGGACGGCATGCCGGCGATGACGGTCTTCGGGTCCTCCAACCGTTGCGCGTCCGCGTCGTAGGTGTAGCGCTCGATCTTCGTGCGGGCCTGCACGACCGGGGTGGGGTCGATGTCGTGGCTGTACGCGACGTACGCGTACAGCCCTGCGCCCTTCGGCCGTTCCTCCAGGGCCAGGCCGAGCACTCCGTCCTGTCCGCCTTGGCTGTGCACCGCCTTCGGCAGACTGAGCAGGGTGGTCTTGGCGCCGGACTTCGGGTCGACGCGGGTGACCTTCTTGCCGCTCTTCTCGGTGGCCCAGAGGGCCCCGTCGGGCGCCCTGACGATCTCGTACGGGTTGTCGAGGCCGGTCGCCACGACCCGCTTGGTGAACCGTCCCGTGGGTGGCGCGGAGCCGTCCTGACCGGAGACGTCCGTACCGGTCCCGCCGGCGGGATCGCCGCCGGTGACGGCGGCGCCGGCGAGTGATATGCCGAGGGCGAGAACGGCTGCGGCGGCCAGGGGGCCGCGTATCCGTGTGTGCTTCATCCGTTTCCTTCCAGTGACCCCCTCCACCTCGGATCATCACCACGGGGAAGCGACCCGGCACGCCGGGTGTCGGCCAGGCGGGCCCTTCCCGTCACCCGCACACGCGCTGTCACCACAGGCGCGACGGCGCGGGAAGGGGGCCGCCCCGGTCACCACCCGTCCTCCAGGCCGTTCAAATGATGACATCATCCCGATGTTCTGCGTATCCTCCGTGTGGACGGAGTCACGAGGAAGGGGCGACGGATGGTGCGACTGACCCGGGCCCAGCAGCAGGAGCGCACCCGCGCGACGGTGCTGGCCGCGGCGCGGGAGGAGTTCCTCGTGCGCGGGTACGCGGCGGCGAAGGTCGACGGCATCGCCGAACGGGCGGAGTTGACCCGGGGCGCGGTGTACTCGAACTTCCCGAGCAAACGCGCCCTCTACCTCGCGGTGCTGCTGGAGGCGGCCGAACCCGCCGGCGCACTGCACCCGGCACGGTCCGTCCCCCCGTCGACGGGGGAGGCGCTGGCCGGGTTCGCCCGCACCCGGCTCGAACGGCTGCCCCTCACCGGGGAACCGGCCTCCTCCCGTTCGCTGGTCGGGGTGCTGGACGACGAACCGATCCGTACCGCGTTCGGGCAACTGGCCCGACTGGAAGCGCTGTTGCTGGCCCTCGCCCTGGAGGCGGCCGCACCCGAGCCGGCCGGGCGGCAGGTGCGGCGGGCCGAACTGGTCCTACGGCTGGTGGACGGTCCCGGGGCGTCCGTCGATCCCGCCCTCGGCCACGGCGACCCCTTCGACATCGCCCGGGCCTGCGCCCACCTGGGCGGGCTCGACCTCGCCGACGCCTGGGACCCCCCGCACCTGCCGCACGTCCGACCGGCCCGCGCCGGTGCGCAACCGTGGCGCCCGCCCCGGGGGCTGCGGGACCTGATCACCGGCGTCCCGGTCACCGCGGAGGAGGACGGGGTGGTCATGGCCCTGGGCACCCACCGGCTCGAAGCCGCGGAGGAGGCCGTGCGCGCCGCGCACGCCGACGACCGGGTCACGATCGCCGTGACCACGACGGACCCCGCCGGGACCGGGCGCCTGGTCCGCCTGCGGATCGGGGAACTCGCCCACGACCTGCGGCGCGTGTTCCCGCCGACCGTCCGACCGGGCCCGCGCCTGGTCCTCGACGACCAGGGCCTGCTGGCCGCGGCCCTCGACGTCCCCGACCCCGACGACGGCACCGAGTGCGCGGCGCGCGTCCACCGCGGCGTGCTGGTCGCCCGCGCCACGGGCCGCGGCGCCGCCCACGCCGCCGCCACGACCGCCGTCCGCACCGCACCCGAAGGGGCCGCCCCGTGACCCTGCCCGTCGCACCGCACCCGACCCCCCGCGACCTGCTGGTCCTGCACGCCCTGCGCTGCACGGGCACCTCGGGCACCGCACGGCTGGCCGCCGCCACCGGGCTGCCCGAGGCGGAGGCCGAGTCCGAGCTGATCGACCTGGCCGTGTCCGGGCTCGTCACCCGCACCGCCGGCCCCTTCGGCGGCTGGTCCCTCACCGACCCCGGCCGGGCCGCGGACGCCGCACGCATCGCCGAGGAACTGGACGCGGCCGACGCCCGGTCCGCGGTGACCGCCGCCTTCGAACGGTTCCTCGTCCTCAACCCCGAACTGCTCGACCTGTGCACGGCCTGGCAGACCCGCACCGTCGACGGCACCCTGACGGCCAACGACCACACCGACCCCGCCCACGACGCCCGGGTCCTGCACCGGTTCGTCGACCTGCACCGCCGCGCGGAGCCCGTCTGCACGGAACTGGCCGCGGTGCTGGCCCGGTTCGGGCACTACCGGGCCCGGCTCGCCGACGCCCTGGCCCGGGCCGGGGGCGGCGAGTGGGCGTACCTGACCGACGACCTCGCCTCGTACCACACCGTCTGGTTCCACCTGCACGAGGACCTGCTGGCCACCCTCGGCATCCCCCGGGGCTGGACCGCCGAACCCCCGTCCGACCGCACCGGTTCGGGCCCGCGGTGAGCTGGATCCGGCCGCTCGCGCCCGAGGTCGAGGACGGGGCGGAGGCCCTCGGCGGCAAGGCGCACGGGCTGATCGTCCTGCGGCGCCTGGGACTCCCGGTGCCCCCGGGGTTCGTCATCGGCACCGGGGCGTGCCGGGCGTTCCTGCGCACCGGACGGCTCCCGGACGGCCTCGCCGCCGAACTGTCGACGGCCGTCGCCGACCTCGAAGCCGCCACCGGCCGCGCCTTCGGCGGCCCCGGACGGCCGTTGACCGTCTCCGTCCGTTCCGGCGCGGGCACCTCCATGCCCGGCATGATGAGCACGGTCCTCAACCTCGGACTCACCGCCGGGGCGACCGCCGCACTGGCCGAGGAGACCGGCGACCCCCGGTTCGCCCGCGAGGCGCGGCTGCGGTTCCTGCTCGGCTACGCCGCGGAGGTCGCCGGCGTCCCCCCGCAGGCCCTGACGGGCGCCCGCGCCACCGCCGACCGGGACGCCGACGAGGACCGCCTCGGCGGGGCGGTCGAGGACGTCGAACGGCTCGTCCACGAGCGCAGCGGCAGCCCGGTACCGAAGGACCCGGTCCGCCAACTGCTGCTCGCGGTGGCCGCCGTGTTCGCCTCCTGGCACACCCCGCGCGCCCGGACCTACCGGGAACTGCACGGCATCGCCGACGACCTCGGCACCGCCGTGACCGTGCAGGCCATGGTGTACGGCAACCGGGACCGGCGCAGCGGCTCCGGCGTCGCGTTCAGCCGCGACCCCACCACCGGGGCGCCCGGCCCGTTCGGCGAGGTCCTGTTCGGGAGCCAGGGCGACGAGGTGGTCTCCGGCCGGTCCCGGACCGCCGACCTGTCCGCACTCGCCGAACGGGAACCCGCCGTGTGGACCCCGCTGCGGGAGGCCCTCCACCGGCTGGAGACCCACCACCGCGACGCCTGCCACGTCGAGTTCACCTTCGAGACGGGCCGGCTCTGGCTGCTCCAGGCGCGCCCCGGCGGGTTCGTCGGCCGCGCCGCGGTCCGGGTCGCCGTCGACCTCGCCGAGGCCGGTCTGATCGGACGGGACGAGGCGGTCCTCCGGGTCTCCCCGCACCACCTCCGGCAGGCGCGCACCCCGCGGCTGGCCGCCCCGGGCGGGCCGGACCTCCTCACCCGGGGTCTCGGCGCCTCGCCCGGGGTCGCCGTCGGCCGGGTCGCGACCACCGCCGACGCCGCGGTGCGCCTCGCCGCGATGGGCCCGGTCGTCCTGGTGCGTCCCGAGACCTCCCCCCTCGACCTGCACGGCCTGGCCGCCGCCACCGGCGTGGTCACCGCCCGCGGCGGGCCGACCAGCCATGCGGCGGTGGTGGCCCGGTCGCTGGGCCGGCCGGCCGTGGTCGGCGCCGCGGACCTCACCGTCGACGCCGCCGGCGCCCGGATCGGTTCCCGCGAAGTGCCCGAGGGCACCCTGGTCACCATCGACGGCACCGGCGGCGAGGTCGTCTCGGGCAGGGCCCGCCTCGCCCCCACCGCCCCCGACCCCCGGACCGTTCGACTCCTCGACTGGGCGGACGCGTTGACGGGCGACCCGGCACCGGGCCGCGAGGACGCGGAACGCCTCGCCGCGGCCCGCGCGGTCCTGCTCGGGCGGCGGCCCCGGACCTGATCGGGGCGGCGGGAGGCCGAGGAGGCGGACGGCGAGCGCGGCGGCGGCCGGGGCGGTTACCGGAAGGACCGGACGAAGAGGTCCGAGGTGCCGTTGGTGTCGCCCGGCACGAGGTCGTCGGCCGTGGAATGGAAGACCACGGCACGCCCACCGGCGCTGACCGCGTCGATCCCGGCCGAGGCGGGTCGGTTCGAGACGGTCTCGTCGGTGCCGCTCTCCAGGTCGCGCAGGACGAGCGCGGGCCCGCCGGCCTCGTGCGGGGCGTACAGCAGGTAGCGGCCGGTGGGATCGATGGCCACGCCCCGCACGTTCGGGACGGTCCGGGCGGTGCCCGAGCGCGTGTCATGGACGTGGGTGTCGGAGCCCGACAGGTAGACGACCTTGCTGCCGTCGTCGCTGAGCTGGACGAGCGTCGCCGCCTTGGCAGGGCCCTCGATCGGGCCGGCGGGGGTGCCGTTGGACCGGTCCCACACGAAGACGTCCTGCTCCTCGCCGTCCTGGTAGGCGAGGAATCCGCCGTTGTCGCTCAGGGACGGCTTGGACGGTGCCGTGTTGTGGATGACGTCGATCGTGTAGCTCTTGTTGCTCCGCCAGTCCAGGACGGTGATGCGCTGGTTGGGCTCCGGCGGCCTGAAGCGCCGGCTGTAGGCGAGCTGGAGGCCCTCCGCGCCCAGCGACATCTCGCAGTTGTGGGCCATGCAGTTGTGGCCGATCGTGTTCCCCGTCCGCACCTGGTGCAGGCGGATCAGGTCGCTCTGCAGCCACCCCACCGGGTAGCCGACGTATCCGCCGTCCGCGCTGATCGTCGGAGGATGGAGCGGGGCCTCGCCACCGATCCGCCGGGTCTCCCCGGTCCGCCGGTCGCGCAGATGCACCCGGTCGGCCGCCGTCGTCGGGGTGTCCCCGAGGTTCGTCGCCGTCGACGAGAAGACGATCCGGCTGCCGTCCGGGGTGATCGAGGCGTCGGTGGAACTCCCGTCGGACTGGGCGCCGTCGGTCGCGACGCTCACCCTCTCGATGCCGGACGCGCGGACGCCGACGTCCGCGGACTCGGCCCGGGCGACGCCGGGCAGTGCCGTGGCCACCGCGCAGACCGCGACCGCCGAGCCCAGGGCGGTCCGTAAGCGCCGGGTGGTGCCGCGGTTGGTGTGCGTGTTCGCCTTCATCTTCCCCCCAAGGAAGGGCCCGGTTCCTCCTCCGGACTCCCCTCCGGAGGGCCACCGACATCGAACCGCGATGGCCCTCCGGGGTCAATGCGTCGCCCGGCGTATCGAGAGGGTGCGGTTCCGGCCGACATTCGCCCGCCGAACCCCTCGACCGGTCACGCCGCGGGGCGCCAGTCGAACGGGAAGTGCTTGCTGGACCCGCCGCAGTAGGGGCGGGAGAAGTCGAAGCCCTCCGCGCGGTCCTCGCTCACCACGCCCCAGGTGGCCACCTGTCCCGGCCCCACCTCCGCCCCGGGGGCGTTGATCAGCTGCACCCGGCGCGTCGGGTCCGAGGTGGGGCCGGTGAGGGCGGTGGCGCCCACGCTGACCTTGTCGGACACGGTCGCGCGCCAGGAGGAGAGGTCCGCCGCGGCCTCGAAGCGGATCGGCGCGTACCGCACGTCGCGGACCTCGCGGATCAGGGCGCCGAACGTGCCCGGCCAGCCGCCCACGTTGCCGCGGAAGACCTCCTCCAACGCGTCCCGCTGCTCCTGCGTCCCCTTGGCGTCGATGTAGAACATCACCGCCATCGTCGCATCGGGGTCGCCCACCCACATGTTCCCGGCGAACTCGCCGAGCGCCACGACGCCCAGCCCGTCCAGGGGCACGTCACCGAGGTGGCCCTCGTGGATCTGCCAGACCAGCGTGAACAGGCAGGCGCCGTTCGTCGGTGCCTGCGCGAAGGTGCAAGGACAGGGCATGGAGCAGCTGCACACGTCGAACCACTCGCCCTTGAGGTGCCAGTCCGTCCCGCTCATCGTTCACCGTTCCCCTCGTCGATGCACATACCCGGGCGGGGTATGTGTTCCCGGTGAGGCTAGCCCGCCCCCGCTCTTCCGTCAAATACCCTCAGGGGGTATGTGGTTGATGGGGCTGGCGTGTCAATCTCCTTACGGAGAAAGCCATTTGACGGCGTTGGCATGATGGGCGCATGAAGGTCTTGGTGATCGGAGCAACGGGAACCCTCGGCAGCGCGGTGGTCCGCGCCCTCCGCGAGGCGTCCCACGAAGTCGTCGAAGCGGCCCGCAGCGGACCGGTGAAGGTGGACCTCGAAGAACCGTCCGACCTGGACGCGCTCTTCGCCGGCGCGGGCGACCTCGACGCCCTGGTGTGCTGCGCCGCCAACGGGCCGCTGGTCGACCTGGAGACCATCGGGGACGAGGAGTTCGCCGCCGGCCTGCGCGGCAAGCTGCTGGGCCAGACCGCCCTGGTCCGCCGGGCCGTCCACCACCTCAAGGACGGCGCCTCCCTCACCCTGACCGGTGGCGGGTTCGCCGCCCCGCAGGTCGCCGGCGGAGCCCTGGGCGCCCTCATCAACCAGGGGCTGGAGGGCTTCGTCCGGGTGGCGTCCGCGGAACTGCCGCGAGGGCTGCGCCTCAACCTGGTCAGCCCCGGCTGGATCAGCGAAACCCTGACGGCCATCGGCCTGGACCCCGCCGAGGGCACCCCCGCGGACGAGGTGGCCCGCGCCTACCTGGAGCTCGTGGAGGGCACCGCCCGGGGACGCATCGTCCGCCCCTGACCACCGGCCCGCGACCGGCGGCGCCGTCCGCCCGTGCCGTCGTGGGCCCGCCGCTGCTCGAACGGCGGGCCCACGGCCGGCGGGCGCGCACCGCTCAGAGCGCGATCAGGCCCGCCGGGGTCGTTTCGAAGCCGCAGGAGTCGAGGTAGAACCCCCGCAGCTCCTCGTCGAAGTCGACGTGCAACCACTCGCACCGTGCCGCCCGCGCGCCCCGGACGGCGGCCTCGACCAGCCCGGCCCCGATCCCCGCCCGGCGCTGGTCGCCCCTCACCACGGTGTCCAGCACGAAGGCGTGCACCCCACCGTCCCAGGCCACGTTGACGAACCCGACCAGCTCCCCGTCCCGCCGGGCGCAGACCCAGCCCAGGCTGTGCCGCTGGACCTGCTCCCACCAGTCGATGTCCAGGACCCGGTGGTGGAAGCCCTCCGCGTGGAGCGCGTTGACGGCAGCGTTCTCGAACGCGTCTCGCCAGGTGTACGTGATCGTCATGCGACAGAGCGTAGACGGCAGGGCGACCCGCCCGGGGCCCGTGAGGACGTCCGAAGGAAGATCTCCGACACCGATGTCGAGAACGCGCGTCCGGCTCCGTCCCCGAGGTGCAACGCGACCACAATGGGCCGCACCAGCACCGAGGAGAACCACGATGGCCAAGTACCTGCTGCTGAAGCACTACCGAGGCGCCCCGGCCCCCGTCAACGACGTGCCGATGGACCGGTGGACCCCCGAGGAGATCTCGGCGCACCTCCAGTACATGAACGACTTCGCGGCCCGGCTGGAGGAGACCGGAGAATTCGTCGACGGCCAGGCCCTCGCCCCCGAGGGCGCCTGGGTCCGCTACGACGGCGAGGGGCGCCCGCCCGTCACCGACGGCCCCTTCGCGGAGACCAAGGACCTGATCGCCGGCTGGATGGTCATCGACGTCGACGGCTACGAACGCGCCGTCGAACTGGCCGGGGAACTGTCCGCCGCCCCCGGGGCGGGCGGCGCACCGATCCACGAATGGTTGGAGGTCCGTCCGTTCCTCACCGCCCCGCCCACCATCGCGGAGTGACCGTCCCCATGGACGAGGCCCACCTCAGGAGCCTCACCCCGAGCGTGCTCACCGTCCTCGTCCGCCGCGGAGCCGACTTCGCTGCGGCCGAGGACGCCGTGCAGGACGCCCTGGTCGAGGCGGTGCGGACCGGGGCGCTGGCCGCCCCCGTCCCGAACCCTTCGCCCGCCGGCCCCCCGGTGCGGGACGCCAAGGGCTGGCTGATCACCGTGGCCTGGCGCAAGTTCCTCGACGCGAACCGCGCGGACACCGCCCGCCGCCGGCGCGAGGACCGCACCGAACGGGAACCGGCACCCGGCCCGGCACCCGCCGCCGACGACACCCTCCAGCTCTACTTCCTCTGCGCCCACCCCTCGCTGACCCCCGCATCGGCCGTCGCGCTCACCCTCCGCGCCGTCGGCGGACTGACCACCCGTCAGATCGCCGCGGCCTACCTGGTGCCCGAGGCGACCATGGCCCAGCGCATCAGCCGCGCCAAGCGCACCGTCTCCCACGTGCGCTTCGACCGTCCCGGCGACGTCGCCACCGTGCTGCGCGTCCTCTACCTGGTCTTCAACGAGGGCTACTCCGGCGACGTCGACCTCGCCGCCGAAGCCATCCGACTCACCCGACAACTCGCCGCCCGCGTCGACCACCCCGAAGCGGCCGGGCTCCTCGCCCTGATGCTGCTCCACCACGCCCGGCGCGCCGCCCGGACCGCGCCGGACGGCAGCCTGGTGCCGCTCGCCGAACAGGACCGCGGCCGGTGGGACACCGCGCTGATCGCCGAGGGCGTGGCCGTCCTCCAAACCGCCCTGGCCCGCGACCGGTTGGGCGAGTACCAAGCGCAGGCCGCCATCGCGGCACTCCACGCCGACGCGCCTTCCACCGAGGAGACCGACTGGACCCAGATCGTCGAGTGGTACGACGAACTCGCCCGCCTCACCGACAACCCGGTCGTCCGCCTCAACCGCGCCGTGGCCGTGGGCGAGGCCGACGGGCCGCGCGCCGGCCTCGCCGCGCTCGCGGAACTCGACGCCGCCCTGCCCCGACGCACCGCGGCGGCGGCGTACCTCCACGAACGCGCCGGCGACCGCGCAACCGCGGCCCGGCTGTACGCCGAGGCCGCACACCGGGCCCCCAACCTCGCCGAACGCGACCACCTCACCCGCCGGGCCGCCCGGCTCAACGCCCGTCCCGACCGCTGACGGCTACTGGGGCGCGCCGCCCGAACCCTCCGCGGCGCCGACCGCGGTCGCCCACTTCCCCGCACTGGAGGTGCCGGACCCGCTCGTCGACGACGTCCGGCGGTTCTTCCGCACCCTGCTCGGCCGGGGCTCCGGCCGGGGTGGTCACCCGCCGGCCCCCGTCGGATGAGCCGTACGGCCGGCCCGGGTGGCCGGCCCCCGCGGCCGGCCCGAGGATCGGTCCCGGCGGCGGCGATGAGTTCTCGCGGCGCGGGGAGTCCCACCACCGTTGCCGGAAGCCAGGAGGAGACGGATGACCCAGCTACTGAGGGTGCAGAACTTCAACGTGTCGAGCGACGGGATCGGCGCCGGCGAGGACCAGACTCTGGAGCGGCCGTTCGGGCACGTCGACCCCGAGCGGCTGTTCGCCTGGGCCGGTGCCACGGCCAGTTGGCCCCGGCGCACGGACCCCGGGGGCAGCCGGGGGCTGGACGACTACCTGACCCGGGACTTCGCGAACAACATCGGCGCCGAGATCATGGGCCGCAACAAGTTCGGGCCGCAGCGCGGCCCCTGGACGGACCACACCTGGCGCGGCTGGTGGGGCGAGGAGCCCCCGTTCCACACGCCCGTGTTCGTGCTCACCCACCACCCGCGGCCGTCGTTCACGCTCTCCGACACCACCTTCCACTTCGTCGACGGGGACCCGGCGTCGGTGCTGGAGTCGGCCCGGGAGGCCGCCGGGGGCAAGGACGTCCGGCTCGGCGGCGGGGTGACCACGATCCGGGAGTTCCTGGACGCGGACCTGGTGGACACCCTGCACGTGGCGGTCTCCCCGGTGGCGCTGGGGACGGGGCTGCGCCTGTGGGAGTCCTCGGACGACCTGCTGGACCGGTTCCACCGGGACGTGGTGCCCAGCCCGAGCGGGGTGACGCACCACCTGTTCTGGCGGAAGTGACCCCGCGCCCCGTCCCACCCGGCACACGTCGAGCGTCATCGCCTTGCCGCGCCCCGGGTCGTCCGCCGACTCACGCGCTGGCGTGGGCGAGCCCGCGTGGACGTGCCGGCATCGCGGTGGGTTCCCCTACCACTCGTGGATCATCGGGCCGAGGGGACGGTCAGCCTAGGGGCGTGGACCGACTCCACAGCTCCTCGGCGTGCTCCGCGAACCGGTCGAACATCCCGTTCGGGCCGTGGCGCCGCAGGTGCAGCAGGGGTGAGTCGTGGCCCACGAGCCGGGCGAGGTGAGGGGTCACGAGGGCGTCCGAGTCCATCCGGAACACGGACAGGCCGACGTGGTTCACTGCGTCCTCAGGGGCGCTGAAGCGGGCCTCCAGCCCCTCTGTCGGCCCCATCCTGGCCAGCTCTCCGAGGGTGATGCGTACCCGGGTGGAGACGGTGAGGGTCGCGTCCTCGACGATCTCGCGCTGACGTGTCACCTCCCCATCCGGGTCTCCCACGAGGAACCGGACCCTGACCCCGGCCGCGACCTTCCGGCGCAGGGCGTCAGCGAACGCGGGCACTTGGGTCCACAGGAAGTAGTTCGTGTACCCGGCGAAGAAGAGTTCGTCAGTCGCCCCGGCGATCAGATCGGCCCACACGGTGGATGGGCAGGCGGACCGGTACGGGTAGCTACGGACCAGCTCACGATCGGTGCCGGTCTTCATCCGGTCCTTGACGGCATCGGGCCACAACATTTCTTCGTCCACTCCCAGTGCTCGGGCAGCGTCCTCGCGGTTCCGTGCGTGCGGTCTCACGGCCCCGTCCGCGAGCCATCGGTCCACCTGCTTGGAAGATACCCCCACGCGGTATGCGAGCTGTCGGGGGGTCACTCCGGTCTTGTCCATCGCGGTGCGAAGCGCGGCGTTCAAGTCAACCCCCTCCGGCGAGCGTTTGAGACGTCTCGGACCCTAGCGTCAGACTTCTCAACCGTCCTGCCGATACGGGCAAGTACGTCCTTGGGGGCGGCCGATGATCCGTACGCGACCCATCACGGACACGGGAAAGGGCCCACCATGAACTCTCTTGACCCCAGGTACAGGCCAGGCTCCGGATGGAGGGTTGATGTGATCCCCGCCAAGCGGGTTCGAAGGATGGAATGCGAGGACGGCTGCGTCCGCTACCTCCTCCCGCTCATGCTGCTTCATGACGGCAAGCACACGGCCGACTCGGGACTCTGGCTGTCGGGCAGTGAGGCCGAGCTTCTGCACGCCGCACTCTCCCGGGTCCTCGCGGACAACGACCACGAACGGCACGAGCGGGCGTCGTCCCTGTGAGTCGTCCACCGGCTGTCGTCGGCCGGTAGCGGGCGTTCCGTTCGCCGTCCTGATCAGCGGCTCACGTGGCCTGGTGATCGGGATGGCGCTCGGCTCTGCATCTGCCCCCGCTGGCCAGGGCTCGGGCTCGGCGCTCCTGGCGGAAGTGACCCCGCAGGCCGGTGCGCGCGCCGGGGCGGGCCCGACGACGGCCGCCCCCGTTCCGGTGCCCTGGCAGGGCGGGCGTCCGGGACGGGGGCGGCCGGGTGGGGCACGGGGGAGGGGCGGGTCAGCTGCGCAGCGGCCAGCCGAAGCCGACCGCGTCGCCGGCGTACCTGGCGCAGGACTCCGTGAGGGTCTCCAGCAGGCTCAGCGGGTCCGGCAGCGGGTGCTCGGGGCCGCGCACCCAGCGCACCGAGCGGTCACCGGGGAGCCGGGAGGGGGGGAGCAGGACGTACGAGCCGCGGCAGTGCCAGCGCAGGCCGGGGTGCTCGTCCATCGTCTCGGGGTGGCAGTCCAGTTCGCAGGGCCACCACTCGTCCTCGTCCTCGGGGGTGCCGCGGGTGGCGGTGAAGAAGAACATGCGGTCGTCGTCGGACTCGACGACCGGGCCGACCTCGGTCCCGGCGGCGAGCAATCGTTCCAGCGCCTCCCGCCCCGCCGCGATCGGCACGTCCAGCACGTCGTGGACCATCCCGGTCGCGGTGATGAAGTTGGCCTCCGGCTGGTGGGTGGCCCAGCGCTCGATCTGGGCGCGGTCCGTGGTGGACTGCGTCTGCCAGGCGAACGAGACGGGGTGCTGGCCGGGGGTGGGGCAGCCCACCCGGTCGCAGGAACAGCCGTAGCCGGAGGGGTGGGCGGCCGGGGCGAGGGGGAGTCCGGCCCCGGCGACGGCCAGCAGCAACTCCACCCGGCCGCCGTCGTCCGCCGGGTCCCCGACGTCACGGGGCCGGCGGCCTCGCAGCCACTGGGAGATCCTGCTCCGTCCGCCCGGGCGGCTGCCGTTTTCCACGCCCATCTATCCCCTCACTCAGTCCGCGGTCCCGAGTCCCGACACGGCGTGGCCGCCGGTCGACACGGATCGCCGTGGGTTACTCGTGGGTCCCCACGGCCTCCGTGGCCTTCCATGGTCCCACCATCCTGGGCCCTGGGGGGCCGGAGCCCGTACCCGGGGTGGGGTCAGCGGGGGGCGAGCCCCCGCAGCGCGTGGTCGACCAGGGCGTCGGCGTAGGCGTGGCTGAGGGGTGCGGTGTGCTGGAGCCAGCGTTGCGCGAGGGGCGCGACCAGCAGTTCGGCGGCGATCCGCGGATCGACGTCGGCCCGTACCTGGCCGCTGTCCTGCGCGGATCCGATGCGGTCGACGTAGAGCCGGAACTGGGGTTCCAGCAGCTTGGTGGCGAACTCCTCGCGGAGCCGGTCGTTGGCGACGCTCTCGGCGGCGAGCGCTCGCCAGGGTGCTTCGAACTTGGGGTCGAGGAGTTCATCCACAGTGGCGCGCATCACGAACGTGAGGTCGGCCGCGAGGTCCCCGGTGTCGGGGAAGGACCAGGATGCGCCGCCGGCGGCCGCGGACGCCTGTTCGCCCAGGTCGAGGAAGGCTTCGAGGAGGACGTCGGCCTTGGCGGGCCACCACCGGTAGATGGTCTGCTTGCCGACTCCGGCGCGGGCCGCGATGCCCTCGATGGTGGTGCGCTGGTAGCCGACCTCGCTGACCAGGGCGAGCGCGGCCTCGTAGATGGCGCGGCGGGAGCGTTCGCTGCGACGGGCCGCGTTGGGGCCCCGGTCGGGGGGGCGGACGGCGGTGGGCTGGGCGGCTGAGTCTGTGGACATGCGTCGAATGTACCTCCGACGAGACGCAGCGTCTTGCTCCGGCGACCCCTTCGGGTAAATCGATTGACGATACGTATCGTCTCGTCTAATGTTCGGGGACATCAACGAGACGGATCGTCTCGCTGGTCGTGATCGGGTGGCCCGACCGCCCGGCGCGACGAGGACACCACGGAGGTGGGACACATGGCCCGAGGCGGAGACCTGCTCGGCGTCGGCGGCACCCGGAGCAAGCTGTCCCGCGGGGCGCTGCGCGGCCGCGGCCCCGGCGGCGCCCCCGGGGCGAACACCGACCCCGGAGCCGCCAAGCGGGACCTGCTGCGCAGGCTCCGCGAGGAGCGCGCGGCGAAGGACCGGGCACCCCGGGCGGGGGAGGAGCACCCCGACCCCGCACCGACGAGCGCTCCGGACGACCCCCGCTGAACCCCGCGCGCGGGGCTCGCGCACGGCGCACGGCCGGCCCCGCGCGTCACACCGGGGTGACCGGGGTCTCCCCCCGCGGGCCGGCACTGCCGCACCATGGCGGTGCCGTCCCCGACCGGGGCGGCGCCCTGCGGTCGTGAGGAGCACCCATGCCTCGTCGCCACGCCACACCCCGGCGTTATCTCATGTGCCCACCGGCACACTTCGCGGTCACGTACGCGATCAACCCGTGGATGGACCCCACCAAGCCCGTGGACGTTCCGGTCGCCGTCGCCCAGTGGGAGGACCTGCGGGACCGGTACCGCGCCCTCGGTCACACCGTCGAGGAACTGACGCCCCGCCGTGACCTGCCCGACATGGTCTTCGCCGCGAACGGGGCCACCGTCATCGACGGGCGGGTGCTCGGCGCCCGCTTCGCCCACCCCGAACGCACGGCGGAGGCCGCGGCGCACCTCGACTGGTTCCGCGCGCACGGCTGGCCCGAGGTCCGCGAACCGCTCCACGTCAACGAGGGCGAGGGCGACTTCGCGGTCACCGCCTCGTACGTGCTGGCCGGCCGCGGGTTCCGGGCCAGTCCGCTCTCCCACGGCGAGGCGCAGGAGTTCTTCGGCCGGCCGGTCATCGGGCTGGACCTCGTCGACCCCCGCTTCTACCGCCTGGACACGGCGCTCGCCGTCCTCGACGACCGCACCGACGACGTCATGTACCACCCGGCCGCCTTCTCCCCGGGCAGCCGGGCCGTCCTGGAACGCCTGTTCCCGCACGCACTGACCGTGGGGGAACGGGACGCGGCGGCCCTCGGCCTCAACGCGGTCTCCGACGGGCGGCACGTGCTGCTCCCGCAGGCGGCGCTCGGGCTCTTCGCGCCGCTGCGCCGGCGGGGCTACGACCCGATCGGGATGGACCTGTCCGAACTGCTCAAGGGCGGCGGCAGCGTGAAGTGCTGCACCCTGGAACTGCGGCCCTGACCGGTCGGCCGGTTCAGTCCGTCCCCGCGGGCGGTGGCCAGGCGTCGCCCCAGTCCGCGTCGCGCGCGGCGCGGTACAGGGGGCCGTGCCGCTTGGTCACCGTCTCCCGGCGCAGCGCGCCCTCGGCCTCGCAGAGGTCCAACAGCACCTGGCCCTTGCGGATCTGCGGGCGCCGCACCACCCGGGCCGGCGCGGGGGTGCCCGGGAACCGCACCGCGGCCACGTAGCTGAACTTCTCGTCCTCGTAGGGCAGCGAGCCGCCCTTCACCCGGCGGTGCAGCGAGGAACGGCTGACCCGCGCCGAGAAGTGGCACCAGTCCGTGTCGGGCACGATCGGGCAGGCGTCGTCGTGCGGGCAGGGCGCCAGCACCCGCAGTCCCGCCGCCAACAGGCGCCGCCGGGCCTCGATCACCCGGGCGTAGCCGTCGGGGGTGCCCGGCTCCACCACGACCACGGCCTGCGCCGCCCGGGCCGCCGCGTCCACCACCGCGGTGCGGTCCGCGGCGGTCAACTCCCCGAGCACGTAGGAGACGGTGACCAGGTCCACCTCCGCGAGGTCCAGGGCGGTGCCGATCCGGGTGCGGTGCCAACGGACCTCGTCCAGGTCGGGGTGGGCGGCGGCGATCTCGGCGCCGATCCGCAACGCCGGCTCGGCCCAGTCCAGCACGGTCACCGGACGCCGGCCCGGCCAGGTGGCGGCGGTGGCCCAGGTGGCGGCGCCGGTCCCGCCGCCCACGTCGGTGTGACCGGACGGGCTCCACCCGGGGGCCGCCGCGGCCAGTGCCTCCAGGGCGGTGCGCGCGGCCTCGAAGGTGGCGGGCATCCGGTACGCGGCGTAGGCGGCCACGTCCGCCCGGTCCCGCAGCACGGGCGCCCCGGTCGGGGTGTCCCCGCGGTAGGTGCCGATCAGACGGTCGACCGCCCGGGCGGCCTGGGTCGGGGGCAGGTCACCGAGCAGGCCGTCCAGGGCCTCCCGGAGGTTTCCGCTGGCCGCGGCGGCAGTAGTACGACTCACCGACCCCATTCTAGGGACGCCCCGCACCGCCCCGCGCCCCACCGCCCGCCGTCCCGGCACCGCCGCCACCGCGACCCCGGTAGGGTTCGGGGCCGGGAAGGGGAAGGTGAAGGGGCCCGATGCGAGCAACGCCAGCAAGGTCAGCAGCGGAGGTCACCGGGGCGGCCGGGGCCGCCGCGTCCCGCGGGGCGCGCGGGAGGTCGCGGCGCCTGCTGCCGCTGACGGCGGCGGTGGTCCTGGCGCTGACGGCGAGCGGCTGCGTGACGGTGCACGGGGAACGGGAGGTGATCCCGGCGACCAGCCCGGCCGGCGCGGCCCGGGCGTTGACCGACTTCCTCGCCGCCTACAACGAGGCCGACGAGGCCAACGACCCCTCCCTGGACGCCGATCGGGTCACCGGCGCGCTCGGTGCGATCGACCGGGGGACCCTGCGGGCCCGGCGGGCCACCGCGCCCCTGGGCAATCCGCAGCACGTGCCGCTGAAGCTGACGGACGTGAAGTACGCGATACCCGAGGCGGCGGGCTGGCCCAAGTTCTTCCTCGCGGACACCGATTCGGACCGGGACGTGGACGACGACCCGGCCCGGGACACCCGCTGGCTGCTGGTGTTCACCAAGACCGGCCCCGACGCCCGCTGGCAGGTGGCCTTCCTCACCATCCTGTCCCCGGACGAGGTCCCCGAACTGCGCACCCGCGACGGCGACCGGGGCGAGGACCTCGCCGCGCCCGTCGCCCTCGACGAGGACGACCTCACCGTGCCGCCCGAGGAGTTGGCCGAGCGGTACACCACCTACCTGGCGAAGGGCGGCCCGGGCTTCCTGCCCGGGCCGCACACCGACCGCTGGCGCACCGAACGCGAACGCGGCGCCACCCGGCCCGGGTTGTCGCGCCAGTACGTCGACCAGCCGGTGGAGGGCGCCGGGTTCGCGCCCGTGGGACTGCGCACCGCGGACGGCGGCGCACTGGTGTTCTTCGCCACCCGGCACTTCGAGAAGCAGACCGTGGCCCGGGGCCGGGACCTGAAGCTCGGCGCCGACGTGCGGGCGTTGCTGCGCGGTGACGCCAAGCAGTCCGTCACCCTGGAGTTCACCTCCAACCAGGCGGTGCGCGTCCCGCCCCGCGCGGAGCCCGGCAAGGGCGTCGAGGTGCTGAGCCGCATCCAGGGGCTCACCGGGGCGAAGGGCGAGTGAGCCGGGCGGGCGCCGGACTCAGTCCCGCCGCGGCACCACCAGCAGCGCCCCGGTGCGCGGATGGGGCAGCACCTCGACCGGCTGCCGGTACACCTCGCTGAGGGCGGCGTCGGTGAACACCTCCCCGGGGGCGCCCTCCGCGACCAGCCGCCCCCCGCGCAACACCGCGACCCGGTCCGCGTACGCCGCGGCCAACCCGAGGTCGTGCAGCACCACCACGACCGCGTCGCCCCGGGCCGCCCGCTCCCGGCACACCCGCAGCACCAGTTCCTGATGGCGCAGGTCCAGGGCGGCGGTCGGTTCGTCGAGCAACAGCAGCGGGGTGCGCTGGGCGAGGACCCGGGCCAGCGCGACCCGGGCCCGTTCGCCGCCGCTCAGCCCGGAGAAGGGACGCCCGGCGAACGCGGTCACCTCGGTGGCCGCCATCGCCGCCGCCACGGCCGCGTCGTCCTCGGCCTCCCGTGCCGTACCGGCCCAGGGCGCGCGGCCCATCCGCACCACCTCCGCCACCGGGAACGGGAAGGACACCGTCGCGGACTGCGGCAACACCGCACGGTGCAGCGCGAGTTCGGCGGCCGTCCAGTCGGCGGCGGACCGTCCCGCGATCCTTACGGTGCCCTCGGCGGGCGCCCGGTCGGCGGCGAGCGCGGCGAGCAGGGTGGACTTGCCGGCCCCGTTCGGGCCGACCAGCGCCAGCACCTCCCCGGCCCGGGCGGCCACGTCGATCCCGGACAGCACCGGGTGGCCGCCGAGCCGCACGGTCAAGCCCTCTGCCGCCACCAGCACCGTCCCGGGTGGCACCGGAGCGGGCGGGGTGCGGGTCCGGCCCGCGAACAGGGACCTGATCACGCCCAGCCTCCTTGCTTGCGACGGGTCCGGCGCAGCAGCCAGAAGAAGAACGGGCTGCCGAACAGGGCGGTGAGGACGCCGAGCGGCAGTTCGGCGGGCGCGGCCACGGTACGGGCCGCCAGGTCGGCGCTGACCAGCACCAGACCCCCGCCCAGGGCACTGCCCGGGACCAGGAACCGGTGGCCGGGGCCCGCCGCCATCCGCAGCAGGTGCGGAACGAGCAGCCCCACGAAGGTGACGATGCCGGCGACGGCGACCGCGGCGGCCGTCAGCAGCGCCACCACCAGGATCATGGTGATCCGCAGCCGCTCCACGTCCACGCCCAGGTGCCGGGCGGGGCGTTCGCCGAGCGCCAACAGGTCCAGCTTGCGCGCCGACAGCGGCGCGAGCAGCAGCCCGAGCAGGGCGCACGGCAGCACCGCCAGCACCTTGGGCCAGGTGGCCTGGGAGAGCGAACCGAGCTGCCAGAAGGTGATCTGGGTGATCGCCGAGTTGTCCGCGAAGAACACCGACAGCCCGATCAGCGCGCCGGCGAAGGCGTTGACCGCGATCCCCGTGAGGATCAGCGTGACCACCTCGGTCCGCCCGCCGGAACGGGACAGCAGGTAGACCAGGCTCACCGTGGCGAGTCCGGCGACGAACGCCGCCGCGGTGACCGTCCAGTTGCCGAGGAACGAGAGCCCGAACGCGATGGCCGCCACCGCGCCCACGGCCGCGCCGGCGGAGATGCCGATCACGCCCGGTTCGGCCAGCGGATTGCCGAACACGCCCTGCATCAGGGCGCCCGCGCAGCCCAGCGAGGCGCCGACCAGCAGCGCCAGCACCACCCGTGGCAGCCGCACGTTCCACAGCACGCTCTCGCCGACCCGGTCCAGCGCCGCCCCGCCGAGCCCCAGCCGGTGCTGCACCGAGCCCAGGACGTCGGCGAGGGGGATGTGGTAGGCCCCGGTGCCGGCCGACACCAGGGCCATCACCAGCAGGGCGACGACCAGTCCGACCGTCAGCGCGGGGGCGGCGCCCCGCCGTCGGGCCGGAGCCCGTTCGGTCGTCTTCGCCACTGTTGTTGTTGCCGCCGGGTCCGCGGGACGGGTGTCCGGGGGGCCTTCGGGTCCCGCGACCGCGGTCACTTCGCGCCGCCCTTCGCGTAGAGCTGGTCCACCAGGCTCTGGAGGACCTGGTCGGTGCGGGGGCCGTAGTTCAGCATCACCCCGTCGTCGATGGAGACGATCCGGCGGTCCATCCCGGCGGGCGTCTCGGCCACGCCCGGGATCTTGACCAGGCCGTCGACGCCGCCGACCGACTTCAGTCCCTTGGTCATCACCAGCACCGCGTCCGGGGCGGCCTTGGCGAGCGCCTCGCTGGTGATCGGGGTGAAGTCCTTGTCCAGCCCGG
Organism: Streptomyces sp. NPDC002490; assembly: GCF_040296045.1. Taxonomy (NCBI): domain Bacteria; kingdom Bacillati; phylum Actinomycetota; class Actinomycetes; order Kitasatosporales; family Streptomycetaceae; genus Streptomyces; species Streptomyces sp. NPDC002490. The sequence continues at coordinate 5,063 of NZ_JBEOWM010000053.1, read as the reverse complement.
ACTCCTTGCCGGCGTCGACCGCGCCCGCCGCCTCCAGCAGCGAACTCGCCCCGGAGTCCCGGCCGCCGAGCAGGTAGACGGAGGCCGAGCCGCGGACGTACAGGAACGCCACCCGGGGACGGTCCGCCTCGGCGGCCGGCTCGGGGACGTCCGCCTGCACCTTCGCGATGCGCTCCCGGGTGCGGTCGGTCAGCTCCTCGCCCGCGGCGGGCACGCCGAGCGTCTTCGCGACCGCCTCGATCCGGGTGCTCACGTCGTCGAGGCCCGCCGCGGTCTCGTAGACGACGAGCGGCACGCCCGCGTCGCGGATCTGGTCGATCGCCTCGACGGGTCCGGTGGTGGTGTCGGCGAGGACCACGGTGGGCCGCAGCGAGAGCACCGACTCGGCGGAGACGTCGTGCGCCCGGGTCACCACGGGCAGGTCCGCGGCCTGTTCGAAGGTGGCGGTGATGTCCTTGGCCACGACCCGGTCCCCGAGGCCGAGGGTGAACACGATCTCGTTGAGGCTGCCGCTCAGCGGCACGATCCGGCTGATGTCGGTGACCTCCACCCGCCGCCCGTCGGCCGAGTCCACGGTGGCCGGAAGTCGCGGTTGGGGGGTGGTGGCCAGCGGCTCCACCCGGTCCGCCGCGGTCGTCGTGCGGGCCTTCGCCGGGGCGTCGCCCCCGTCGTCCTGAGTACTGCCGCAGCCCGTCAGGGCAAGGGCGAGGACGAGGGTGGAGACGCCTGCCAGTCGTGGAATGCGCACGAATCGCACCGTCCTGTCGTGCTGGTGGGAGAGGTTCGGGTGACCGTAGGGTTTCGGCCAGGTCCGACATAGTTTAGGTTAGCCTTACCTTAATGACCAGCCCGAGGAGGGGGGATCCATGCTGTCCGGACGGGTTGCCCGTACGGCCGTCGCCACCGTGTGCGCGACGTTCACGGCGTGCGCGGGGGTGGTGGCGCTTCCGGCGTCGACCGCGCACGCCGAGGAGCGCACGGTTCAGGGAGGACGACTGGACTGGGGCGTCAAGTCCTCGTTCCAGCGGTACGTCACCGGCCCCATAGCCAAGGGGAACTTCACCCTCCAGGGCGGCGCCGCCACCGTGGGCGGGAGCCAGTTCCGGTTCCACTCGGCGAGCGGGAGCTACGACCCGGACACCGGGGCGTTCCGCGCCGGCTTCACCGGCGGCGTCCGTTTCACCGGCCACCAGAAGCCGAACGGCGAACTCCAGCTCGACCTCAGCATCTCCCGGCCCACCGTCCGCATCACCGGCGGGTCCGGCACCCTGCACGTCGACATGGTCAGCAAGGAGTTGAAGACCGGCAAGGTCACCCGCTCCACCCAGGTCCCCATGGCCTCCCTCAACCTGTCCGGCATCGACATGCGCGGCGGCGGTTCCCCGATCGCCCTCACCAACGTCCCCGCGACGCTCACCGCCCAGGGCGCCAAGGCGTTCGCCGGGTACTACACCGCCGGCACCGCCCTGGATCCGGTCAACCTCTCCGCGGACGTGACGGTCCCGAAGGCGCCGGCCGAAGGTCCCTCCGCGCGGCAACCGGCCGAACCCGGCCGGACGGCCGCACCGGAGGAGTCCGGGACACCCGGGAAGAAGCCCGAGGAGAAGCCCGCCGAGAAGCCCGGGAAGAAGCCGGCGAAGGCGGGCCGGATCGAGGACGCCGCCGTCGACTGGGGGGTGCGCCGCACCTTCCGCGAGTACGTCACCGGCTCCATCGCCGGCGGCAAATGGACCCTCGCCGGCGGCGCCCAGGACGGCGGCGCGCTCTTCCGCTTCACCAAGGGCACCGGCACCTACCGGAAGGAGGCGCTTGACGCCGCCTTCGCCGGCTCGGTCCGCTTCACCGGCAAGCACGGCCTCGACCTGACCCTCAGCAAGGTCGCCGTCACCACCGCGGGCGACCGGGGCACCCTCTACGCCGACGTGCGGTCCCCCGAACTGCGCGACACCAAGGTTCCCCTGGTCACCTTCGACACTTCCGACCTCAAGACCGCCGACGGACTCGTCACCGTCACCGAAGCACCGGCCCGACTCACCGAGCGCGGCGCCAAGGCGTTCAACGGCATGTACAAGGCCGGCACGGCCATGGACCCCGTCTCGTTCGCCGTCGCGCTCGACGAGGACGCCCGGCTCCCCGCGCTGCCCGACCTGGGCAGCGACCTCCCCGAGAGCCCCGCCCCCGAGCGGAGCACGGCCGAAGCCGCCCCCTCGCAGGACGCGACCGAGAAGACCGCCTCCCCAGCGGACTCCTCCGAGTTCCCGGTCGTTCCCGTCGCCGCCGGCGCGGGCGTCCTGCTGCTGGCAGCCGCCGCCTTCGGGGTCCTCCGCGCCCGCCGCCGCAAGGCCGCGGGCGAGGGCTGACCCCAGGGGCTCGCCCCCTTCCCCTCCCCCCGAAGTTCCAAGGAGATCCCGAACCATGGCAGCTCCCCGCCGCCGCCCGACCGCGCTCGCGGTGTCCGCCGCGACCGCGGTCACCCTCGGTGCCACCGCTCTGGCCCTCCCGGCCGTGGCCGCCCCCGCGGCCCCGGCCGCCCCGCCGATCGCGCTGAAGGACGGCACCCTCGACTGGGGCGTCAAGAAGTCGTTCCGCTCGTACCTGCTGTCCCCGATAGCCCAGGGCGGGATCACCGCCAGCGAGGGCGCACGACAGGCCGACGACAACGGACCGTTCACCTTCACCGCCGGTACCGGCAGCTACGACCTGTCCACCCACGGGGTGAACACCGTCTTCAAGGGCGCCGTGCGGTTCGAGGGCCACCACGGTGCGCTCGACATCACCCTCTCGGACGTGCGGGTCGCCACCACCCGCACCGAGGGCACGATCTCCGCGGACGTCACCACCAGGAAGGACGGCGCCACCACCACCGACCAGGACGTGCCGCTCGCCACCCTCGGACTCGACGGCGTCAAGCCCGGCCAGGGGGCGGGCGGGGCGATGGTCTTCAAGGACATCCCCGCCGAACTCACCGCGGACGGCGCCGAGGCGTTCCAGAACTTCTACTCGGCGGGCACCGCGCTGGACCCCGCCACCCTCACCGTCACCGCCGACTCGGGCCCCCGTCCCACCGGCACCCCGTCAGGTACGCCGACCGACCCCGGCGGCACCCCTTCGGGCACGCCCAGCGGCACCCCTTCGGGCACGCCCTCCGGTGAGCCGTCGGGGACCCCTTCGGGCACGCCCTCCGGAGAGCCGTCGGGCACGCCCTCCGGAGAGCCGTCGGGTACGCCTTCCGGTGAGCCTTCCGGCACCCCGAGCGGCAGCCCGTCCGGCAAGCCCTCCGGCACCCCGTCCGGTACGCCGAGCGGCACCCCGTCCGGCCCCGGCAGCTTCGGGACCGAGCAGTCCGGCGAGGTCGTCGACGGCACCCTCTCCTGGGGGGTGAAGGAGTCCTTCCGCAGGTACATCAAGACCGGCGGCACCATCGAGCCCTCGCAGGGCGCCAGCGACAACGGCGCCGGTTTCGACTTCCCGTACGCCAAGGCCGACCTCGACGCCGACGCCCGAAAGTTGGAAGCGTCCTTCGGCGGCGAGGTGCGGTTCCGGTACCCGAGCCACACCATCGACATGACCTTCTCGGACGTCAAGATCAAGGCGTCCGGCACCGAGGGCACCCTGATCGTCGACGTCACCACGCCCCAGCGCACCAACCAGGACGTCGAGTTCGCCACGCTGGACCTCTCCGCGGTCTCCTACGAGGTCAAGGACGACGTCCTCGTCCTGAACCGGATACCCGCCGCGTTCACCGCCGCCGGCATCCAGCAGTTCGCCAACGACACCGTGGGGACCTTCTACGAGGTCGGCGAGGCGATCGACCCGGTGACCGTCGCCCTCGCCCTCACCGAGGACGCGGACATCCCCGAGGGCATCGGCGGCGGCTCCGACGGCTCCGGTGCCACCGGCTCCGGGGGCACCACCACAGGCTCGGCCACCGGTGGTTCGACCGGTGGCGGCAACACGGGCGGCAGCGTGGGCGGTTCCGTGGGCGGTTCCACGGGCGGCAGCGTGGGCGGTGCCACCGGTGGCGGTTCCACGGGCGGCGGCCCCGGCGGCTCGGGCGCCCTGGCGAGCACCGGCGCGAACGTGCCGGCCGGGTCCCTGCTCGCGGGCGCCGGGGCGATCCTCGCCGCGGGCGCGGCCACGGTCTTCGCCGTCCGCCGCCGCTCCTCCGACTGACCCGCCTCCGTCGCACCGTGCCCGCCGCGGGACCCACCCGTCCCGCGGCGGGCACCTCGTGCCCTCACCCCGTCGAGGCGGCTCGCCGGCACCCGGGAAACGTCCGTCCCGACGGGTCCCGCGGCGGCGGGATTTCCCGCAGGCCCCCTGCGCAGGCACAATGCAGCGGTGACCCAACTCGACGTACTACGAGTCTTCTGCGGCCCGGACGGCAACCGGGGCGGCAACGAGCTGGGCGTCGTGCGGGACGGCAGTCCCCTACCGCACGAGGCGTCCCGTCAGAGCACTGCATCGAAGCTCGGGTTCAGCGAAACCGTGTTCGTGGACGATCCCGAACGCGGCACGATCGACATCTACACCCCTAGCCTGCGGCTGCCCTTCGCGGGCCATCCGTGCGTCGGTGCGGCCTGGTTGCTGGACGTGCCGGAGTTGGTGACCCCGGCGGGCGTGGTGGGCGCCCGGCAGGACGGCGAGTTCTCCTGGATCGAGGCGCTGCCCGAGTGGGTGCCGGAGCGCACCCTGCGCGCGTACGGCTCGGCGGCCGAGGTGGACGCGCTGGAGGTGCCCCCGCCCGGTGAGTGGATCTACGCCTGGGCGTGGGAGGACGAGCGGGCCGGCCGGATCAGGGCGCGGGCGTTCCCGGGCCGTGACGACGGCATCCGGGAGGACGAGGCGACCGGGGCGGCGGCGCTCCTGTTGACGGCGGAGCTGGGTCGGGCCCTCAACATCCGCCAGGGCGCGGGCTCGCAGATCCTGACCGCCCCGCAGCCGTACGGCTGGGTGGAGGTCGGGGGGCGGGTCCGTCTGGTCCAGTCGGGCGTGCCGCTGCCGGACTGATCCGCCCGTCGCACGGGGGCGCCGCTTTCGACGGAACCGGTTCCGTCGAAAGC